>JBGVFO010000153.1:0-22189 GCA_045121195.1 Eubacteriales bacterium
GGGTTTTTTTTTTTGTTTGTCGGGGCGACCAGTGGCCCCCGGTTCGTGGGGTTGTTGCGGTTTGTGGGGGGCGACCTGTGGCCGCCCCTACAGTGTTTGTGCGACGCCGTTTTGACATCATAAACCCACCGACAAATCAAAATTTGAACCTCTCGAGCGAAAAAGCAGGCGCATATGCGCCTGCTTTTTGATATATTCCTTATCTCGTCCAGCCCTCACCGTTGATCTCGTGCGCGCGGTGAATGGTGACGAAGGCATCCTTGTCCTCGTGGCTGAGTATGCTCAAAAGCTCGGAATACTGTCTTACGGTAAAGGACACGATCACCATCTTTTTCTCGACGCCGGAATAGCCGCCCGTCACGTCCACGATGGTGGAGGTGCGGTCCATTCGTTCAATAATAGCGCGATTGACGGCATCGTATTTATCGGTGACAATCTGCGCGATAAAGGCGCTGTTTCCGCCGAGGAACACCTTGTCCACCATAACGGCGGCCAGGAACGCCGAGATAATACCGAGAAGGGAAACGACCAGGTCGCCGATCACAAACATACCGAGCACGACTGCCGTTCCGTCAACGAGGAAGAATGCCACCGAGCTCTTCAAACGGCGGAAGACTTTGCAAAGAAGGAACGCCAGCACGTCGACGCCGCCTGTGGAGCCACCGCCGAGGAAGGTCACGGCACATCCCGCGCCCACGCAAAGACCGCCGAAGAGGGCGGCAAGCAGAACGGCAATGTCCGAATATTGGCTGGTGCTGAGGTTCAGAAATCCTCCCATGACCGACGGGTCGGAGAGGCGCATAAACAGAGAAACGCCAACGGGATAGATCACGGTGGAGATCAACGTTTTCAGAGCAAAGCTTTTGCCCATAACGATCCACCCGAGGAAGAACAGCGTCCACGTGAGGATGATAACGATCCTGTCTGCGGTAAGAAATTCTATGGGGATGATATGATCTAAAATAATGGAATAGCCCGAAACGCCGCCCGTGACCAGCTCAAAGGGGAAAATAAAGACAGCCGTTCCAAAGGAAAGGATCAGCGTCCCCGCGATCACAAGCGCAATATTCTTCAGTATCAAAAGCCATTCGGTCTTCGTTCGTTTCACGGTACCCTCCAA
The DNA here is from genome assembly GCA_045121195.1 of Eubacteriales bacterium. Taxonomy (GTDB): domain Bacteria; phylum Bacillota; class Clostridia; order Oscillospirales; family CAG-272; genus RGIG8775. The sequence goes on from JBGVFO010000153.1 coordinate 1,121, forward strand.
GTATATTTTTACGTATCCTTCCCCCTTTTGGGGCAAAGCATACGTCCATTTTGGAAAACTCTTTTCACAGTATTTTACCACGTTTTGGGAGAAAATGCAATACGAAAAAATTTTGTTTTGTTTGGGCGCCTCAAAAAAGGGACATACTAAAACAAAATACAAGGAAAGGAGACTCTTATGCTCTGTTTACCCAAATCCTGTAGCGGCGGTTGCGGCGAGAAGGATACGCTTGATAAGCTTTCCTCTGCCGCTATGTTGGTTGGCGGCGTTATGGCGATCGCCTACTACGGCTGGAAGCTCGCGGAAAAGATCGGATGCGAGTGCCGCAAGCACGATAGCTTCCGTTGTGCTTGTGAAACCAACACGGCACATTCCAACGCGTACAGTCACGTTAGCGAGAACGACTGTCTTTCCCACGATGCCAAGGACTACTACGGCAAATGCGGCTGCTTCGATAATCCCGACGGCTGCGCCGACGATCTCCCCGAAGAAGAAACTATGTAAAAGAAGCCCGAGATCTTCTCGGGCTTCTTTTATGCTTGTTTTCGGAACACCAGAAATTTACTGAGCAGATAGTTGACCACGATCACCACGACCGAGGCGGCGATCTTGCTCCAGAGGTCGGCGGTAAAGCTTACCGAAAAGGGCAAAAATCCGAAATCGGTAGCAAAGGCGGTGTATCCGACGGCACCTAATAGCAGAACGGTACCGAAGGTCACGACCGAGTCCACGCCGAGAGAGAACAGACGGGCGGCGAAAAATCCGCCGAGCCGCTTGCCCTCGTTGCCTCCCTCGACCCGAAAGACGAAGCGCTTGTTTGTTCCATAGGCGAACAGAACCGCAAGCACCCATTGCACCACCTGCGCCACGGCGCGGACGGCGTGGTAGGCGGGCATCTCGGGCGTAAGGGCAAGGACCTGCTCCGCCGCCCACAGCAGGACGAAGTAGGTACCCATTCCCACGAGGGTGGTCAGCACGCCAAACACGAGATAGAGCACGATCTCGCGATATTTTTCCCAAAGCTTTTTCATAGGTTCTTCTTTCTATTCAAAGGTGATCTCCGAGGTATATTTGTTTTGACGTAACAGGGGAGAGCCTGCCACGATCTTCTCGTTTCCGATCCATACGTTATCAAAGTGAATATTTTTTACTTTTCTTTGCGCGTTGTAACCCTGCAGGTATACGCCTGCTACTTGGCCGTTCCACGGCTCAAAAAAGATATCGCGGAAGGTGAAGCTTTCCACCGTCCGACCGTAATATCCTCCATCTTGTGTGATGCGGAGGCGGATCAGATCCGATTGGGTAAACTCCACCTCGAAGCGTTCAAAGGTAACGTTGCGGAGAATGTTCTCGCCGCCGCACATTACGCTGATAGCGCCTGTCCAGTTGATGGAATGTACCTCAAGGATGTCGATATCGTGAAAATGGATATTCTCGATGATGTCGGGATCGGACGGATCGTTACTGCCGTGATTTGCCATATTGATGGCGTGGGCGTTGTCCGCCCAGAGCACACAATCATAGATCTCATAATTGCGAGAGTCGCCCTTGTTGTTCCAACGGGAGCCGTAGATGGCAATGCAGTCGTCGTTGGTGCGGAAAAAGCTGTTTTTGATCACCACGTCGGATACCGCCATGGAATCAAAGCCGTCCGACCATTGCGCCGCGGCAATACACTTGAAATTGTCTACCGCCACGCCCGTGGAGTTGCCTGCGTAGATAGAATACGCCATAGAATCGCGCACGACAATGCCTTCCACCAATACGTTTTTGCTGTTTTCTATGCGAACTCCGGCGGGGGTCGCCTCATCGGAGGACGCTCGAATATTATTGGCTCGGTTCCACGGGAGAATATCCACGGTACCGCGCCCCTTCACCGACACGTCCTCGCATTGTCCTACTACGATCTGCGCACGCACCACGGCGCCGCCGGACAGATAGAGGGTCTTTCCCGACGGCACGTAAAGCATGGGCGTATCATACTGTTGGTCGCCGCTGTACGTGGGGACGGACTGGATCAGCTCGCAGTTGTCTGCCGTGTACAGCCCCGCCTCAAGATAGATCACGTCGGGATCGTTGCGGTCGATCTCCTCAATGGGATTGGCGAAGATCTGCAGATTTTCGTAGATGTTGCCGCCTACCTCAAAGGAAAGCTGACAGGGGGTTGTCAGGCGGATCACAGTCGCCTCTGCCGCCTGCTTGCTGATGCTTGCCTTTCCTACGGGGCGGAGCTTGACCTCACCGCTCGCTTTGGGGGTTACGCGCAGAAGCGCCTCCCCTTCAAAATCGAAATTGACGAAATAGGTTGTGTGGAGGTCATAGATATTGGAGAATACTTGTACCGCGACCCGCGCCGTCCAGACGTCAAGGGGATACCAGCGCTCACCGTCAAGGGACAGCTCTACCCCAAAGGCGTCCCCAAGGAAGCTTTCGTCGGGAGCTTTGTAGAGGATGGCGCGGTCGCCGCTTTCCTTATCGTACAGGCGAAGGACCGCTCCGTTCTCCTTCCAAAGCGCCGCAGGCTCCTCGATCTCGGTTTCTGCCTCGGTTTCCGTTTCGGATTCTGTTTCGGATTCCGCCTCTGTTTCAGATTCTGTTTCCGACTCTGTTTCGGTTTCGGATTCGCTCTCGGTTTCCCGTACCGATTCGGATCCCGATTCCGACTCCGTGTTCGATTCGCTTTCTGACGTATTGCCGCATCCCGCGAGCAGACAAGCAAGCAGAAGCCATATCAAGAGGATGATCCAATTACGCTTCATGTGATTTCTCCTTTTCCTTAATGTGACGGGCAAGAGTCAATAGCGCCTCGGGCGTATTCCGTGCGGGATCCTCCAGCACCGCCGCGAGAAGCGCTTCCAGCACCGTGCCGATTTCTTTGCCGCCAAAGCCCAGCGTCATCAGCGTTCGTCCGTCAACGGCAAGACCCGAGAGGGTCAGGCAGTCCCCACGGCGACGGATGCTCTCCACCGTGCGGATCGCCTCGGCGGAAGCCTCTGCCGACAGAGAGAAGAAATCGCCTACCGAGAGAAGGGGCGCAAGATCGTCCGCATACGGACCTGCCGCCGCTACGAGTCGGCGGATTCGCGCCTCACTTGCCCGGGAAAGGTCAAAGGAGCGAAGTCCAAGCAGTCCGCGAATGCGGGAGGACTGCTTACCCGAAAGTCGCAGATGGCGCACAAGCCCTTCGCCGCGATCGGGACAGCTTCGCAAAAAATAAGCAAATCGCACCTCAAAGACGGGTGGGAGCTCGCCGAGGGCGGAAAAGCCAAAGGCGGGCACGCTCCAATCGGGGGCGATGGCATCGAAAATGCCGTTTTCGATCATAAGGGAGAGCGCCGAGGCGGCGTCCTTGCCCTCAAAAAGCCCGACCAGCTCGGCGGTGATCCGCTCGGCGGAGATCCTTGCCAGCCCGTCACGGCAGGTCACTGCCGCGTCAAGGGTGCTATCCTCAATGGCAAAGCCCAGCTTTGCCATAAAGCGGAAGGCGCGGAGGATGCGAAGGGCGTCCTCGGAGAAGCGAAGCTCCGCGTCGCCCACCGCGCGAATGATACGTGCCTCAAGGTCCTCGCGTCCGCCGTACAGATCGACAAGACCCGATATCTCATTATATGCCATGGCGTTGACGGTAAAATCACGGCGCGCCAGATCGTCCTCGATGCGGCGCGTGAAGGTCACCTCCGCGGGATGCCGCGCGTCGCGGTATTCGCCGTCGATACGGAAGGTGGTGATCTCAATGGGAAAATGATCGACAAGCACGGTTACCGTGCCGTGCTGAAGTCCCGTTTTGATAACGGGAAGCTCGGAAAAGACCTGCTCGGTTTCGTGGGGAAGCGCCGAGGTAGCAATGTCCCAGTCGTGAGCCTCGCGACCGAGAAGCATATCGCGCAGCGCGCCGCCCACGATATAGGCGTCGTATCCCGCGTCAAGAAGCCGCGTAAGTGCCATCGACACACCCTTTGGCATATTGGGTCTTACCATAGCGTTTTTCCTTTCGTTTCTTTCTGTGAAATCGGAGAGTTATTTGCCAAAATGCTCCGTAACGCGCACGAGATCGGAGATGATGGACAGGTGCTGGGGACAGATGTCCTCGCACTGACCGCAACCGATGCAGGAGGTGGGGGCGCCGTATCTTCCGGCACGCGCGGCGTATTCCTGTCGCGCGCCGTCCTCGCCCCGCATATCAGCATTGTAAAGGGCAAGGAAGGTGGGGATGTCGATGCCCATAGGGCAGTCGCCTGTGCAATAGGAGCAACCCGTGCAGGGGATGGCGACCTTCTCGTTGATCATATCCGCCGCCGTGCGGACGATCTTCTGCTCGGTTTCGTTGAGGGGCTTGAAGTCGGTCATATAGTCGGTGTTGTCAAGAAGCTGCTCCATGCTGCTCATGCCGGAAAGCACCGTCATTACGCCCTCAAGACCTGCCGCAAAGCGGATCGCCCAGGAGGGCGCGGACCAGTCCTCGTGATAGGCGCGGAACATGGCGCTTACCGAGTCGGGAACCTTGGCGAGGGTACCGCCCTTGACGGGCTCCATGACGATAATGGGAAGGTCGTATTTTCTTGCCACCTCGTAGCAAAGACGGGACTGGACGCGCTCACTCTCCCAGTCGAGGTAGTTGATCTGAAGCTGAACGAATTCAAAGAGGTCGCGGTGCTTGACAATGACCTCCTCGAGAAATTCGGCGTTATCGTGGAAGGAAAAGCCGATATGCTTGACAAGGCCCGCCTGCTTCTTTTCCTCGATCCAGCGGAAGCAGTCCAGCTCCTCGTAGACCTTGTAGTGGTCACGGGTCACATCGTGAAGCAGGTAGTAGTCAAAGTAGTCCACGCCGGTCTTTTTGCGTTGCTCCTCAAAGACGCGGTCGCGGTCCTCCTTGGTCTTGATAAAGGCGGAGTGAAGCTTGTCCGCAAGGGTAAAGCTGTCGCGAGGATGGCGCTCCACAAGCGCCTCGCGGATGGCGTTCTCGCTCTCGAAGCCGCAATACATCCACGCGGTGTCAAAATAGGTAAAGCCCCTTGCTAAGAAGGTGTCTACCATCGTTTTGGTTTGCTCTATATCTACGCTTTTGTTGTCCTTGGGGTCGAGAAGGGGGAGGCGCATAAGGCCAAAGCCCAGCTTTTTCATACAGTTCGATTCCTTTCGGTTATTTTCTTTTATTGTACCACGGAAAGCGATAGGGGTCAAGAGGGAAGCCACGTGAAATTTTCGGGTTTACAAATACCGCGACGTATGATACAATACAGATGGAAACGGGTGATAAATTGATGTTTATCGGTTTGATCTATTTATCGTAGGGGCGAACAGGGTACGCCCGCCACAAACGGAAAAGACCTCTTGAACGGGCGACCAATGGTCGCCCGCCATGAACGACAATTCCCCAACGAACGGGCGATCAATGATCGCCCCTACGGGTTTGTGCGTCGCCATTTCGTCACATCAAACTCACCGAAAAATCAAAATTTGAAGGATAAATTGATGTTTGTCGGTGTGTCACGGCTACGCACAAAACGAGCGAAAACCCCTACAAGGTTTGTATGTCGCCGTTTCGTCAAATCAAACCCACCGACAAATCAAAATTTCAACGGTAAATTGATGTTTGTCGGTTTGATGTCTTTATCGTAGGGGCGAACAGTGTTCGCCCGCCATATACGGAAAAGGCCCAACGAACGGGCGATCATTGATCGCCCCTACGGGTTTGTGCATCGCCGTTTCGTCACATCGAACCCACCGATAAATCAAAATTTGAAAGAACAAAGAAGAAAAAATTTCATTTTCGTGAAACCAAAGGAAAACTATGTCGTCCTTATAGATGAAGAAGGGAGGGATCGGCGTGCAGGACAACGATATTATCGCGTTATATTTCGAGCGCAACGAGAAGGCGATCGAGGCGACCCAACAAAAATACGGCGGCTACTGCTACAGCATTGCCATGAATATTTTGTCCGATTCCCTTGATGCCGAGGAGTGCGTCAACGACACGTGGCTTCGCACGTGGAATGCCATTCCGCCGACCCGACCGAACGTCCTTCGCGTGTTTGTGGGGAAGATCACGAGAAATCTTGCCCTTGACAAATACAAGGCGCGAACGGCGGAAAAACGGGCAGGAGGTGAGTTTGCCGTGTCCTTGGATGAGCTTGATGAGTGCATTGGCACGATAGACGAGCGCGAGAACGCTCTGATTGGAGAAAGCATCAGCAATTTCCTTCGCACGCAGCCCGAAACGGCGCGGAAAATGTTCGTCTGCCGTTATTTTTACTGCGACTCTATTGCGGACATCGCCCGTCGCTTCCACGTAGGTGAGGGAAGGGTAAAATCCACCCTATTCCGTATGCGAGGAAAGCTGAAGATTCATTTGGAAAAGGAGGGGATCTCGGTATGAAGAACGAAAAACTGATGCGTGCCATGAGTGAGATCGACGAGGACCTGATCCTTGAGGCGCACGCGGAACGCCGCGTGATTCCTTTCTGGACCCGTCTTGGCGCCATCGCCGCGTGTCTGTTGCTTGTGGTACTGCTCGTGCCGCAGATGTTGCAAAACGGCGGTGTGGATGTCTTTCCGACCGCAAAGGAAGAGGTGGAGATGGACGCGGAGATGAATTCTCCCGAGATCGCCGATAAAAGCGACTCGTATAACGGTGCCGCAGAGGATGTAACTCTTGAGAGTAGCGTTCGAAATCCCGCTGAAATGGAGAAGGATGACGGGAGCTTTGTATACGGCGACCTCCTTCTTGAGATCAGAGAGTCGCGGATACAGACTGCCCTTTCGGAGCAGGGAAATGCGTATTCGCTTGGCACCACGGTAGAAAACGAATACGGTAAGGTAACCTTCACCGACCGAAGCAAATCTACGGTGACTATGAAGGTATCGCTTCGCAAGGATCTCACGCTCTCCGTATTTTCCGCGACCTCGGGCACGTGGCGCCTGACGGTCAACGGCGAGGCGGCGGAGAAATTCCCCGACAAGGCGGGGGAATATGAGATCGTCATCGATTTTAGCAACGATAAGAGCCTTGAATTGATCTACGCGGTGGATTTCGGCGTCTTTTCCATCGGCGCGGAATAAGGAGGAAGATTTATGAAAAAGATCTTGATACCGATTCTTTGTATATTGCTTGCGACAGCCATGCTTCTCGTCAGCACGGGATGCGTCCGCGCGTCGGCAAGTGAGCTTTCGGCAGGATATACCCGCGCCGTAACGGGCGACGCCGAAATGGACGATACTTTTGCGGCAAACGCGGCGAATTTCGCTTTTGCCCTTTTCCGCGAGACCCTTGACGGGGAGAAGAAACAGCAGTTGATCTCGCCCCTGTCGGCAATGCTGTGTCTGGCGCTGGTGGCAAACGGCGCCGACGGCGACACCCTTGCCGAGATGGAGGGGGCGTTCGGTATGGACGTCGAAACCCTCAACGAGAGCCTTTACGCGTACACCAAGGGGCTTTACAGCGGAGAGAATTGCAAGACGTCGCTTGCCAACTCCATCTGGTTCCGCGATGCCGAATATTTTGCGGTGCGGGAGGACTTTTTGCAGACCAACGCCGACTGGTACGGCGCCCAGGTCTATAAGGCGCCCTTTGACGAAAGCACCCAAAAGGATATCAATGACTGGGTAAAGAAAAACACCGACGGTATGATCGACTCGATCCTTGACAGACCGCCCAGTGCCACGACGGTGATGTACCTCATCAACACCCTTGTGTTTGACGCCAAGTGGCAGACCAAATACGAGAAGAGTGACATTCGCGATCGCATCTTCACCAACGGCGACGGAAGCCGGACCACGGTGGATATGATGTATTCCGAGGAATCGACCCTGCTTGCGGGTGAGGATTTCCTTGGCTTTGCCAAGAACTACGAGGGCAACGCTTACAGCTTCGTCGGCTTGCTTCCCGATGATGAGAATATGGATATTCTCGAGTTTGCCGCCTCTCTCACGGGTGAGGAGTGGCTGAAGGTCTGGGGGAACCGCCGCGGCGCGCCCGTGGACGTGGGGATCCCCGAGTTTTCTTACGATTCCTATAGCTCTCTTGTAGAGGCTCTTCAGGCGATGGGCATGGAGAAGATGTTTTCTCCCATGGACGCGGATTTTTCCAAGATGGGAAGCGCGGGCGACGCCAATCTCTTCTGCTCGTCGGTGGAGCAAAAGACCTTTATCGACGTCAGCCGCAACGGCACCAAGGCAGCGGCGGTGACCTGGGCGGGAATGGAGTGCACGTCGGCGGCGCCGATGGAAAGCTACTCGGTCATCCTTGACCGTCCCTTCGTCTACGCTATCGTGGATAACGCAACGGGACTGCCCCTCTTTGTGGGCGTCATCGGTTCGATGAATTAAATCAAAAACGGGCGACCCTCGGGTCGCCCGTCTTTTGCAATGAATGGTTCAAATTTTGATTGATCGGGGAGAACGGTTACGGGAGAGGTCGCTTTTTTTGGAAAAAAAGCTCCGCAAAAAAACTTTTCTGGAAAAAGTTTTTATAGGGTTTGAGCGAACAGGGTGAACCCCATTTTGTTCAGCGGACGCGCCCCGCATTTGCCTTCGGCAAAGACTCGCTATCAATAAGCGTTTTTTTAGGGTGTCCCATTCCTCTGTCGGCTGCAAATCGTTCTGTAGAGTTCTCAGGGTGGTGGTCCCTGAGAACTGGCGGGAGCGATTGTTATGTCTATGCAGGCATATTATCTTGTTTTTTCTCCCCCTGCCAGAAAAGTTCTGGGAATTGTTAAAACCTTCTTACAAGAAGGTTTTGACCTCTCCCGTAATTGAACTCTTGGTAACTTTACTCCCCTATAAACATCAATTTACAGAATCAAGGTCAGAATCGGGATGGTAATAAAGCAGATCAGGGTGGATACCAGGACGCAGTTTGCCGACAGCTCGGTCTCGCTTCTGTGGATCTCCGCCATATTGAAAATGATGGAGGCGCAGGGGGTTGCCGAGAGGATCAGCATACTCGCCTTGAAGGCGGGGTCAAGGGTAAGAAGCACCACCGCCGCGTAGCAAAAGAGGGGAAAGAGGAGCAGCTTGCCAAGACAGGTCATATACACGATGGGGCGGGTGAAAAGCTTCCGCAGGCTGACGGTGCCAAGGCGAATTCCCAGAATGATCATACAAAGGGGCGTGGTCATATTGCCGAGGAGTCCGACACTGCTTACCAAAAGCGAAGGTAAAACGCGGTTGGCTCCAAGGACGTACAGTACCAGTCCTACCGAGAAGCCCAGCATACTGGGATTCAAGATGGCGGCGCGGAGGGTCATGCTCTCCTTTTTGCCCGTCAGGAAAAAGACGCCTACGGTGAAGACGAGGATGTTCATGGAAATGACGTAGACCGCCGCGTAGCACATTACCTCGGGGTTTTCGGGCAACAGTGCCTTAACGATGGGCAGACCGAAAAAGCCTACGTTTCCGAGAACCGAGCCGAGGGCAAGGATCCGATACTTCATATCGTTATTTCTGCGGCAGAAGATCAGAAACAGCAGGGCCATAAAGGCTGCCTGCAAGAGGAAGGAGACCACGAAGAACAGCCCCATTTTGGCAAGCTCGGAGAGGGAGAATTCCAGCGCGAGAAACGCGGAGATGGTCATACAGGGACCACACGCGTAAATAAGAACGGTGGAAAGCGTCGGCAGATGATCTGCCGACGCTCGTTTCATTTTACAAATAATATAACCGGGGAGAATATAGAACAGCGTTACGAGAACGTTGGAAAGTGCAACGTCAAATCCCATAGCGGCTCGTTACTGCTCCACACGGGGGATCTCGACTACATCGAAGGGCTGACGGGTCTTATAGGCGCCGTTAGTAAAGTCGGGGATCTCGACTACGGCACCTCCCATGGCGATGGATTTCTCGGAGAGGTAAGTGATGGACATCCAGGTCGCCGCCTCGTATACGTCGATGGGCATAGGCTTGCCGTCGCGGAGATGGTTTACGAAGGCAAGGAACTCGAAGTAGTCCATACCGCCGTGTCCCGCTTTCTTCTGCTCCTCGGTAATGTTACGCCAGAAATCAACCAGGTAGGGGTCGTAAAGCTCGGTGGCGTTGTTGAGATACATATTGGTGCCCGCGATAATGTCAAAGGTCTCCTTGCAGCCGTCGCGGAAGACCGAGTTGGTATCCTGAACGTAGCGACCGCGGGTTCCCGCAACCGTCAGCTCGCGGGAGTATGTACGGGGCAGGGTAGTGTCAAGGCGAAGGCTGATCAGCTCACCGTTTTCGCAGGTGATCAGGGTCTCTACGATGTCGCCCTGGGCGAATTCACGATCGTGGAGATATTCCAGCTCCGGCTTATCCTGCACGTACGTATGAAGACCGAGGGACTTACTGGAGCGAGAAACGAGGGATACCATGCGGTTGCCGCGGGTAATGTTGAGAAGGCGGCAGATGGGACCCAGCTCGTGGGTCGGATAATTCTCACAGTTACGGGTGGAGTAATGGTGCAGACGGTAGTGGCGGTTGATATCGCCGTAGGATACCTCCTTGCGAAGGTCGTGACCGTATGCGCCGTGACAGTATACTACGTCGCCGAGAACGCCGTTGCGCGCCAGAGAAAGGGCGAACAGCTCGTCGCGGTTGAAGCAACAGTTCTCCATAAACATAAAGGGCACGCGGGTTCTTTCCCAAGCCTCAACGAGAGAGCGGCATTCCTCCTCGCTGTGAGCGCCGCCAACCTCCATAGCTACGGCAACGCCGTGCTCCATTGCCATAATGGCAACCTCGGTATGGGACTCCCAGCTTGTAGCAACGTACGCCACGTCGGGCTTCAGTGCTTCTACCATAACGGTAGAAGCGGTATATACTTCAGGGCGGAAGCCGGTTTTTTCCTCAAGGGCATTTGCCAGCTTTTCTGCCTTGTCTGCGTAGAGGTCGCTGACACCAACGATACGAACGTCCTCGAGATTGGCGATTACGTTCTTAGCGACGGATTCACCGCGACAGCCGGTGCCGCAAACGACAAAATTCAACTGCTTCATCCTATGATCCTCCGGATTTTTTTCATCATTATCTTTATTATAACACAAAACAAAAACAAAGTATATAGATTTTTGCACAAATTTTCTTTGATTTTAAACAACCGCTAAAATCTCGAAAACCTTTTGAAAAACGGTGGATTTTGACTAAAAATCGTCTGTGAGCGGATAATAACATCTTTAGGCGGTATAATTCAATAAGAACGACATCTTTAAGAATGATATTTTTCCTGCGCGGCAATCTATAATATAAGTAAGTGAGGTGATATAGGTGAGAGCAGACGACGTACGGGTAAGAATTACAGAGCTGCGACTGAAAAAAGGGGTCTCGGAGTATCAGATGAGCTACGATCTGGGGCATAGCAAAAGCTATATCAACAATATTACTTCGGGAAAATCGCTCCCTTCGCTTCCTGAAATGTTCGCCATCTGCGACTATTTCGGTATTGGAATCGGGGAGTTTTTTGACGAGGGGAATCACGCTCCCAACCGCATAAGACGGGTGGTAGAGGAGCTGAAGCCGCTGGAGGACGAGGACCTCGATCTGATCATGAAGATCATCGTACGCCTAAGAGCGGAATGACAGGCTGCCGAAAATTTCTCTTCGGGGATTGAAAAATCCTTCGGCTTGTGTTAGAATATACCGTAGAGAAAGGGAGGCGATAGCTGTGCATATCCAGGAATCGGGCGAAATGTATCTGGAAACCATTTTACTCCTGTCGGGAAAACAGCCTCAGGTTCGCGCCATTGACGTGGGAGAGCATATGGGATATTCCAAGCCATCGGTCAGCCGCGCAATGGGCCTGCTCAAGTCGGGAGGCTTTATTGAGGTCGCCCACGACGGCTCTATTACCCTGACGGCATCGGGGCGCGAGGTGGCACAGAAGATCTACGATCGCCACACCGTGCTGACGGAATTTCTGACCCGCCTTGGCGTAGACGCCGAAACGGCGGCGACGGATGCCTGCAAGATCGAGCATGACATCAGCGACGCATCCTTTGAGGCGATCAAGCGGCACGTGGGAGCTTCGCAAAAATAATAAAAACGTCTGCACAAGCTTGTGCAGACGTTTTTTGCGAAAACCGCCATTCCGCAAACGCGGAATGGCGGTGCTTTTTTACTGTCCCGTAATATCGGAAATGTCAAAATCCTCGGGCAGATCGTTGATGTCGAAATCCTCGGGCAGATCGTTGATGTCGAAGTCCTCGGGCAGATCGTTGATGTCAAAATCGTCGGGCAGGACGGGAGCTTCGGGGTCGGTGACTTCTCCCTCGGTGCCTTCCCCCTCGTTTTCGGTAGAAGAGCCACCGTTCAGGAAATCGTCGATATCGGACTGGGTGATGCCGAAGAAGTCAAGCACCTCCTCCACCGTAACGTTGATGGTGCCGTCCACAATGTTTTCTTCCTTGTAGAACTCCTGGGCGATGCAGGTGGCGATGACAGAGGTCTGGAAGGAGTCGGCAGGGATGTCGTATGCGTCAAAGTAGCTTTCGATGGTGGATTCGAGGTTCTTTGCCACCTCGGATACGCTGACCTTTTCCTCGGCTTCGGGTCTGATGCTCTCGCTGATCTTATCGGAAAGATCCTGGGAGATATCCTCGTAAAGCGAATCGTACTTTTCGTCCGTCAGGTCAATGTCGGAGTCCTGAATGATACCGACGGCGAAATCCTTGATGTCGGAAAGCACGCCGGACATATTCTCGTTGTCGGCAAGGTTGCCGATGGCGGAGGATACCGCATCGGACAGCGCTTCATCCTGAAGAGATTTCATAGGATCGTCCTTGTCGAGCTTGGTCATGGAGGAGAGAAGTCCCTTGTTGATGGAAACGTGAGGCTTTGCCGCCTCCTTGTCGTACTTGATCTCGGATATGCCGAAGAGGGACTTCATATTGGCTTCCACCGTGTCGGGGGTGGTCTGGGCGAGGGTATCCACCAGATTGTTAACGATGCTGGTGAGGATAGCGTTGTCCGTTTCGGGAAGCTCGATGCCCATAAAGGAGCCGTTATCGCGGAAGGATACCCCAACCAGATAGAGGGCGTCGGCGGCGATGTGGCGCACGGTAGAGGACTCGTTCAGGTGAGGCGCAACGGCAGCCGCGGCGTTGGTGATAGCGTCAATAGAGGCACCTCCGCTGACGGCGGTGGTGTTGTAGGCGTACAGGGCGTCACCTGCGGTTGCCAGAATGACGGGAAGGGTGTTGAGAGCGGATTCGTTTGCCGCCTCACCCTCGCAGGGCTCGGGAATCGCGTAGGTGGTAAGCTGCTTGGTTAAAAACGCGTTGACAAAGGAGAAGGAGGATACGCGGAAGGACCGGTGGGAAGAGAGCCGAACGGTGTGCGGCTGCACGCGCAGTGCCGAAGATACCGTGGGGACGTTTGCCTCAAGCGAGGCAGTGCCGTTCTCCGCAATGGCGTCCTCGAAGATCGTAATGGTGTCCTCGGGGGTGTTTTCCACAACGTGAAGCACGGTGTACATCGGGGAGAGAAGCACGGCGGCGATCACAATGCCGAGAACAAGACCCGCCGCGGCGCCCGTCCACTTACCTGCCGTTGTCCGCTCTTCCTTCTTGGTGATGGCGGTTACCAGCTTGGTGGACAGCTTTTTGAAGAGGATCAGCGTCAGAAGCTGAAGAATGGCAAACAGGGTTGCGAAGATCACGGGCACAAGCAAGGCGCTTATCAGATGCTCCAAGAGGATCTCGAACTCGGGCTTGACCTCCAGCATCGTAACGATCTCGTCGGGGAGCATGGGTAAGACTGCCAAAACCACGGTATGAGTCACGGTGGCGGCGATACTGCGACCGACGAAGAAGGAAACAATACCGATAATGGCGAGATATACGGCGCGGACGAGGGTCCTACCCAAGCCTCTCCGATATCCGATGAGGATGCCGATGCCGATGATGAGTACCTCTAAGACGAGAAATACGGTGGCGGCAATGGTGATATATTGTGTCATAGTACCGTTCTCCTATCAATATTTTTGTGGTGTGTATACCTATACATAATAATTATACTCCTACTTTTGCTTTCCGTCAAGGGGTTTTCCAAAAAACAGAAAAAGAGGGCTGTTGCGCGAGGCAACAGCCCATAAGTTATCTTCGGGAAGGGGCGACGCGTCGCCCTTGAGTAACGATCAACCGCAGCAGCAGGACAGGATCAGGAGAGCGATGATAATGATCCAGATGCAGTTGTTGTTATCGAAAAGATTGCAGAAGCAGTTATTCATGGTATATCCTCCGTATAAAAATGCATGTGAGAAGGGGCTTCCCGTTCTCATTACCATACTATGACGGAGGAGGCGCAAGGGTGCAAGCTTTTTGTCGCGGAAGGATCATTCCAGTCGAAGACTGTCGCAGTCAAGGAAGGCTTGCGCGCCGAGAAGGTTATCCACGGGGATCATACGGGAGGCACCGCAGGTCTTGCAGAACACGAGGATCCCGTCCTCCACGACCCGACAGCCGTATTCGCTGTCCTTGCGGTCGGCGCACCGACAGTAGATCTGATCCTCTGCCTCCAGCTCGTGAAGCACGAACATAACGATGTCCAGCACCTGGGAATCGGGAAGGAGCTCTTCCTCCTTCTGACGGAGCGCGTCGAGGTTGGCGAGTCCGTTCTTTTCCAGCATATCGAGAAGCTCCAGCTCCGAGCGGGCAAGCTCCGCCTTGACGTGATTCATTTCTCCCATAAAGCAGAGATTGAGGTCAGAGTAGGGGCAAGGAAGCACGAAGAGATCTCTGCCGAAGAAGAGGCTTCGGCTGACCGTGAAGCTGTGGGGCTTGGGGCAGACCAGACAGGGGACGGAAAGGCGTACCTTATCGTCACCGGTATAGACCATAGTCAGCTCGCTTTCTCCGCAGGTACATTTCAGCTTGACCATATCGGCGCCCAGGGAAAACATGCCCACGGCGCTGATCACGCCGCTGCCGCAGGAGGGACAGCGATACGCAATGGTGGTGGTTTGAGGATCGAGAATCATAACCGTTCCTTTCAGAAAATCTTCATTACTGTTATTATATGTGGACGGGGCGGCTTCGGGAAGCGCCCATCCGTCGGATATGACAGAAAATGGCACGGTAAACCATGCCATTTTTCTATGTGTCTGTCCGAATTACGCGGCAGCCGTTTCCGACTCGGTCTCGGCAGTGTGCTTTTCAATATACTTTTCGTTGAGGTCAAGGGACTTTTCGCCCTCCTCAAGGAATGCCGTGTAGCGATCGCTTACGACGCCGTTCTTTGCCGAAACGGTTGCGGTGGTCTCACCCTCGCCGTCCCAGTACATAACGTGGAAGCCGTAATCGGTCTGAACGATAGCGGTCTCACCGACCTCCTTGCGATCCTCGCTGAAGATCCAGTCGTTGAACTCGGCGACCATATCGCCCTCGGCTACGTTCTCATAGAAGACGCCGCTGTCGTCGGTATTCTCCTCGGCAAGCTTTTCGAAGGCTTCCTTGGTCTTGTCGCCTGCGAGGTAGGTAGCAAGAAGCTCCTCCGCCTTCTTCTTGGCGGCGGCGATCTCCTCTTCCTTGGCGGTTGCCTTTCTTGCCTCTACAAGAATGTGACCGACGTTGACCGTGTCCTCATCCTCAACGTGGATGTTCTCGGTCAGCATATATACGGTGCGGGTGTAGGTGGTGTCGTTCGAGGTGTTCACAGACTTGGTGGAGCCAACCTCGGTCTCGGCGTTCAGAAGCCAGAGAATGGTCTGATCGCTGGTCTCCTTGACGAAGCTCTGGGAGATCTCAAGGGCGGAAAGTGCGGATGCGCAGGAGGACTCCAGGGTGGTGGATACGTTATTGATGGCTTCCTCAAGAGAGCCCTTCTCGTAAACGACCTCTTCCTCGGTCTTGCCCTCAACGAGAACGTCAACAAGGTCCTCAAGGATCTGCTCCTTGATTACCGCAAGGCCGTCTGCCTGGGGTCTGATGTCTGCGGGGATCTTTGCACTTACGGTAGCGTCAAAGTCGCGGGAAACGATGTATTCCACAACGGCGGTGCGGAACTCCTCTACGGAGGTGGCGTTCTCAAGCTTTACGAAGCAAGCGTCGGCAAGAAGCTTTGCTGCCTCGAATGCCGCCTCGTCCTCGGAGTAGTCGTCAGCCTTCAGCGTAACGGCAAACTTGAGAGCGTGGGACTTGTAGAAGTTCTCCTTATGCTCGTCGATATACGTCTTTACCTCGTCCTCGGTTACGGAGCTGTAGGTGTCCTCGACGTAGGAATCGTAGTACTTGCCTGCGAGCATCTGAAGCTCAAGCGCGCGGCGAACGTCCTTTTCCTTTACGCCGCTTCCGAAGTTTGCGGTGTACTCGCCGCCGATGGCGTCGATGGAAGCCTGAATGGACTTCATATCCTCATCGTCAAGGGTGATATTCGCGGTTTTGGCAGCCTCGCAAAGAACGAGGATCTCCTTAGCGGAGGCAAACGCGGAATCAAAGAAATCGTTGAGGGAGTACTGGCTCATAGCCTGCTGTGCCATAGCGTAAGCGGAGGCTGCGTCGCCGGAGAAGTAGTAGCTGTAGTAGAGATTGTAATACTGAGAGAAGAGATTGGAATACGCTACGCCCTCGTAGTAGGAGAGCATGGTTCCCGTGATCTCGTAATTATCCGAGCTTACAACGACGGTGGATCTCTCCTTAACGCCCGAGTCAGAGAATACGACGAGGACGAGAGAGAGCACGAGAAGTGCCGCGATGGCGATAAGTACGAAGGTAGCGGTTCTATCCTTCTTCTGCGGCTGGCGCTTTGCCTTGACCGCGCCTGCACCGGACATTGCGTAGGTGTCCTGATACTGGTTGTTTCTGGTTCTGTTTCCTTTTCCCATATTTGGAAATTCCTTTCTGTTAATTGGACCGATCTCACGGCATCCGCAGGGTGCCGTGCGGAGCGTGGTCCGCAGTAGATCCATAAATATTAAGTAGAGGACTCATGGAGAGCCACTCTTTTTATTATACTGGTATTGCGTGATGGTTTTTTGAAAATTCTATGAACAAATATCAAACTTTTTGTTACAAGCCCTTCGCCCCGCGGGAATTACAGGTTCATAATGATGGGCAGGACCATAGGCTTGCGCTTGGTCTGGGCGTACAGGAACTTGGCGAGATCGTCGCGCACGCGGTTCTTGAGCTGCATGCGGTCGACGAAGCCGTCGTGGTCCAGCTCATCCTCAATGGCGCGGATGACAAGCTGACGGGCGTTTTCCATCAGCTCTTCGGACTCCCGCACGTAGACGAAGCCGCGGGATACGATGTCGGGACCCGAAAGAAGAAGCCGCGCGTCGGCGTCGATGCTTGCCACGACCACGATGATGCCGTCCTCTGCGAGGTGGCGGCGGTCGCGAAGGACGATGTTGCCAACGTCACCTACGCCGTAGCCGTCGATCAGCACCTTGCCCGCGGGGACGGTTCCACCCCATCTGGCGCCGTGTCTGTCGATCTCAAGGATCTTTCCGATCTCCGAAATAAAGATGTGGTTTTCCTTCATTCCCATCTCAAGCGCCAGCTGGCGGTTGGCGGAGAGGTGCTTATACTCTCCGTGAATGGGCATAAAGTAAGTGGGCTTGGTAAGTGCCTGCATCAGCTTGAGCTCCTCCTGGCAGGCGTGTCCCGAAACGTGAACCTCGACGGAGGAATCGTGGAGGACGCCCGTTCCGTTTTTCAGAAGCTCGTTGATGATGTTGCCCACCAGCTTTTCGTTGCCGGGAATGGGGCTGGAGGACAGCACCACAAGGTCGTTTGTGCCGAGGGTGACCTGGGCGTGCTCGCCGAATGCCATTCGGTAGAGAGCGGACATAGGCTCGCCCTGGCTTCCCGTGGTGATGAGGGTCAACTGCTCGGGCTTGTACCGACGGATCTCCGAAATGTCGATGAGCGCGTCCTCGGGGACGTTCATATAGCCAAGCTCCACGGCGGCGCCCACGATATTCAGCATACTGCGGCCCGTGATGGCGACCTTGCGGCCGTGGCGAACGCTGGTGTCAATGATCTGCTGTACGCGGTGGACGTTGGAGGAGAAGGTAGCGATCACGATACGCTTGTCCCGATTGGTGTTGAAGATATATTCGAGGGACTTGCCCACCTTCTTCTCGGAGGGGGTAGAGCCGGGACGCTCGGCGTTGGTGGATTCGCACATCAGAAGCAAAACACCCTCACTGCCAAGCTCTCCCAGACGGGTGATATTCATAATGTCGCCGTCGATGGGGGTCAGATCCAGCTTGAAGTCGCCCGTGTGAAGAACGGTTCCGAGGGGGGTTCTGATGGCAAGGGCGCAGGCGTCGGCGATGGAGTGATTGACGTGAATGAATTCCACCGTGAAGCAGCCCGCGCGGATCACGTCACCTGCGGTGACGCATTGAAGCTTGGGCTCCTCGGCAAGCTTGTGCTCGGCAAGCTTGTTTTTGATGATGCCGAGGGTCAGCTTGGTGCCGTAAACGGGGGTATTGATCTGACGAAGAACGTAGGGGATGGCGCCGATGTGGTCCTCGTGTCCGTGGGTCAGGAAGATGCCGCGTATCTTTTCGCGATTGGCTTCCAGATAGGAAATGTCGGGGATGACCAGATCGATGCCCAGCATATCGTCATCGGGGAAGCCGAAGCCGCAATCCACGATGATGATGTCGTTCTCGTATTCGATGACCGTCATATTCTTGCCGATCTCGTGAAGACCGCCAAGCGGGATGATCTTGAGCTTGCCGTTCGGAAGCGCGCCCGTATTCGGCTTTCCGCCGTTCTTCTTGGTACGGGACGAGGGCTTCTGGGACTCGGGTTTGGTCATGCGCAGGGATTCCTTGACCTGATTGACCATTCCCGCAAGACCCTTACTCGGGGGGGCGTTCTTGGGCTTTTGCGTGCGGGGCGCGGGTTGTCCCTTGCGCACCGCGGGCTTTTCTGCCTTTTTGGGAGCAGGCTTCCTTGCCGTCTGGGACTTTTTGGCGGGCTGCTTGCTCTTTTTGGTCATAGGTGCCGAGCTCTCGGTACTCTTTTTCTTTTTCTGCTGGGACTGATTTTTTGATGCGTTCTGATGAGAGCCTTTGGCGTTCTTGCTCTCGCGGGAGGCGACGGCCTCCTTCTTTTCTTTTGCCATAATTTCTCCGTTTCTCCGACGGGCTTTACGAAAAAGAGCCTGCAGCCGTCGGTTCTTGCGGGCATACAAACAAAGCACCCGTGAAAGCGTGCTGAAACGGACGGATCCGAAACGGGCGATCTCGCAAGTACCGCTCCCTTGCGCTCGCCGCATTCTTACCGCCGTTTTTTGTTTGATTTTTCGTATACGTTCCAAGCGGCAACGCCGCTGATGTTCCTCGGTATGTGGCGGAGGTGTGGAGACTCCGCTATACAACGAGTAACATTATAATATATTTTTTCTGTTTTGTCAAGAGGGGTCACAGGGTCAGAAGCCAGATCCCTCCTACGGCGAGAGCGCCCAGGATAAATCCGACCGCAAGGGCGAAAAGCAGATGTCGCCGCCGAAGGGAATGCTTTTTCTGCGGCAGAGCGTGCTCCTCCAAGATCCGCGTTGCCTCCGAGAGCATTTCGTTCTGACTGGGCGCCCGCTCCTCCGTTTCCCGACGGAGGATAAAGTAGGCGCTTTCAAAAAGCGGACTGCTCTTGGTCGGCATCATGATCAGTCGCCTTTGGTATCCTTTGAGCATCATGTTGGTTTGCTATCCTTTCTTGTCTTGGTAATTCGTACTCCTATTGTTGACAAGCTTTTTACGGTGTAAACCAAATTCTGCAAATCAGACAGGATAAGAAAATGCAAAACAGCATGATCGCCGCGGCGCAGGGGTAGGCGTGACGGCTTTTTTTGACGCCAACGGAGGAAAAATAGACGCTGATGACGTAAACGATGGTGTCCGAACTTCCCATAATGACCGACGCACAAAGGGCGGGAAAGCTGTCGGCGCCGTAGACGGATAACAGCTCGGAGTAGGTGGCGGTGGAGGCGCTTCCCGAAAGAGGGCGGGTGATCAGGAGCGGAAGCAGCTCGGCGGGGACGCCCACCGTATGGAACAAGGGGGTCAGCAGCCGTGTGAGCCATTCCACCGCGCCGCAGGCGCGGAACATACGGACGGCGACAAGGAGGGCGGTCAAGGTAGGCAATAGCTTTACGGCACTTCGAAGACCCGACGCGGCGCCCGTGACAAAGCCGTCAAAGCCGTTTCCGCGTCCCGCAAGCATCAAAAGACCCGTCAGCGCGACGACCAGCGGGACGGCGAGGACGGCAACCGATTCAACGCTCATGGGCGTTATCTTCCCGACGTGGGTCGCGCGGTGGCTTCCCGACGGCGGCGAGCCTGCCGACGGCACGTGTCAGGATCAGGGCAGATAGGGCGCAGACCGTCGATACGATCCATATGGGAAGCACCACGGAAAAGGGATCGGCGGCGCCTGCGGCGCGGCGCAACGCAAGGATCGTGGTGGGCAGAAGACTGATGGAGGCGGTGTTCATCACGGCGAGGGTCACCATATCGTTTGTGGGGCGATCGGGATGCGGATTGCGCCTCTGCATCTTTTCAAGAGCGGCAAGCGCCAAGGGAGTTGCCGCGTTTCCAATCCCCAGCAGATTGGCGCTGACGTTGGCGGCGATCTCCTCCGCGCCTGCACCCTCCTCGCAGGAATCGGGGAAAAATACGGCGAGAAAGGGGCGCATCAGCCGTGCCAGCCGCCCGATGAGTCCTGCCGATTCCAACACCCCCATAATGCCGCACCAAAGGCACATAATGCCTGCGAGGGACAGGGTGAGGGACACGGCGTCCGAGGCACCGTCAAGAACGGCGTTCCCGAGAGCGTCGATATTGCCCGTGAGGAGCGCGATGACAAAGGACGCGACGGTTATGACACCAAACACTTTTCCGAGCATAAAATGTCTCCTTGTTGATAAATTGATGTTTGTCGGTGAGTTGTGGCTACGCCGAAAACGAACGAAACCCTCTAACACCGTAGGGGTCGACGTCCCCGGCGACCCGAGAACAACGAAATTTGATTTTGTTCATGGCTACGTTCAAACCCTTATCACAAAAGGCTTTCACCAATTTTATAATGGCAAATCCGTTCGTCGCGGGGCGCCGAGGTAGCGAAGCGGCGACACGGTAGTGAATGACTGCCGGTG
>JBGVFO010000154.1:0-7787 GCA_045121195.1 Eubacteriales bacterium
TGGTGTCGGGCTTGACCTTGGGCATGATCTCTTGGACGTATCCGTTTTCGTCAATGATAAAGGTGGTTCGCACCACACCCATGCTGACCTTACCGTACAGCTTCTTTTCCTGCCATACACCGTACGCCTTGATCGCTTCAAGCTCGGGGTCGGCGAGGAGGATAAAGGGAAGGGAGTGCTTCTCGGCAAATTTCACGTGCGAAGCAACGCTATCGCGGCTGATGCCGATGACCTCCACGTCGCGGCGCTTGAATTCCGCGTAAGCCGCGGCGAAGGCGCACGCCTGACGGGTACAGCCGGGGGTGTTATCCTTGGGATAAAAATACAGAACGATCCGCTTGCCCGCGAAGTCCGAGAGGGAAACGGGGACGCCGTCCTTGTTCGGTAGCGTAAAATCGGGAGCTTTTTGTCCAACCGTAAGCATATCGTTTCCTTTCCGTTATCTGTCGAGAATTTGTTGCATCATCTGATCTACCATTGCAAGACAACGCGGCACGTGGAAGGGGCCCTTGAAGGTGCTTCCCTTGCAGGCGGGCTCGGTGGGGAGTCCATCACGGCGCAGATAGCCGTACCATTCGCCGTACTCGTCGGCGAAGTGCGCTCTGCAGTAGTCCAGAACGCGGTAGAAAATATCAAGATATTTCTCGTCGCCCGTGTCGCGGTAGATCATCATAGAGGCGATGAGGGTCTCGTTGTGAGGCCACCAGAGCTTCATATCGTGCTCGTAAGCCTCGGGAGGATTGCCAAGACAGTCGACAAAATAGAGAATACCGCCGTACTGCCCGTCCCAGCCGCGGGAGAACGCCATATCAAAGATCTCGACGGCGCGCCGATGAAGGTCGGGATCACCCAGCTCGTTGGCACAGTCCATTAAGAACCAGGCACACTCGATATCGTGACCGGGGTTGACGATGCGCCCCTCGGTAACGTGAAGGCGGGGCGTGCCGTCGGGGGCTACGTTTTCCAGCGTAACACCAAGCTCGGGCTTGACGTGGTAGTGGAAGATGTCACGGACGCACTCGCGGGCGCGGTCATCGTAGAGCGCTCGATGCTCGGGATCCACGTGGCGCATCACGCTCGTAACGTTGAGAAGGATCATAGGATTTGCCAGCGATCTGCCCTCACGGGTGGACTTGGCGCCAAGCCCCGTAGGGTCCTCCATGCCGTGATTCAGTCCCCAATACAGCTCGTAGGCGCGGCGAGCGCGGTCGAGATGCTCCGCCTCACCCGTCACCCCGTAGTATTCCGCGTTGGCGATGCAATAAAACGCCTCGGAAAAGCAGTAGCGGCGTTGGCGAAGGGGCGTACCGTCGGCTTCCACGGTGAAGTAAAGCCGTCCGCCCGCCTCGCGGTTGATGCAATGCGCCTCAAGAAATTCCAGACAGCTCTTGGAGAAGGCAAGCCAGTCCTCACGGATACCGTAGATGCGGCAAAGATAGGCGTAGATCCAGCCACAGCGTCCCTGCATCCACACGCTCTTGTCGGTGGAGTAGATGCGCCCCGTGCGGTCAAGGCAGGTATAAACGCCGCCGTGCTCCGCGTCCTTGCCGTTTTTTAACCAGAAGTCGGCGGTGATGGCAAGCTGATCCCGTATCCATTTTTGTGCGGATAAAAATTTTTCACGTTCCATTTCGTTACCTCGTATGTCGTCAGGTTTCGTCGTCATTAAATTTCGGCTCTACCTTGTAGTAGTCGAGAACGGGGAGAAGCACCAAGGCGGTAAGCCCCGCGTTGAAGCCGCCGTTGTAGAGCACGAAGCCGCCGTGCATAGCGGAGGTGGAGGTACAGATGACGGCGCTGAGGAAGCCGGCAAGCACGCCGATCTTCCATCCATATTTTCCCGCGAAGGGGCAAAGACCCGTAGCAAAGGCGAGTCCGTTGATGTAGCTCTGTGTCGAAAGGGTCCACGGAATATCAAAGCGGCAAAGCGCGCAGATGACGCAGACCAGGATCTGCAAGATCACGTAGCCCAATACGATGGGGGCTACGGTACGAGGCTGCTGACCGTCGGCGGCAAAGGTGAGGGCGGCAAAGACCACGCCCACCGTAGCTCCCGTGAAGCCAACGCCCGCGGGGAGAAAAGGGAAAATCTCGGGCAGGATCATCACCGCGTTGAGATACCCTACGATAAGGAGTCCGTAAACGCCGATATTGATAAGACATACGGGCGTGCCGAAGCGGTCGAGAAAATCCACGCCGTAGCCCGTGCTTTTGAGGAGATCCCCATAGCCTCGGAGGCTTCGGCGGTTGAAGAAATACCCCATCAGGATCGTGAGGGCAAACAGAACGGTGAAAAAGACGTTCATAAATCCGCGGTACGCGTAGGGAAGGGCGTAGTAGGCGGGATTGTCGATGACGATGGTCTCGGGGGCGTCGATGCCCAGCGTCTGATATAAAAAGGCGTAGACGAAGATACCCAAAATTCCGATGGCAAGCCCTGCTTTGTACATATTATAACCGCGGTGCATAGCGGTGGTGCCGGGGAGGAGTGCGGGGACGATAAAGCCCGTGGCAAGTCCGAAGAGGATCGCCAGAACGATACCCAGCACCGTAGCCTTCGGCTCACCGTGAACGAAGCGCTCACCAAGGGAGTAACGGAATAGGAAATCGCTGATGAAGGGACCCAGCGCCGTGGAGAACAGGGCGATATGAATGTTCTCGCGGAAGGGTTTTTTCCGAATCAAGCAGAACAGAAGAACCCCGAAAAGGGGCGGCCACATGTTGAGAAAGTTCAAGCCGTAGAACCCGTGGGCAATGACAAGCATATAGCCCGCAAAGACGGTTGCCGTGGACTTGGCGCGGGTGATAAAAATAATAAGATTGCACGCAAGACCGCACACGGCGGCGTTGAAGAAGGTGCTGCCAAGTCCCCCGAGGGCAAAGTAGTCGGTGACGAGCTTGGCGGGAGAGGTGAGGATGTGGAACAGATTGCCCCAGAAATCCTGCTCACCCGTAACCGCCACGGCGATGGGGGTAGCGATGAAAAAGGCAAGGCTGAGGAAGCCCATATAGAGGGCAAGGATCTTGCCCGCGTGCTTGGCGTGATGCACCTCCGCATCGTAGGCGGAAAGGTGGGGTTGCTTCGGTTTCATTCGTTGTATATCCTTCGTTTGATTTTGTCTTTTTTTCAATTATAGCATACTTTTTTTGAGATTTCAACGGCTATTTTGAGAGAGAAAGAAAAAAGAAAGAACGCTCCACCCAACGGACTTTACATGCCGCAGTGAGCACCCATAGGGGCACAAATGGAGAATTCCTTCTTGGTAACAGTATAGCACAAATCAAGGGAGATGTCAATAAAAAAAGCCAAATTGCGATTCCAGTCCCTAAGTAAGCAAATGCTACTTTTGGGAGGAACGAATTTGGCTTAAAGGAGAAGGGTAAAATCGCAAAGAAGCGGCGGCATCCAAAGTGCCATAGCTATTAACGATCCCCCTTCGCTAATAGTATATCACAAAATCCTAAAATGTCAATAAAAAACCGAGTTACCGCGGCGCAATTTGCTTGGGAAAGCCATTGCCAATACTCCGCGTTCTCCTCGACCCTTGTCGGTTGGCTTCAGCCCCTGAGGCTCCAATTGCCGGGGGATAGCCAACAAACTTTTTGTGGCAACTCCCGTCACCACTCCTGCCACATCAAAGCAGGTTGGTGTTAACTTGGGATTCACCACATAGGAAGAACTATCCAAGTCGGTGACCCCAACGCACGAATCGCGAAGCGGTATGACGAGGATACTTCCACTGGCAGTATAGCACAAAAATCAGCGGTTGTTAATAGAAAAAGAGAAGCAGCCCGAATTCCGGGGGGAGCAAAGGCTCCAATACCTCCCCGCGTGACGGTGCTGCTTAACAGAGAACATCGTTTTGCTGGGGTACGAGGGTCCAATCCCCAGGCAGCCATACAAAAAGATGTTCTTGAGAAGAATATAGCACACTTTTGGGACAATGTCAAGTGTTTCCGCACCTTGAATTTTGATTTATCGGTGTGTTTGATGTGACAAAGCGGCGACGCACAAACCCGTAGGGGCGATCAATGATCGCCCGTTCGTTGGGCCTTTTCCGTATATGGCGGGCGAACACTGTTCGCCCCTACGATAAAGACATCAAACTGATAAACATCAATTTTTCATCCGATCTCGCGGACGGCCCAGCCGCGGCCGCGACCGTATTTCTCACCTGTTTTATCGTAGGTGATATCGTAGGTTTTGCCGCAGACCGTCACGTTTTCAAGGCGGATATAGTCCCAATCGGCAGGGATGTGGGGGCGAAGAACAAGCATTCCGTCCTCGACGTCAACACCCACAAGATCGTGAATCACGAGGTCACAGAAGGTGGAATGGTTGTAGTCCTTTCCGCGGTCGGGAGCGCCGTATTTCGGCTCGAATTTATCGCTGTGAAGCCACTCGCGGGTGCTCCATTCCAAGCGGTAGGGGTGCATCTCCTCGTCGATCCAGTTGACGAGGGTGCCGTCCTCGCGGACGCGGTGGTGCATCTTGGCGTATTGAGAGAGGAGCATAGTGAAATCCTCGTTGCTCATGATCTCGTTGCCGTAGCGGTTCATGACGGCGGCACAGGCATCGAGGGTCTGCGTCGTTGCGAAGGGCCATACATAGCCGTTCCACAGACATTCGTGGTCAGCCTCGTACATAAAGCGGGGATGTCCTTGGTCGGCGGTGGTAAGTCCCGTTTTGGCAAGGAATACCTTGGGGTCGGTCAAGAGGGGGAACATTTTCTTCGCGCGTTCGCGGTCGCCAAGCCCGAAGATAAAGGGAATGTAGCCAAGAAGCTCACGGGCATTTTGCTCGGGCTTGATGTCGCGGGTGTCGTATACCGTGTTGATATCCTCGGCGTGGATCGCCTTATAAAATTCGCCGTCCCAAAGTCGCGTTTCAATGGCGTCGCGAAGAGCTTCCGCCTTTTCGCGGTACATCTTCGCCTTGTCGGCAAGTCCCTTCATATCGGCGAGCTTGGCGAGGGTCAACGCGCCGTGGTACATATAGCTGTTGAGGGTAGGGCGCAGTCCGGGCTGACGCTTGAGGGTGTCACCGGGGGTTCCGCTGATGGAATATTCCATGCCGTCAAAGTTGTCGATACACCAGAATAGACCGCTCCCCGTCAGTTTTTGATTTTCCCACTCGGCGTAGTATTCCTCCAACTGCTCGAAGCGGTCAAGCACAAAGGAGAAATCACCGCGTATGCGACAGTAATCGTAGAGCGCCGAGATCAGCCACGAACTGTATTGATGGGGATTCCGCTTCTTTTCAAGAAAGTGCGCCGCGTATGGCTCCACGTAGGTGGGCGCATCGGCAAGCCAGCGCGCCTCGTTGAGATGATGACCTGCGGCGCAGACGATGGTGTTGTACTTGCCGCCCCAGCCCACGGGAAAGAGAAATTCGCTGAACACAAAGCCGCACTCCTCGGTGTGCTTGATGTGTTTGCGAAGGGTCCAGAAGCGGAAATAGTAGGTTTCCTCAATGTCCTTATCGGGGCATTCGAGAAGGGGAATGCGATCGGCGAGGAAGTCGTACGCCGCCGCGTTGTTTACATATTGTATATGCTTTTCGTTGTCGTTTTCGTTGAAACGCGCCACGTATTGCTTCAGTCGTTCTTTTCCAGTCATGACGATGTCCTCCACAGGCAATTTGTTTATCTCATCATACCACATTCCGCGGGGAATTGCAAGGCTTTTTATGGGTTTTGCTTGACAGATTTTTTTTGCCGTGATACAATAGAAGCATCACGAAAACGAGGTGAGATTCATGGAAGAAAAAATCTTTGGCGGTCTGCGGTATATTACGCGGTATCCCACCGATTTTGATGAAAATAAGGTCTATCCCGCGGTGCTGTTTTTACACGGCGCGGGAACCATCTCCGACGACATAGAGGTTCTGCGCAGGAACAATTTCTTCGGGCACGTGAACAAGCTTCAACCCGAGTGCGTGATCTTTGCGCCGCAATGCGACCGCGAGACTACGTGGTTTGACAATTTTGAGAGGCTGAAGGCGTTTGCGGCAATGATCGCCGACCTTCCCTACGTGGACGCGTCTCGTTATTATCTGACGGGCAACAGTATGGGCGGCTACGGAAGCTGGCAGTTGGCGATGAGTATGAATCGCACCTTCGCAGCGGTGATCCCCGTGTGCGGCGGCGGTATATATTGGTACTCGGGACGCCTTAAGAACGTACCCGTGTGGGCGTTCCACGGTGAGAATGACCCCGTGGTGTACTGTGACGAAAGCCGCAAAATGGTGGAGGGGATCAACAAGCGTGGCGGAAACGCCAAGCTGACCGTCTATCCCAATTGCGAGCATAACGCATGGGATCCCACCTACAGCAACCCCGAGGTGTGGGAATGGATGCTTTCCCAGCGTCGCGCCGACGTCAAGACCGACTCGGCGACGAAGGGAATGGACAGTAAAAATTTCGGATAACATTTGAGGGGAGGGCATTGCCCTCCCCATTTTGCGCTCTGCTTCTCAACTCAAAATTGATTTTTTCTCAATGAACGAGAGGTGGACGGAGAGGGAAAGATGCGTTATAATGAAATCACAGGGAAGGTACCGTCCAATTTTTTGAAAGGAAGAACGACCATGTCATTTGGAAAAACCATAAAAACCTTACGCAGAAATGCGGATATGACGCAAGAGCAGCTTGCGGAAGCGCTCTCCATTTCGCCCCAGGCGGTCAGCCGTTGGGAGACCGATGCCACCATGCCCGACATTTCCTTGCTCCCCGCCATCTGCCATCTGTTTGACGTTTCGGCAGATACGCTTCTTGGGATTGATAATGATAAGAAGCAGGAGAAGATAAAGGAAATTGCGGAAAAAGCGAGTTCCTTTTATAGACGAGGATATCACGATGAGGCAAGAGAAATTCTGGAAGCGGGACTTCGTGAATTTCCTAATGCCTACCGTCTTATGGAGGATCTCATGTACGTTTCCTCATATCAAAGTGAAGAGGGGAAGTACACAAGGGAGGAGAGAAAGGCGTTTCAAAATCAAGCCACTGAGATTGGTGAAAAAATACTTGCCTCTTGTACCGAAGATTCTATCAGACACAGCGCGGTTCAGATTCTTTGCTTTGAGTATAAGGATTTGGGAGAACTGGAAAAGGCAAAGGAGTTGGCCATGACAATGCCGTGTATGGCAGTATCAGAGGAGCTGTTGATGTCCCGCGTAACTGCGGGGGACGAGCAATACCGCGCAAAACAAATTAAGGTTTATTATCTGCTACAGTTTCTTGAGCGTTCTCTCGGCGCACCAATGAATACCAAATTGAATTCGGGAAAATGGGCGTATACCGAGGACGAAATCGCAAAGATGCGAGATAAGCGAGTGGCATTGCTTGAGCTGATGTTTGAAAACGGCGATTTCGGATTTTATCATACGCATTTGTGTGATTGCCACTCTGCACAGGCGGAATACTATGCAAAGAAGGGAAATGCAGAAGAAACGATACGCCATCTTGACAAAGCGGCGGAGCATGCTATCAAATTTGTGACAGAGTTCGATGAAGAAGCAACCCATACCTCACTTGTGTTCCGCGGATACGAATACGGTATATTCTCGACGGGCAATACCAGTAACGACGCGTTGGAATTGCTTGAAAAGATGGAGCGACCTTGCTATGATTTCGTCCGCGAGACCGAGGCGTTTTGCGGGATTCAAGAAAGCCTGAAAATTCACGCCCAAAAGTGGCAGGTGAAGGAGTAAGGAGCCGAGGTTTGTTTAGATTGATGTTTATCGGTTTGATGTCTTTATCGTAGGGGCGAACAGTGTTCGCCCGCCA
>JBGVFO010000155.1:0-5735 GCA_045121195.1 Eubacteriales bacterium
ATATTTCAATTTTTGATTTTGCGGTGGTTTTATGTTGTCAAAAGGCCGTCGCAAAAACAAGGGTGGGGCGACCACTGGGCGCCCGCCACAAACGGCAAGAACCCACGAACGGGCGACCACTGGTCGCCCCTACAAAGAATACATCAAACCGATAAACATCAATTTATCGCCGTCCGAAGTCAAATATTTCCCTCCGAGATCCCATCTTCACTTTGTGGTGCGATTCCGCTGTGCTCCACTTAGGATGATACGGAAGGAAAAGCGCGAGGCGGAATTGATGCGGAAGCTCGGGCGAAGCTTGCTCGTTTATGATCATTTTCGATTGATTTTGCTTGGAGAAATGCTTTGTTTTCAACATTGCGAACATCCGTAGACAATTGAATCAACAAATGCTATAATAAAATGTACGTATTTGATTTCTCACGCTCTGCTACGAGAGAACGAATTTTATGTAAGGAGATTTCTATGAAAAAAGCTCTGTTGATTGCTCTTGCACTGCTTCTTTTGGCCTCTGCCTTTACCGCGTGTGGCGACACTGTCGCCACCGAAACGCAGACGCCCACAACCGATCCTGTTCCTCCCCCCGCCTCCATCCCTGACGAATCCGGTGACGATCCTGACGAAACCGCTTTCATTCCCAATCTTCGCTTTATTGTTACCAGTGACACGCACATTTCTTCTACTACAAGCACGACGGCGACTCATTTCAAAAATGCCGTTGAACAGATTACGGTCTACGCCAACGATTCTACTCGCAACGATGGATATGCAGGTCTTGATGCCGTTGCTATCGCAGGAGATATCACCAACAACGGAACCCTTGCGGAGTTCGAAGCGGCAAAGTCAGTCTTTGATTCGGCTCTCCCCGAGGGTACCGAGCTTGTGATTTCCATGGGTAACCACGACTACGGAAACGGCATGCAGAACGGCGAGAGATATAGAGAAGAAGCAATAGCCAAATCGTTCAGAACTGACTTTGAGTCGGTCTTTGGTGTGGGCGCAGCACAGGACACCGTTATCGGCGGCTATCACTTTATTACCGTAGATAACCTTGGCAAGTCTCCCGATAACAGCAGATACGGACATGATTATTCCGAGGAGTCCGTTGCATGGGTTGAGCGAACGCTGGCTTCTGCCAATACCGATCCCCACAAGCCTATCTTCGTCTTCCAGCACATCGGTAATTATCAGACCGTGGTCGGCACCGGTGCCGACACCTACGGTTCCAATTCCTCCGAGGCATTGACTGAGGTTGAGAGCCAATATTCTAATCTGTTTGTTTTCTCCGGTCACACCCATTTTCAGATCAACGATGAATGCTCCATTTATCAGAAGGATTACACTGCCATCAACACCGGTGCTCTTTCAGGTACCGCGAAAACCACCAACGGCGGTAAGGATCAGGGAATCCAGCCTTCCTCTACACCTGCTCCCAATGCGGTCTACCTCGTTGAGGCAGATGCCTACGGTCGCGTAAGAATCCGTATGTGGTCTATCGACAAGAACGACTTCTTCAGCGAGGAGTGGAGGATCGATTCCTATGACAAGGACGAATTCCTCTACACTGCAGACCGCTTCGATAGTGAAGATCTCTTCTTCGCTGAGGATGCTACGATCACCGCAACATCCGTGACCGCCACGAGCATCACCGCAAGCTTCCTCCCCGTACCCGAGGAATCCCTTACGGCTCGCGCCTATGAGGTAACCGTCACCGACGGACAGGGAATGGAGGTCGCAAGGAAGTACATTGCCCTTCCTTATTACACCGAGGATTTCACCACACCCGCAACGGTGACGGTTGACGGATTGACCCCCGAAACCGCGTACACCCTTTCGGTTCGTGCCGTGAATCCCCTGTACAACATGGACGTTATTACCGAGGGCACCCTTCGCAGTACGCCTCTAACCCTCGCGTTCACCACCCCCGAGGCTCCCGCTTCTGCTGTGAAGGAGATCGTCGGCTTCACCATCGGCACGGATAGCCTTGTTCCGTCGTCGGGCAGCATGCTGACGCGCGACGCAAGCGTCGGCAACCCCACTTTCTCATATGACGAAACCATCGGCATGAACGTTATCTCCTTCACGGAAACGGAAACGGCAAATCCGATACGCTTTATCTACAAGGGCAATGCTGAAGTCACCGCCGCTCTCAAAGAAGCTTTCACCCTTGAAACCTACATTCGTGTAGACAGTAAGCCCTCAACAGCAGCCGGTGACTCCCTCATCGGCGCTCAACATAACGGCGGCTTCAGGCTGTCCATCGAAAGTAGCGGAAAAATCTATTTCTCGGTGCTCCCGACAGATGGCGCCTCCAACGTTTTGCTCTCTTCTGCTTGTGCCGTTGGAACCTATTATCACATCGCCGTTACCTATACCGGAACCGAGGTTACTATGTATGTAAACGGCACGTCGGTTGGTACTGCAAGTATCTCCGGTCTTAAACTGCCGAGCGCAGAAAGCTACTACAAAATCTATTTGGGAGCTGACGTTAACGGCAGCGGAGTCGCTGAGGCGCACTCCAACTGCACCATCGCTCATTTCTCCATGCTTCCCGAGGCTTTGAGCGCCGACGAGATCGCAGAAAGAGCGGCAAAATTCCCCTCCCGGCAGTAAATCTGATCAATCCCTTATGCCGGCTGACGTTGTCAGCTGGCTTTCGCTTATATAACAAAACGCCAAAAGCAAGCAGCTCTTGGCGTTTTTGTGTTGTGAAATCGATTTTTATTCAAGGTCGACGCGGTTGCGGATGCCGCCGTCGAAAAAGGTGCGGATGTTCTCTCGGATCTCCTCCATACACCGCATTCTCGCCTCGTAGGAGCCCCACGCCATATGGGGGGTCAGACTTACGTTGTCAAGGTGAGAGATCGCCGTGAAGGGGTGATTTTCGGGCATAGGCTCGGTGGAAAAGACGTCAACGCCGAGTCCGCCGATGCGTCCCGCGAGGATGGCGTCGGCAAGTGCCTGCTCGTCGGTGACGGCGCCCCGCGCCACGTTGATGATAATGGCGGAGGGCTTCATCAGCGCAAGTCGGCGCGCATCGATGAGGTGACGGGTGGCGTCGCACAGAGGAACGTGGATGGACAGGATGTCCGCGCGGCGGCAAAGCTCGTCGATCTCAAGATTCTCTCGGTCGGGGGCGGGGGTGCGGTTGCAGACGGCAACGTGACAGCCGAGGGCATCGGCGACGGCAGCCACCCGCTTTGCGATATTGCCGTAGCCAACAAGTCCCCAGGTCATACCGGAAAGCTCGTGATAGGGCGGCTCCAGATGGTTGGGGAAGCGGGTCTTCGTATATTCGCCCGAGGAGATGAAGCGGTTGTATTCGGGGAGGTGACACACAAGGGACAGTGCCATGGCAACCGTGACCTGTGCCACCGAATCGGAGCAATAGCCCTTGACGTTACAGACGGCGATGCCCGCCTCGCGGCAGTAGTCCACGTCGATATTGTCCACGCCCGTGGCGGCAACGCAGACCAGCTTTACCGAGCAGGGGGTGGGAAGGGTGTCGCGGTTGATCTTGATCTTATTGAGAACGATGACGTCGGCGCCCTCGCAGTTTTTGGCGATCTCGTGGGGCTGGGTCATGGAAATGAGCCGAAGCTCACCTACCTCGCGAAAGAGGGAGAGATCAATATCCGCGCCGAAGGTGGCGGCGTCCAGTACCGTAATATTCATAGCTTGCTCCTTTATGGATGATATCAAAACCATTATACAATATCCCTCTCCAAAATGCAAGAACAATATAAGCAAAAGCCTTCCGCATCTGCGGAAGGCTTCGGTTATTGCTTTTGATAGTTTTTCGCCTGTACGCGGAACATTTCGGCGTATTTGCCGTTCTGTGACATCAGCTCGTCGTGGCTGCCCGTTTCGATGATCTCGCCGTCGGAGAACATATAGATGCGGTCTGCCATACGGGTGGTGGAAAGGCGGTGAGAGATGAAGATGACCGTTTTGTCGCGGGCATCCTCCATCACCGACTGATTCAGCTCGTACTCGGCAATGGGGTCGAGGGCAGAGGAGGGCTCGTCCATGATGATGATATCGAAGGGACGGGCAAAGACGCGGGCGATGGCGATCTTCTGGCTTTCGCCGCCCGACAGCTCGGTACCCTCCTTGTCAAACTCACGGGTGAGCTGGGTATGGATGCCGTGGGGAAGGGTGGCAAGCTTGTCGTCGAAGGACGCCGAATGCAGTGCCGAAAGCACCGCCTGCTCCCGATCGTCGGTATAATCGCCGCCCAGTACGTTCTCCGCGATAGAAGCCGCGAAGATCTTGTAGTCCTGGAACACCGCGCCGATGTGGTCGCGGTAGCAGTCGATATCAAACTCGCGGATGCTTCTGCCGTTGTAGAGGATCTCGCCCTCTGTGGGATCGTAAAGACGCATCAAGAGCTTTGTGATGGTGGTCTTGCCCGCGCCGTTGTAGCCGACGAAGGCGATCTTCTCTCCCTTTTTGAGAGTAAGGCTCACGTTCTTCAGCACGTCCTTGCGCTTCTCGCCCTCCCCGTAGGAGAAGGATACGTCACGAAGCGTCATTTCGCAGAAGGAGGGGACGTTTTTCTCCTCGCCGCTGACGACTTTAGGCTCATAGTCGATAAAGCGGCGGAATTTCTCGATGTAGATGCTGTGCTCGTTGAATTTGGTGAGCTTGGCGATGATCTGGTTGGAGTTGCTGTAAATGCTCCACATAGCGTTGAGGCTGGCGGAGAAGTTGCCCAGAGAGAAGCCGCTGTCCCGTACGTACCGTACGATGAGATAGCAGGTCACCACGAGGTCAAAGAGCAGATAGGCGAGAAAATCCGAAATGAGCGCCATCCAGAACAGCTTGCCGCGGTATTTCTTTTCCACGTCGATCCGCTTCTCGTTCTGCTCGGCATAATCGCGGCGCAGAAGGTCGGAGATGCGACCCTGTCGAAGCTCCTTGGCGTGATTTCCAAGATAAAATACGCGCTTGACGTAGTCCATACGCCTTGTGATGGGATTGCTTTCCTCCGCCTTTTGCAGGCGGATCCGATTGGAGAGGATCTTGAAGAAAAAGCCGAGGGGAACGAAGAGGAGAACGATCAGTCCCACGAAGGGATCCATGGTGATCAGCACGCCCGTGGTGCCGACAACGGTAAGGATCTGCCGCAAAAGCTGACCGCAGTCTTGACGGAGCGCCGCTGCGCGGCTGTCCGATTCGCGGATCGCCCAGATGAAGTCATTGTAAAATTCGGGATCGTCGTAGCACGCCTGATCAAGAGCGCGCGCCTTGAGATACAGCTCGCCCTGCATACCCGCGTGAAGCTTGTGATTGGAGCGGGTGATATGTACGCTCCAGATACGGCTGGTGGTGAAGCTCAGGGTCAGGTGGACCAGCACGAGAAGACCCGCCAGCAGTGCGATCTCCGAGAAGTCGCTCTTTTCCTCAATGGCGTTGAAGATGTAGTTGACGAAGATAACGTTGCCGAGGATACGAAGACCTGCGCCCAGCACCGCATTGAGGGCAGTGAAAAATACGCTCATGGGCGCGTAGCGGAAGAGATAGCGGAAGAGGAAAGCGACGTTCTTGAAGATACGCCACGGGTTGTGCCATTCCTTTTTTGTGCTTTCCTGCTTTCTGCCCTTGCCGCGGGAGGGGCTGTGCATTCTTCTGTTCATGCCTTCACCTCCTCGTCCACGTATTTTTGCGCTTGCTTATGCCACATTTCGGCGTATTTACCGTCAAGGGCGAGAAGCTCCGCGTGGGTACCCTGC
>JBGVFO010000156.1:0-6062 GCA_045121195.1 Eubacteriales bacterium
TGGCGCGTGGCGCCGCGGCGATCGTAGCCGAGGACGGATTCTCGGGTACGGTGGAGCTTCCCGTCATACCCGTGGCGGATACCCGTCACGCGGCAGCGATGCTTTGCGACGCTTGGTACGGACACCCGTCACGCAAGCTGAAGCTGATTGCCGTAACGGGAACCAACGGAAAAACATCGGTAACCTATATGCTTCGGTGTATTTTCGAGGCAGCGATGCATCGGTGCGGCGTGATCGGTACGGTGCATAGCTATTCGGCGGGGCGGCGGCTGGATATCCGCGCGGAAAATCCCCTTGCCAATATGACGACGCCCGATCCGGAGGAGCTTTACCGCATTCTCTCCGTTATGGCGGCGGATGGCGTGGAATACGTCTTTATGGAGGCGACCTCCCACGCCTTGGCGCTTCGGAAGCTGGATGCGCTCACCTTTGAGGCGGCGGTGTTTACCAATCTTACCGCGGAGCATCTTGATTTTCACGGAAATATGGAAAATTATTTTTCTGCGAAGGCAAAGTTGTTTTCCGTGTGCAAAAAGGCGATAATAAATATCGATGCCGATTACGGACGGCGGCTGGCAGAGCTTTGCCAATGTCCCGTACTGACCTGCTCGGCAAAGGATAGCACCGCTGACTTTTTTGCGGAGCAGATCCGCGATCTTGGCGCTGACGGCACCGAGTATCGGTTGGTGTCGCGGAATATCCGCGCCATGCTTCATACGCCGATTCCCGGTCGGTTTACCGTGATGAATACGCTGGAGGCGGCGGCTTGCGCGGCTTCCCTTGGCGTCGCGCCGTCTGCAATTATGACGGCGCTGGGGTCACTGGGCGGCATTGATGGACGTATGGAACGGGTCAAGCTGGGCGCGCTTTGCGATTTCTCGGTTTTTATCGATTATGCCCACACCCCAGACGCCCTTTATAATTTGCTGATGACCGCGCGAGGCTTTCGGAGGCCTGAGCAACGCATCGTGCTTTTGTTCGGCTGTGGCGGTGATCGGGATAAAGGAAAGCGCCCCGTTATGGGACGGATCGCGTCGGAGCTGGCGGATTTTTGCGTCGTGACGTCAGATAATAGCAGGAGCGAGGATCCAAAGCAGATCGTCAAAGAGATCTGCGAAGGAATGGGCGCCACGCCGCGCAAGATCCTGCTTGACCGCGCGGAGGCGATCGATTGGGTCATCCGCACGGCAAGGCGGGGAGATATTATCCTGCTTGCGGGCAAGGGTCACGAGGCGTATGAGATCGATCGGGACGGTAAGCGTCCCTTCAATGAAAAAAGTCTTGCCATGGAAGCGGCGATGCGCTATCACGGACAAGGAAAAGAGCCTATATAAGAGGAAGGAAAGACAGAAGATGAAGATCGGGATCGGCATAGAGCAAATACATGTGCGACAGCTTGCCGCTTATTGCGGTGGGCGGATCGTCGGCGATGAGCCGTACGTTGACAGCGAGGCAAAGTGGATCTGCACAGACTCTCGCGAGGCAACGAACGCCGAAACGCTATTTGCGGTCACGGTCGGAGAGCGCGTAGACGCGCACGCCTATATGAGAAAGGCGTACGATGGCGGCTGCCGCCTGTTTTTGTGCCAAAGAATTCCCGAGGATATGGCGGGATGCTCGTATTGTGCTATCGTTGTTTCCGATACGGTAGCGGCTTTGGGAAGCATCGCACAAAGGTATACCGAGGTGCTTGGAACGCCTGCCGTTGCCGTTACGGGAAGCGTGGGGAAAACGACTACCAAGGAAATGATCGCGGCGGCGCTCGGATGGCGCTTCTCGGTGCATAAGACCAAGGCGAATCATAATAGCACCATCGGACTTCCTATGAGTATGATGGAGGCTGACGGCACGGAGGACGTCTCCGTAGTGGAAATGGGGATGAGCGGTCTTGGCGAGATCGACTTTATGTCACGCATCGTAAGACCTAAGATCGCGTGCATTACCAATATAGGAAGCTCTCATCTGGAGCTTCTCGGCACAAGAGAGAATATCTGCCGCGCGAAGCTTGAGATCGTGAACGGAATGCCGCAGGATGGTATATTGTTTGTCAACGGTGACGAGCCGTTGCTCCGCGCCATGTGTCCTCGGGACATTTCGGCGAAATATATCTCCCTTGCGGACGAAACGGCGGATGTATACGTTTCCAACCTTCGCGGGGGCGCCGACGGCAGTGTGTTTGACATCACTCTGTTCGGCGAAACACACAGGGACGTTCGCCTTTCCGTTATTGGCAAGCCCTTCGTTTGGGCGGCGGCATTTGCCATTGCCGTAGCGCAAAGCCTCGGTATGGATATGGAGAGAATCCGGAACGGGCTTCTCACCTTTGAAAACGCCGCTATGCGGCAGAGCATCGTCACGTGCGGCGGTGTCATTATGATCGAGGATTGCTACAACGCAAGTCCCGAGTCGGTTTGTGCCGCGATCGACGTGATGCGTACCCTTGCCGACGGAAAGGCAGGGCGTATGGTAGCGGTTCTCGGCAATATGCTGGAGCTTGGCGAGGATAGTGCGATGATGCACGGCTCTGTCGGTGAGTATTATGCAAAAAACGCAGGTGAAGTTCTCGTAACAGTTGGCGAGCTTGCGAAAAACATAGAAAAAGGTGCCGTGATGCGTGGACTTTCGGCATCCTCCGCCTTCCACTTCGATCGGTACGATACCGATGAGGCGGTACGGGA
Source organism: Eubacteriales bacterium (assembly GCA_045121195.1). Lineage (GTDB taxonomy): Bacteria > Bacillota > Clostridia > Oscillospirales > CAG-272 > RGIG8775. The sequence continues at coordinate 2,679 of JBGVFO010000156.1, forward strand.
TGTGGGAGAGTGTGTGCTTTCGGTTCTGCGCCCGGGAGATATTCTCTTGGTGAAGGCAAGCCGTGCCATCGGTGCCGAACGAATTCTTGCTTACGTAAAAGAAAAAATAGCATCCCAAGAAACAGACGGAAAAAAGGGAAAGGAGAAAGACAGATGACCCCTATGTTGATAGAATTTATCGCGGTTCTGGTTGCTACCTTTTTAGGATCGGTGGTGATCGAACGGTTTATGATCCCCGTGCTGAAAAGTAAAAAGGTGGGACAGAAGATCCTTGAGATCGGCCCCCGTTGGCATATGAGCAAGTCGGGAACCCCGACTATGGGCGGCATCTGCTTTATTTCGGCGATGATCGTTGTTTCGGCGGTTGCGCTGATCCTCAACCGGAAGGACGCTCTCCCCTTTGTTTTTGCTATGGGACTGGGACTGCTTAATGCCTTGATCGGCCTTGTTGACGATTATACAAAGCTGATCAAAAAGCAGAACGAGGGGCTTCTTGCGTGGCAGAAATTTGCGCTCCAGCTTGTTGCGGCGGCGCTTTATCTTGTGGCCATGACCCTGTGGGGCGGAATGACTACCGTGTTGGCGCTTCCGTTTACCGATTTTTCCATTGATCTTGGGGTTGTTTACTACGTGGTTGCGCTGATCCTGATCACGGGAATGGTGAATAGCGTCAATCTGACCGACGGTATCGACGGACTTGCCAGCTCCGTGACCCTTGTGGTCGGCGGATTTTTAACGGCGTGCGCCTTCCGTCTTGAGATGCGTTCGCTTTCCCTCATCGGAGCGCTCCTGATTGGCGGTATGATCGGCTTTTTGGTGTATAATTTTCATCCCGCTCGCGTGTTTATGGGCGATACGGGCTCCCTGTTTCTCGGCGGCATCCTTGTGGGGGCGGCGTTTGCACTGGGCGAGCCGCTGATCATTCTTATCTGCGGCTTGATCTACGTGCTGGAAACGGCTTCGGTTATGCTGCAGGTCAGCGTATTCAAGCTTTCGGGACGCAAAAAAAGACTGTTCCGTATGGCACCCATTCACCACCATTTTGAGCAGTGCGGCTGGAGTGAAAACAAGATCGTGGCGATCTTTTCTGCCGCAACCGTGATTCTTTGCGTGGTTGCTTGGTTTGGTATTTAAGGAGGAGCGAATTTGAATCTGGGTCGGATATTCCACAGAAAAGGAAAATCTGACGTTGAAATTCCCGATGTAAAAAATCGCAATATTTTTCATAATCTTGAGGAGGCGGATGCTCGCGGAAGGATTGATCTCCGCTTTCTCATATACAATGTAATCGCGCTGATATTTGGAGCGCTGATGAATTACAGCGCAAGCTCAGTCTATGCGCAGCAACTATACGGAGATAGCACTTATTTCCTGGTGCGTTACGTGCTGTTTGCCCTTGTGAGCATCACGGCTACCTTTTTCTTCGTGAAACGGGCAACGGCGTCCTTCTGGCGGCTTTTTGCCAAAGCCGTGTATGGGGTGGCGATTGCGATGCTCCTTCTGGTGCTTGTGATCGGTACGGTGGGAGGCGGCGCACAGCGGTGGCTCAAGCTGGGCCCCATTACCGTTCAGCCCTCTGAGGTTGCCAAGCTTGCCGTCGTCATGATGCTGGCGCGCTATCTCTCGGAGCACGAGGAGCAGGTGACGTCGGTCAAGCGGAAGGGTGAAAGCTTTTTTCACGGCGTTTTGATGCCGGGCGTTATTGTGGGCGTGATCTGCGCGCTTGTGGCGCTGGAAAAGCATATTTCGGGACTTATGATCATCGGAATGATCGGAATTGCCGTAATGTTTGTCGGCGGAACGCGCCTTCGGTATCTTGGGATCATCGTGGCGGCGGTGGCACTCGCGGGCACGGGGTTGATCTTGGTTTCGGAGTACGCGCAGACCCGCGTACATACGTGGCTGAATATTGATACAGTGGACCCCCTTGGGGAGGCGTGGCAGACCCTGCAGGGACTGTATGCCATTGGCTCGGGCGGCGTATTTGGCTTGGGACTGTTCAATAGCCGGCAGAAGTTTGGCTACGTTTCACAGCCGCAGAATGACTTCGTGTTTACCGTTATTTGCGAGGAGCTTGGCTTTGTCGGCGCCCTGGCGGTGCTTGTGCTTTTCGCTTGCATTACGGTGCGAGGCGTCAAGATCGCCCTTCGTATCCCCGATCGATTCAGCGCTTTGGTAGTGCTGGGGCTTATCATAAAGCTTGCCATCCAAGTGATTCTCAATATTGCCGTGGTGACCAATTCCATGCCGAACACGGGCATTTCCTTGCCGTTTTTCAGCTCGGGCGGTACCTCCCTGGCACTTCAGATCTTTGAGATGGGCATTGTACTCAATCTATCCCGATACAGTCGGCTAAAAAAATAGGAGTTACAGAAACAGGAGAGAGAATATGCGTGTACTTATGACTTGCGGTGGCACGGGCGGACACATTAACCCTGCCATTGCCATTGCCAATACGATAAAGGAAAGAATCCCCGAGGCGGAGATCCTTTTCGTGGGAACCAAGCGGGGAAAGGAGAGCGTTCTCGTCCCGAGAGCGGGCTATGAGCTTCGGTTTGTGGAATCTCAGGGGATCCGCCGATCCTTGTCGCCTGCCAATATCAAGGCGCTGTTCCGTGCGCTGATCTCGCCCCTTGAGGCAAAAAAGCTGATTCGGGAATTTACCCCCGACGTGGTGGTGGGAACGGGAGGCTACGCCTGCTGGCCCGTGCTCAAGGGGGCGTCTATGCTTGGAATTCCGTGCGTGGTTCACGAATCAAACGCTATCCCCGGTATGGCGGTAAAGCGCCTGCAAAAAAGTGTTGACAAAATTCTGCTGAATTTTGAAAAATCAAAGGAATATATGTCGAAAAAGGCGAATACGGTTCGCGTAGGAAACCCCATTTCCGAGGGCTTTGCCACGATGGAAAAGGGTGCCGCGAGAAGAAAGCACGGTATCCCCGAGGACGCGCTTTGCGTGCTTTCCTACGGCGGAAGCGGCGGCGCGGAGTTCATGAATGCCATCGCCCTTGAGGTGATGAAGGAATACGTGGCATCCCGTCGGGAGATCGTCTTTGTTCAGGCGACGGGCTCCCGTAACTACGCCGAGATCAAGGCACGCTTTGACGAGCTTGGTCTTGGAAATTGCCCCAACATTCACCTGTTCGAGTACATTTACGATATGCCCGAATATATGGCGGCGGCAGACGTGGTGATCTGTCGCGCGGGCGCGATGACGGTTTCGGAGCTTTCCATTATGGGGAAGGCGTCGATCATGATCCCGTCCCCCAACGTGGTGGACAATCATCAATACAAAAATGCCAAGGTTCTTGCCGATGCCGATGCTACCTGTCTTCTTGAGGAGGAGGGGCTTACGGCGGAGCGGCTTTGGCGCGCGTTGGAGGC
>JBGVFO010000157.1:0-3306 GCA_045121195.1 Eubacteriales bacterium
CTCGTAACCGTTTGGGGGTATAGCTCAGTTGGGAGAGCGCTTGAATGGCATTCAAGAGGTCAGGGGTTCGACTCCCCTTATCTCCACCAATGAAAAAAGCACGCATCAGCGTGCTTTTTTCATTGGTGCTTTCTTATCGAAGGGAGTCGAACGGGTCGGGAGTGAATGACTCGCCGGGGGCGAGTCAGAGCCGACCCTGACCGAGCCCGCAGGCGAGAATTCGACGACCCCTCCTCAAACACTCACGCATCAGCGTGCTTTTTTCTTTGGTGCTTTTACCGCCTTCAACAATTCTTTCAAACGATATTGACAAGCCCCTTGATTTATTGTAAAATTGATGAAGAATATCTTGGAATGTTTCTCACGAAAGGAGCGATCTTATGCACTGCCTTCGCTGTAATACCGAAATGAAATTTCTTGCCAAGGAGCGAATTCAGCTCGGCAAGGCCGGCTGGGTTCTGGGGGATCTTCCCAATCTCGTTGCGGGAGCGCTTCCCGTGGATATTTTCGTTTGCCCCGCCTGCCGAAAGCTGGAATTCTTCGCTTCCGAGGAGATTCCCACAGAGGATACCGTCCCCCAGCGCACCTGCCCCGTCTGTGGCACGGTTCACGATTTCGATTATCCCAAGTGTCCGAAATGTCGGCACGACTATTACGGCACGGAATGAACCGCTCCTATCGCTTGATCCGTTCCTCGCGAAAGACCCTTTCTCTTGAGGTATCCGCCGAGGGCGAGGTCATCGTTCGCGCGCCGAACAAAACGCCCGCCGTCACGATAGAAGCCTTTGTCCAAAGCCACGAGGCATGGCTGGAACGGGCGCTGGCAAGACAAGCGGAGCGGCAGACACGACATCCCGCACCTTCCCCCGAGGAGATCGAAGAGTATCGGAAGCAAGCAAATACCCTGCTCCCCGAACGCGTGGCACATTTCGCCAATATTATGGGCGTGACGCCGACAGGCGTTCGCGTTACGAGTGCGAAAAAGCGGTTCGGTTCCTGCTCCCCCAAAAACGCCCTTTGCTTCTCTCTGTATCTGATGCAGTATCCCCCCGATGCCATCGACTACGTGGTCGTTCACGAGCTGGCGCATATCGTTCATCACGATCACAGCGCAGGCTTTTGGGCAACAGTAGCAGCATATATGCCCGATTACAAGCGCCGCCGCGCGCTTCTGAAACAATGAAAAGGAAGTGAATCCGTGGACAACCAAATCAATCTTCCAACCGACGCCCCTTCGGAAAGTGCCGACCGCATTCTCCGCACCGCCCTTGACGTCGGAGAGAATCTTCTCAAAAACGGCGCCGCCGTTCATCGCGCGGAGGACACCATTGAGCGCATTTGCCGCGCTCTCGGCGCCTCTCACGTGGAGGTCTTTTGTATCCCCTCCCTCGTCATTGCGTCGATGCGAATGAAAAACGGCGACTACTCTTCACAAACGCGCCGCATCTACGCCAACAATAATAATTTTTGCCGTATGGATCGCCTCAACAGCATTTCCCGCGAGCTTTGCGAGGGAAAGCTCACCATCGACGAGGCACAGGTGCAGATTCGTGAAGCGAACCGGATGACGGCATATTCTCCTTGGTTACAGCTTCTGGGCTCCATCTTGAGCGCCTCGGGATTCTCGGTCTTCTTCGGCGGAACCCTCCGCGACGCGCTCTCGGCAGGTCTGATCGCCTTTCTGATCACTACACTGCAAATGATCCTGCCCCGCACGGTCAACGCCCTTTCCTATACCCTTGTCAGCTCCCTCTTGGCGGGTCTCGGCTCGATCCTTTTGTGGCACCTGGGTCTGGCGCAAAATTATGACAAGGTTATGATCGGCACCATCATGCTGTTGATCCCGGGGCTCGCCTTCGGCACGTCGATCCGCGATCTTCTTTGCGGCGATACGCTTGCGGGACTTCTGCAGTTCATTCAATCGGTTCTGAAGGCGATCATTATCGCCTTTGGCTATTCGATCGCCATCTATCTGCTGCGATCGCTTTTGGGATAAGGAGGTACCTATGCAAGCATTGATCATGATCTTCACCTCCTTTATCGCCACCGCAGGCTTTGCCATGGCGTTTCACATCAAAGCTAAGCATCTGCTTTGGGCGGCGATCGGCGGTACGCTGACCTGCGCGGTCTACGTTGCCTTCGATATGGCAGGCGCCTCCCTGTTCCTGTCCAATTTCGTGGCTTCTCTTTGCTCGGTCTTATACGCCAGCATCCTGGCGCGGACGCTCAAGACCCCCGCCACTATCTTCGTTTCCGCTTGTATCATTCCCCTGGCGCCGGGAGGCTCTCTCTTCTACACCATGAACAACCTCATTATGTGGAATCGCGACGCCTTTCTTATGCACGGCACCAACACCCTTCTCGTAGCGCTCGGTATTGCGGGCGGTATCGTAGTAGAATCCGCCACGGTGTACCTGATCGGAAAAGCCGTCACGGCACACAAAAAAAGAATAGCCAAAAAAGGCTTGTGATCTCTTGATGTCCCATAACGAAGGTTTCAAAAAACAGTGGTAAAGACAATCGATACAGTATATCGCAAATATTTATTTGAATGGAGATACTGTAATGAAAACATTGTATGAAAACCTTGGTGGGATTTATCACGAAGAAAACGGACACCTTATTCCTAACGTAACCCTTCCCGAACAGATCGGCTATCAGATCGGCAAATATGGACAGATGCACCTTGACTACATCAAGCAGCACCGTCGCGGAAGGTACACCACCCTGCTGACCGAAGGCAAGTTGAACGATCGGTTGCACGAGATAGACCTTGAAGCAAACGAAATGCTTGAAACCATCATCCCCCGCCTCACTGCTGAAAGAGGTATTGACGAGAATATGAAAGCTCGCGATATACTCCGTTGGGTTGCCGAGATGAACAACATCAAGGCAAACGCGGAAGAAATTGTTTTGCGGGAGGTGGTGTTGGTATGAAGTCAATCATCAATGAACTGTGGCACGGAAACATCATTCCGCAAGAGGACAGCAGAAACAACTCAAAGGAGATGAAGGAGCTACTCGGATACATGGCAAGGCATCACGAGGACTTGGAGAAAACCTTCACCGACGAGCAGAAGGAAATCTTCGAAAAGTTCCACGACTGCTGGGACGAGTACGTAAGCCTTGCCGAAGCAGCCATCTTCGAATACGCATTCAAGCTCGGTTTGCAAATTGCTTTTGAAACCTTAATTGAATAACACACGGCGGCGGGGCTTGTTCTCGCCGCTTTTTATAATTCTGTCGATTTTTATAAAAAATTGATTGTTTTGTGTATTGATAAGCCATTTGAAGGATGCTATCATA
>JBGVFO010000158.1:0-7634 GCA_045121195.1 Eubacteriales bacterium
ATAATCGCAAATCCTTTCGTTTCGGGGCGCCGAGGTAGCGAAGCGGCGACACGGTAGTGAATGACTGCCGGTGGCAGTCAGAGCCGTGGCGTGACCGAGTCGCAACGAGACCGTCGCCCCCTACAAGGTTTGTATGTCGCCGTTTCGTCACGTCAACAACACCGATAAATCAAAATTTGAAACCTGCTACCGCAAAAAAATAAAGGACAATTCCACTTCCAAAAAAGCGAATTGCCCAGACGGTCGGCATATAAAACCTCCGCACTCCCCCGCCGTTACTTCGGCGAATTCCGTCAGTTATGTGGAAGTTGTGTCCTTATTATACACGATATTTGGTGGTTTGTCAATAGGATTTTACAAAATAGGCGAGCGCGGAGGCGCTCGCCGTCATATTGTATCAAAGAGAGGAGATCAGCAGGGAAGCGGTGCCCGAAAGGGTGCATTCTCCCATGCCCGCAGGCAGGAAAAAGCTGTCGCCTCGTCCGATCCCGTAGGATATGCCGTCATGCACGAGAACGCCCTCGCCGCCGATGCAAAGCAGATGGCGGAAGGATTCCTCGCCCACCGTAAGGGTGACGGGCGCGCCGTCAAGGTCTACCTTGTGGACCTCAAAATAGGGACACGCCGCAAGGCACTCGCCCATCTCGTAGCGAGGGGCGTGGGAGAAGCGGATGGCGTCGATCTCTGCCGCCGAGAAGGGGCGGATCACATCCATCGCCTTGTCCGTGTGAAGCTCGCGGAGCTTGCCGTCGGCGCCGCGACGGTCATAATCGTAGACCCGATAGGTCAGGTCGGAATTCTGCTGGATCTCTCCGATGAGGCACCCGTCTCCGATGGCGTGGAGAAGCCCCGAGGGGATAAAGTAGGTTTCCCCGGCGCGGACCTTCACCCGATTGACACCCTCCAGCACCCGTCCCTCCGCAAAGGCGCGGCGGAAGGCGGCGTTGTCGATGCCGTCGGCAAGTCCGTAGATGATCTCGGCGTTCTCATCGGCGTCCACGATGTACCACATCTCGGTCTTGCCCTGATCCTGTTCCACGTCGTGGGCGTAGGTATCGTCGGGATGCACCTGCACCGAGAGGCGGTCACGGGCGTCGATCAGCTTTACGAGAAGGGGGAAGAACTCGCCCACGCCCGTAGGACAGACGGCGAGAGGATGCTCCGCGAGGAACTCACCGAGGGTCCTGCCCGAGGAGGCACCCTCAAGGATCCGATTGGACACCTCGGGGCGGACGGTCAGCTCCCAGGTCTCTGCCAGCTTGTCAAAGTTGCAGGGCTTGTTCCAATGGGTCTTCAGAGTATCGCCGCCCCAAAGGGCGGTCTTGGCGTAATATTGAAGCCGAAGCGGATAGAATTTCATAAGTAGCTCCTTGTATGAGGAATAGGAGCGCGTCGCGCGTCCTTTTGTATTGTACCGCAAAGGGCGACGCTTGTCAAGGGTATAAGACAGAAGTTGCGCCGCTTTTTGGGGGATCCCAATTGCACCTTGCTTTTTTTAGCATCTTATCGGTCAAATTCGTTGACAAGGCAAAGCCGCCTGTGATATAATAATGGAAAAAGAACCGCCGCGCGGAGAAGGGAGGAGCCTATGCGAAAAAACGGAAAAGAAGCACGCCGCCTGTATGCGGGGCTCCCCATCGTCCGTGAGGCGCGCACCTGGGCGGAGATCGATCTCGACGCCCTTTGCCACAATTACCGAACCGTCGCGGCGCATCTTCGTGAACGGGCGGGCAGACACGTTCCCATCATTGCTGTCATCAAGGCGGATGCCTACGGTCATGGAGCGGGCGCCGTTTGCCGCGCTCTGCTTGACGAGGGCTGTCGCACCTTTGCCGTTTCCTGTATCGAGGAAGGGGAGGAGCTTCGCGGCGTGTGCCGCGAGGTGGGGATTGCCGCCGATATTCTGATCCTCGGCTACACCCGTCCGAGCCTTGCGCCGCGGCTTGCCAAAAACGATCTCATCACCGCTCTCGTGTCCACCGAATACGCCCTGGAGCTGGCGAGGTACGCCTCGAAGGCGGGCGTTCGCGTCCGTGCGCATATCAAGCTGGATACGGGTATGAACCGCATCGGCTTTCCCACCCGCACCGAAAAGGAGATCAGCACGGCGATCCACGATATTGCCCTGATCCGCACCCTCGGTACGCTTCGGGTGGAGGGAATGTTCACCCATTTTGCCCGCGCCGACGAGAAGGCGACCGACGCCCCTGACGGGCTGACTCGCGTTCAGCGGGATCGCTTCTGCGCCGTCCGCGAGGGACTTCGGGCGCTTGGCATCAACGATCTTTTCTGCCACGTCTGCAACAGCGCCGCCGCCCTGCGATTCCCCGAGCTTGCCGAGGATGCGGTGCGGATAGGCATTTCTCTGTACGGCTGTGAGCCCTCGGAGGCGATTCGTCTGCTCGACCTGCGCCCCGTGATGCGCTTGCATACCCTGGTGTCCCATCTGCACACCCTGCCCACGGGCGAAACGGTGAGCTACGGCGGCACCTATTCGGCAGACACCCCAAGGCGGATCGCCACCCTGCCCGTTGGCTACGCCGACGGCTTCCTTCGGGTATATAGCGGCGCCCGTGTCCGCATCGCCACGCGGGAGGGAGAGGTGACGGCGCCTATCGTCGGTCGCATCTGTATGGACCAATGCATGGTGGACGTGACCGACCTGCCCGTTGCCGTGGGCGATAAGGTGACCTTGTTCGGCGCCGATCCCGAGGATATCCGCGAGCTTGCCCGACGCGCCGACACCATTCCCTACGAGGTGCTGTGTCTGATCTCGGCGCGAGTACCCAGACTGTATTTGTGAGGGCTGCCATGTTTTACGAAAAAAGAAAGAACGATATTTTCATCACGGACCGAAACGGAAACGGCAGATTGCAGTACCGCGCCCATATGCACTACCATTTGGAGCTGGTCTATATGTACGAGGGCTCCTCGACGGTGTTTATTGATTCGGCGGAGCATCGGATCCCCACCGATTCCATCTCTCTGTCTTTCCCCAATCAGCTTCATTCCTACGAGTCCTTCGAACCCGAATCCTATTTGCTGATCATCGTCAACCCCGCCGTTATGCCCGAGCTGACCGGCTATTTTGATACCATGACTCCCGAGGATCCTATTTTGACCCGGGTGTCCCGCTTCCCCGAGCTGGTGGCGATTCTGGAGCTGATCCGCCGAGAGGAGGCGCGCCCACGGGACGAGTTCTCCGCGGCAAAGCTCCACGGGCTCGTCCGCGCGCTGTTCGCCGAGCTGCTCCGTCATATGCCTCTGCGGGATCAGGTCAAGGGAGATTCGGGCGCCCTTCGCGAGGTGATCGATTTCTGCGCCCGTAACTTTGACCGTGAGCTTTCTCTGTCGGTGCTGGCGGAGGAGCTTCATATGAGCAAATATTACATCTCTCATCTGTTCGGCAGTCGCATCAATATGAAGTTCAACGACTATATCAACTCGCTCCGCGTGTCTGCCGCCTGCCGTTATTTGGCGGGAACCGATAAGAGCATTACCGAGATCAGCGAGCTGGTGGGATTTGGCACGCCGCGCACCTTCAATCGTGCCTTCCTGAAGCATTTCGGCAAGTCTCCCAGTGACTATCGCGCAGAGAGCGTATTCCCGCAGACGGCAGGCGCCAAGCCCGAGAACGCCGTCGCAAGCGGTACGGAGCGTGCTTCCACGGTGACCTACACCGACCGTGAGCCCGACGTGACCGATTGTTGCGACGGGGAAGACAATTGCTGTTGTTGAGTAAGAATTTCAAATTTTGATTGATCAGGGAGAACGGTTACGGGAGAGGTCGCTTTTTTTGGGAAAAAAGCTCCGCAAAAAAACTTTTCTGGAAAAAGTTTTTATAGAGTATGAGCGAACAAGGAGGACCCCATTTTGTTCAGCAGACGCGCCCCGCATTTGCCTTCGGCAAAGACTCGCTATCAATAAGCGTTTTTTAGGGTGTCCCATTCCTCTGTCGGCTGCAAATCGTTCTGTAGAGTTCTCAGGGTGGTGGTCCCTGAGAACTGGCGGGAGCCATTGTTATGTCTATGCAGGCATATTATCTTGTTTTTTATCCCCTGCCAGAAAAGTTCTGGGAATTGTTAAAACCTTCTTACAAGAAGGTTTTGACCTCTCCCGTAATCGAGCTCTTGGTAACTCTACTCACCGATAAAAATCAATTTACCGAAAAACCGTGTGTATTTCTACACACGGTTTCTTTTTTATTCGATTGCCTGGCAGAGAGCGGCGGCAATGGTCTGCATCCGCGCGGCATCCACCTTGGTGACGCGGCGATCGTAGGACAGAAGACCGTTGGTTTCGTCCTCCACGTCGGACACCTGGGTGTAGATTGCGGCGCACAGTCCCTTCTCCACCGCGGGGATCACCTCGTTTTCATAGAGCGCTATGAGGGCGTCCTCAAACGCCTGCCGATCCTTGAAAAAGCGGTAGCCGTAGGTGTTGACGGGATTGAACACGTGACCCTCGGGCTTGTAGGAGTAGCCGCCGAATTCGGACAGCACCATAGGCTTGTCGGAATATTTCAACCTCACGGGCTTGAAGTAAACGTGCTCACTGTCCACGTCGGAGGTAGCACCCGTAAACCAGCCCGATGCCGTGTCGATAAAACGGCTGTCGTCGAGCTTCCGAAGGGCGTGATATTGGGTCTCGCTATCAAACTGTCCCCATCCCTCGTTGAAGACGGTCCAGTAGCAGATGCAGGGGTGATTGTACAGTTGCTTGACAGTCGATTCCATACCGCGGACAAACGCCTCGCGGGTCTCGCGATTTCGGTGGAGGTGCTTGTCGGAAAGACGCTTGAGTCCCACCGTGGGAAGCGCCGTATCGCGGAGGAAGGAATAGTCGCCGTTGTTGACCATATCCTGAAAGACCACCATACCGAGGCGGTCGCAATCGTAATAAAACTGCTCGGGCTCTACCTTGATGTGCTTACGCAGGGTGTTGAAGCCCAGCGCCTTCATCGCAAGAATATCCCGCGTGTAGCCCTCGGGCGTTGCGGGGGTATAAATGCCGTCGCTGAAATAGCCTTGGTCGAGAAGCCCATGGAAGAAATAGGGCTTGCCATTCAGACACAGGCGCGGCACGCCCTTCACCTCGCGGATGTCAAGGGTGCGAAGGGCGAAGTAGGAGCGCACCTCGTCCTCCCCTGCCCGAAGGGTAAAGCGGTACAGATAGGGATCCTCGGGGGACCACATACGGGGCGCGTCAAGGGTCACGCGGGCGCGTCCGTCCACCATAGGGATCTGCATTTTCCCCTCGGGAGCAACGACCGTCAAGACACCGTCCGAAACGCCGTCGGCAAGAATATCCGCCCCCAGCGCGTCGGTTTTGAGAGTCAAGGACTTCACGTACGTATCGGGCACGCGTTCCATCCACACCGTCTGCCAGATGCCGCTTACGGGGGTGTACCACATACCGCCGCGACGGCGGCATTGCTTACCCCAGGGAAGCACGTGATCGGACAGATCGTCGATTGCAACGACCTCAAGCAGATTTTCGTCGGCAAAAGCGTCGGTCACATCAAAGGAAAACGCCTCGTAGCCACCCTCGTGGCGACCGATATATACGCCGTTGAGGGTCACCTCGGCGATCTGATCCACCGCGCCGAAGTGCAGAAGCACGCGACCGTCCAAGAAGTCCGCGGGGCGCGGGAAGCGCTTGCGATAGGCAAGGTGCGGCCGCTCCCCCATATCGCGGCAGAGACCCGACAGAAGGGACTCGGGGGCAAAGGGGACGCGGATAGGTTCCCACGCGCCGCCGTTAGCGGAAAAGTCCCATTCGCCATTCAGACAAAGGAAGGAATCCCTCACCATCTGCGGACGGGGATAGACGTCCCACGGCATTCCCGTAAGTGCCTCCCCCTCCGGCGTATAAAGATGTACCGTTTCGGTTTTTTTCATAGTTACCTCTTGTTGATAAATTGATGTTTGTCGGGGAGTTTGTAAAACGAAATTGATGGTTTGTAGGGGCGAACACTGTTCGCCCGCCATAAATGGAAAAGACCTCTCGAACGGGCGATCAATGATCGCCCCTACGGGTTTGTGCGTCGCCATTCCGTCACATCAAACCCACCGACAAATCAAAATTTGAACCCGTATTTATTGGCTTTCGTTCTTCCTTTTCACAATATGGAACAGGAGGACGAGGAAGGAGCCGAGGATCGCCGCGGCGACGAGGGCGGCGAGGAAGATATTGGCGTTGGGAATAAAGGACACCGTTCCGTCGTCACCCGTCACCGTATCCGCGTTTCGCAGCACCCACGCGCCGATGGCAGGTCCGATAATACCCGGCACCAGCACCTGCGCCACGATGCGCAGTCCCTGGAACATACCCGAGCGGTTCTCGGGGGTATAGTCGCGAATGACCGCGCCAAACACCGCCGCCCCCGCAAGGTAGCCGCACATCATCATAAGCGATCCGATAAACACCATCACGGTGCCGCGGAAGAAGAACAGCAGCACGTAGCCCGCGCAAAGGAGCAGAAGGGCGGGCGTCAAAGAAAACCGCACGCCAACCTTGTCGTGTACTCTGCCCCAATACGCCGTAAAGACGGCGGCAAGAACGATGGCAGGCGCCATCACGAACACGTAATTCGCCATCTTCAGCGCCTCGGTATAGTACAGGATCAGATAGGGCATAAAGATCTGGATCGAGATGCCGAACAGCGCAAAGGCAACAAGGAAAAGATACAGAACGGGATTGCGCTTCACCACCGACGGACGGAAGCCGTAGACGATGTTAGCAAAATATTTTTTGTTGCCGTCGGTCTTGATCTGGGGCTCGTGGATCAGGAAAAATCCGAGAACGCCGATCCCGATCATCACCGCACCGATGATGATGAAAATGAGCGTCCAGCTCTTCTCCACCGAGAGATCAAAGCCCATAAAGCCGCCGAACACGGCAAGGATCGCCACAAGGGGCATCATAGCGTTGATGCCCTCTGCCGCGCCCCGATGCTCGTGATCGGTCACGTCGGTGAGCCAGGCGTTGAAGCAGGCGTCGTTGGCGGTCGAGCCAAAGAAGGTCATCACGCAGTCCATCACAGTGACGAGGGTCACGCAGATGGCAGACACCGACGCCGCCGCGGGAAAGAGGGCGCCCACCACGTCCTCGCGGATGAGGGCGAAGGACAGAATGGAGATGCCCCACAGCACGTAGCCGCCGCAGATGAACACGCGGCGCTTGCCCAGCTTATCCGACAGAGCGCCCATCAGCAGGGTGGTGACCGTCGCCGCCACGGCGGAGGCGGCAACCATCGCCGAGATCTCCGCCGCCGACGCGCCGAACATTTTATAGATAAAGACGTTGAAATACATATTTTCCACGACCCACGCGATCTGCCCCACAAGGCTGAAGATCACCAGCGCCGCAAAGAATTTCCGTTTGGTTGTTTTCATGACGCACCTCTTTTATTCTTTGATATCTTCATTATATAGCATTTCTCCGCGGGTGTCAATCGCGAACATTTTCCATTCGTTCGGAATACTTTTGCGCCGAACGCCTTGACAAAACGGGCTGCAACTGGTATATTAAAAATAACTGTAATCGTTAAATTGATGTTTATCGGTGAGTTGAAGTATCCATTGTAGGGGGGCCCAATGGTCGCCCGCCCCCTACCGCCATCGCCCAAAAAA
>JBGVFO010000159.1:0-7057 GCA_045121195.1 Eubacteriales bacterium
AATTGGTGAAAGCCTTTTGTGATAAGGGTTTGAACGTAGCCATGAACAAAATCAAATTTGGTTGCTTTCGGGGCGCCGAGGACGTCGCCCCCTACGGTGTTAGGTTTTTTCGTTCGTTTTGCGTGTAGCCATAACACACCGATAAACATCAATTTATTTTCCTGCCCTTGTCAAGCTGTTCTTATAAGTGAGGGGGGTCATGCCCACATATTTTTTAAATACGCGGATGAAATAAGAGCAATCGTTAAAGCCGCACTCGTAGCACGCCTCGGTCACGTCGGCGCCCTTGTCAAGAAGATCCTTGGCGAGGGCGATCTTTTTTGCCTGAATATAGGTCTTGAGTGGGGTGCCGATATGCTTGCTGAAGTAGCCGGACAGATATTGGGGGGTCAAGCCGAGGGCGGAGGCGATCTCGGTGATGGACTGGATCGCGGCGGTGTTTTCGGCAACGTAGGCGAGGATCTTTTCCAAAAGGGAAGGCGTGCGTGTTACGGTGCCCGCAACCGAGCCTCGGTTTACAAGCTCACGGTTGAGCTCGTCCAGAAGCCGCATAAAATAGGCGAAGGCACGGAGCTGATCGTTCCGTCCGTCGCGGAAGCAATCGCTGATGGCGTACAGCACCTCGAGAAGCTCCTCCCGCTTCTCCTCGTCAAAGGAAATGAGATTTCCCGTGCCGAGGGGCTTGCCCAGAAACGCTGCCACAGGATCGATGCACATCGCGTCAAAGGCGTGGGCGTCCACGAGAAAGTAAAAGCGCTCGTAGGGACCCTTGGAGAGGGGAAGCGCCTTGTGGACCTCCAGCGGATTGATGATGATGACGTCGCCCCGCTTCAGCTCGTATACCGCGTCCTCTACGATGTAGTTGTGGTTGCCCGAGATATAGACGTAGATCTCAATATAGTTGTTGATGTGAAGAACGTGGTTGTTGGGATTGTCGAGGGTCTTGTGGTGTGCTACGCGGATAGGAAGCGCTCCCTGCATTGCATTGATATTGGCGTTGATCCGAAAGAAATCCTCCATATTGCCTCCTATCTTAAATTTTTCTTATTTTCGGTGAAATAAGTGCTATTCATGCAATTATTTTCGTGCTATGATAATACCATAGATACAAGAATTTGTCAAGTGGACAAAGCCGATTTGCAACGAAACATAAAAGGAGAAGAGATTATGTATATTTCCATTTTTTCCGACGAGCTTTATATGGATATTTATGAGGCGCTTCCCATTTTCAAGGAATGGGGGATGACCCACGTGGACTTCCGCGGGCGTATAGGCGGCAAGACCATTGAGAGGCAGACCGACGAGGAGCTTTACGCCCTGAAGGAAGCCCTTGATCGCTACGGTCTGAAGCCCGGCGTCATTCAGTCCTCCCTTTGCAAGGTGCATCTTCCCGACGCGGCACGTCAGGCAAAGGAAATGGAAAAGCTGGAGGGCGTGATCCGCGCCGCCAAAATCCTCGGCACACCCTACGTGCGTTGCTTCTTCTTTTGGCAACATACGGCAGACGACCCCGCCTGCGGCGAGCTTGCCATGCGTCCCGACGCCCTTGCCGAGGTGCTGGAGATGTTCGAGCCCTTTGCCAAGCGGGCGAAGGAGGCGGGACTCATTCTCGGCTTTGAGAACTGCGGCGTGACTCCCGACGAGGTCATTACGGTGCTGGATGCCCTTGGCGTTCCCGAATGGGGTCTTGCCTGGGATGTTTCCAATATGTTCGAGACCCTTCCCGAAGCGCAGGGCGACTGCGTGGAGTATTTCACGAAGGCGCTCAAGTACGCCAATATGGTACACGTCAAATCCCGTGGTGTTCCCGCCATTCCCGAGCTGGATTACAAAAAGGTTCCGTGGGATCGCGTGCTTGCGGGCGTTGCGGTCACGGGCAAGAATATGCCCATCTCCGTTGAGACCCACGTGCCTGCCGAGGCAAACCTCGATAAGGTTACCACGTCCAAGCGGGTGTATGACTACGTGAAAAAGACGATTCCCGCGTCGGCGCCCGGCGACATGAAGACGGCGCTGACCCCTAAGCTCCATTTCGACAGACCCTACGCCGACGATCCCGTCCGCATGGTCGTGGTGGGGCTCGGTATGGGAAAGAACCGTTGCGCCCAGATTGCCGATACCTGCGGCATCAAGCTCTACGGCGTGTGCGATATTAACGAGGAAAAGGCAAAGGCTGTGAGTGAGATGTACGGCGTTCCTTACAGCACCGAAATTAACACCTTCCTGGAGGATCCCAACGTCGAGGTCATGTACATCGTTACCCCCACGGGTACCCACTGCGATCTTGCCATGCAGTGCTTCGAGGCAGGAAAGCACGTTCTGACCACCAAGCCGATGGATGTCAACTATAAAAAGTGTGACGAGGCGATCGCCATGGCGAAGGAAAAGGGTCTGCTCTTCGGCGTGGACTTTGACCTGCATTTCCGCGGTCCCCTTACCGAGCTGAAGCTGGCGGCGAACAACGGCTTCTTCGGCGAGCGGATCCTTTCGGCAAATATCACCCTGAACATCAAGAGAACCCAGAAATACTACGATGAAAACGGCAAGTGGAGAGGCACCTGGGCCATGGACGGCGGCGGCGCCCTCAGCAATCAAGGCATTCACGAGATCGACCGTCTGATCACCGTTCTTGGTATTCCCGACGAGGTGCGCGCGTCCTCCGCGATTCAGACCCACGACATCGAGACCGAGGACTTCGGTATCACCGAGTGGCGCTATAAGAACGGCTGTATCGCCCGCTTCTCGGTAACAACCTCCTTCCTGGCATCCGCTTGGTACACCCGCATCGAGCTGTACGGCGACAAGGGCGCGTACCTCAACGTCAGCGGCGGCGCCGAGGGCAACCATGTTTATTGGTTCAAGAACGGCAAGTGGAGTGAGGAAACTCCTTTCCCCTATGAGCGTGAGTGGCAGCAGGGAAGTGACAACTTCGCGTACTGTCTGCGCACGGGCAAGCCTTTGGTGGTAACCGCCGAGGACGGAAGAAGAGCCCGCTACGTACTCGACAAAATGTATGAAAGCATTCAGAACGGCGGCGTTTGGACCCCCGTTGGTCTTGAGGCATAACCATGAAGCATCTGATTACCGACATTCAGCGATTTTCCCTTACGGACGGTCCCGGTATTCGTACCACCGTCTTCTTCAAGGGCTGTAATATGCGTTGCACTTGGTGCCATAACCCCGAAACCCTTTCCCCCGCGCAAGATCTCATGTTTTATCCTGCTAAGTGCATCGGCTGCGGCAAGTGCTTCGCGGCGTGTCCCACGGGCGCACAAAGAATCGTGGACGGCAAGCACGTGATTGATCGCGCGCTTTGCGTCAAGTGCGGAAAATGCACCGAGGTATGCTACGCCGAGGCGCTTGTCATGAGCGGTCGGGAGATGACGGTAGAGGAGATCATGCGCGAGGTGCGCCAGGATAAGGCGTACTACGAGGCGTCGGGCGGCGGCGTGACGCTCTCGGGCGGCGAGGTGCTTTGCCACGTGGATTTTGCCACCGCTATTGCCAAGGCTTGCCACGAGGAGGGCGTTGCGGTTGCCATCGAGACCAACCTCTCCTTCCCCTACGAGCATATCAAGCCTCTGCTTGACGAGGTGGACATTATTATGGCAGACCTCAAGCTGTTCGACGATGAGGCGCACAAGAAATACACCGGCATTTCCAATAAGACCACGCTGGAAAATCTTTCGCGTATCACCGAGACCCCTATGATCGTGCGCACGCCCCTCATTCCCGGCGTGACTGCTACCGCGGACAATCTCTGCGCCATCGCGACGATCCTCTCGGGTAAGAAAAACCTGATCTGCTATCAGCTTTTGAATTTCAATCCCCTCGGCGCCTCCAAATATCGGAGCCTTGACGCCGAAAACGAGTTTGACGGAGCCCGTCCCTATACCGAAGCGGAGATGCGCGCCTTTGGCGAGATGCTTTCGGATATTGACGTCCCCATAAAGGTAGGTGAATGACCGTGTCACAAATTCAATTTATCAATACGTATCCCGCCGATAAGCGGTTTTCTTACGACGAACGCATCGCGCTTCTGCGCGCCCGCAAGGTGGCGCAGACCGAGGAGAAGGCGAAGCGCGGCGGCGCCAACGAGGACGATTACGGTCTGATCGAGCAGAACGAGTTTCACTTTCAGTTAAAGCCCAATCACGAAAACGGCTCGATCTACGGCTATGAGGCGTGGTCACAGAACTACGCCCGCCTTCTTTCCGAGCATCCGCTTTACTGCGACCCCATCGACGCCTTTGTGGGCAAGGGCTTCGTCTTTATGGAGCGTCTTCGTCCCAAGACCTGCAAGTGGAATCCTGCTTACGCCTACGACGAGCTGCAACAGATCTTTGACAAATACAACATCATCTCGGGCATCGACAACTGCCACCATTTCACCCCCGATCTGCAGATCGGCTTCGACCTCGGTTGGGGCGGTATTCTCGATCTCTTAAAAGCCGAGCGCGAAAAGCATGACGAGAGTCATCATGAATTTTACGATGCCGAGATTACGGTGGTCGAGGCGACCATCGCCTTTCTTCTCCGTATGTCGGACGAGATCGAGAGTCTTTCGCGCATCGAGCGCAATCCCCAGCTTGCCGAAAATCTTCTTGTCATGTCCCATGTCAACCGCCGTATGGCGACCGAGAAGCCCGAGACCTTCCGCGAGGCGATCCAGTGGATGTGCTGGTTCAGTATGCTGTCCCGTACCTATAACCGCGGAAGTGCGGGCGGTCAGCTTGACGAAATGCTCCGTCCCTACTACGAGCGGGATACAGCCGCAGGAAGCCTTACCGACGACGAGGCGGTCTTCTATCTTGCCTGCCTCTTTTTGCAGGATAGCCGCTATTTCCAGCTTGGCGGTCCCGACAAGGACGGCAACGATATGACCTCCCGTATGTCTTATCTTGCCCTTGAGGCGGCGGATAAGATCAATATTGCCTGCAATCTTACCATTCGCGTTCACGATAAGATGAACGAGGATTTCTTCCTCAAGTCCATTGAATATCTGTTCAAGAATAAGCAGGGCTGGCCCCGCTATTCCTCGGATAACGCGCTGGTGGACGGCTTTATGAGATGCGGCTATTCCCGTGAGCTTGCCAGACAGCGGGTCGCAGCAGGCTGCCATTGGATGTGCATCCCCGGCAGGGAATATACCATGAACGATACCGTCAAGATCAATCTTGCTCGCACCTTCGAGGTGGCGTACCGCGAGATGATGGAGAGCGGAGAGCCGTCGGTCGAAAGACTGTTTGAGATCTACGGCAAGCACCTCAAGATCGCCGTGGACGCCACGGGGCGGGGCATTATGCACCACCTCTGTTATCAGACCAAGAGTCAGCCCGAGCTGATCCTAAACCTGTTCCAGCACGGACTGATCGCCAAGGGTGTCAACATCACCGACGGCGGCGCCAACTACTACAATATGTGTATGGACGGAAGCGGACTTGCGGTGGTGGCGGACAGCTTTGCCGCCCTCGAGCAGCGCATCGAACGGGAAGGAAAGCTGACCTACGGCGCGCTTGACGCGCACATCAACGCTAACTTCGAGGACGAGGACGGCGAATATATCCGTCAGCTCATGCTCCACAGCGAGCGCTACGGCGGCGGTGAGAGCCTCGGCGACGCGTGGGCGGAACGGGTATCGAAGCTTTATACCGACCTTGTCCGCGATCTGTGCCGTCAGCATCCCGGCGTGAATTTCATTCCCGGCTTCTTCTCTTGGTCCAATACCATTCTGCTGGGTAAGAGCGTGGGGGCGACCCCCAACGGCAGAAAGGACGGCGAGCCCATCAATCACGGCGCCAACCCCTGCGGCGGCTTCCGCCCCGACGGCGCGGTGACCTCCATGTGTAACAGCATCGCCCGTATTCAGCCCGGCTATGGAAATACCGCCCCCGTTCAGCTTGAGGTGGACCCCGGTATCGGAAACGACCGCGAGGGCATCCTCAAGATGGCGGCGATGGTCAAGACCATTATGAACACGGGCAACACCCTGCTCAATATCAACATTATCGACGCCGACAAGATCCTCGAGGCACATAAGGATCCCTTCAAGTACCCCGATCTTGTGGTGCGCGTCACGGGCTTCACGGCGTACTTCGCTATGCTTTCCCCCGATTTCAGACAGCTTGTGGTCGACCGTATCACCTCGGTCAACCCCCGTCAGCTCAACACCAACGAAAAAGGAGAATAAATCATGATTACCAAGAACGGCCAGTATCTGGCAATGGAGAAGATCGACACGGGCGTGACCGAAATGCGCTCGCTCCCCATGTGCATCGGCGAGATCCCCGGCACGGCAACCTTCCACGTAACCGTTCCCGCGGGAAAGACCTTTGCGCTTGCAGCGGACGAGAAGCATTACAACATCTTCATTCTTATTGAGGGTGAATGCACCGTGGACTTCGGCGGCACCACTGCCACCTTCGACGAGCGCGTCACTTTCGTGCCTGCTCCCGAGAAGGATATGACGATTACGGCGAGATCCAACGTGCAGATGGTGCAGATCGCGTGGGATATCACCGAGGAGGACGTAAAGCTCCGCGCCGATTACGGCACCGAGTTCCCCCTCGTCAAGCCCTACGCCACCGCCATTCAGTATGTGGATCCCAACAAGAGCCCCAAGACCATCAGCCGTATGATGATCCCTCACAAGATCGTCCCCCGCTTTGCCATCGGCTCGGTGGAGTCCTACGGCTACGATTACGTCAAGCCCCACTCCCATCCTATGCTGGATCAGTTCTTCTTCTCCTTCCCCGAGAACAATATGAGCCTCATTATCAATGGCGAGCATATTCCTATGGACGGCAACGTGATGGTGCATATTCCTCTTGGTGCCGACCACGGCGTTGAGGTAACGGGCACCGACCATCTGCACTATATGTGGATCGACTTTCTGCCCGATAACGAGGCGGGTCTGAAGCGCCTTGACGAGCGCCATAAGCCCACGGGTACGATGCGCGATCTTGAGAAGGAAGATAAGTTCCGCCATAACGATAAGTAATGAAAACCATTGATTTTACAAAGCCTATCCGCCTTACGACCTCCCGTGCGTGGCGCA
>JBGVFO010000160.1:0-3711 GCA_045121195.1 Eubacteriales bacterium
ACTCATACGAATATCACCTCCCGCAAAACGATTTCTTCCGCGCTTGCCTTGATGTTGTTCATCTCAGCAACCCAACTGAACATATCGCGAGCTTTCAAATTCTCGTCAATGCCTCTTTCGGTAGCAAGGCGGGTGATGATGCTTTCTACCATTTGTTTGGCTTCAATCTCAATCTCATAGAGCCGTTGATTAAGCGTACCTTCCGAGAGAAGATTTGTGTAACGACCTTTGCGATACTCTTTGAGATATTTGAGGTGCAATCTTCCGTATTTGCCGATTTCCTTTTGTTCGGGGAGTTCACGCAAGGGATAGTATTGCTCACCTCTGAGTTCGTAGGTAATTCCGTTCTGTTCAATGTACTTTTTCATCTTATTGCACCTTCCTTTCCTTTGGTGCTTTAAGTGTACTATAAGAATAGAAAATCTGCAAATGTGCAAAAAAGAAAAATACGAGAAACACCGAAATGTTCTCGTATTTTTCTTAGCCTTCGCAATGCTCGTAGTTCTTAATTCTCAAAAACCGTCCTTAAGAAGCCACCGCATTCGCATAACCTTTTTTATTCGACCGGAAGAAATCAGTCAGCGTAAACGCTTACCTGCTTCTTATCCTTGGTCTTGTGCTCAAACTTAACGCGACCGTCGATGAGAGCGAACAGGGTGTCATCCTTACCGATACCTACGTTGTTACCGGGATGGATGGAAGTTCCTCTCTGTCTGACGATGATGTTGCCGGCAACAACTGCCTGTCCGTCAGCTTTCTTTACGCCAAGGCGCTTAGACTCGCTATCACGGCCGTTCTTGGTAGAACCAACACCCTTTTTATGAGCAAAAAACTGCAAACTGAGCTTCAACATTTCAGCATACCTCCATAAAATTCTGTAATTTTTCAAGTGGATCCGCAGGAAAAACCCGAAGAAGGATCAAACACAGTCCTTGTCAATGACGTCAACCTCAAGGAACTTATAATATTCCTCGGTCATGTCATTGAGCTGATAGAAATACGACATAAAGAGCCCCGAGATGGCATACCGCTTTCTCTCGTCCTCCTCGTACTCGGGTAACGCCGATTTGGAGGAAACCACGATACGGGTGGTGTCATCGTCGATCTCGTAGTCCGCAACGGATGCGTAGGAAACCTCGATGGTATTGATGATCAGCATAGTCATCGCGGAGAGTGCCGAGCAGAGGATATCCTCTCCCGCATCCGCATAGCCCGTGTGACCTTGCTCCTCAAAGCCCCAGAATACGCCGTTGCTTCTGTAAAAAATGATCTTTGTCATTGATTTTGCCTGCCAATGTAACGATTAGCCTTCGATAGAAACGATCTGTACCTTGGTGTAAGGCTGTCTGTGACCGATCTTCTTCTTCTCGTTCTTCTTAGACTTGTACTTCATTACATAAATTTTCTTGGCCTTGCCGTTCTTGAGAACGTTTGCGGTGACCTTTGCACCAGCGACCGTGGGAGCGCCGATCTCGAGCTTTTCGCCTGCGGAAATTGCCTTTACGCAGTCGAATACGACAGTCTCGCCCTCGTTCTTGTCAAGCTTCTCAACGAAGATAATATCGCCCTCGTTGACCTTGTACTGCTTTCCTCCGGTTTCAATAATTGCGTACATGGAAAGCACCTCTCTTTCATTTTAAGACTCGCTAAAAGTAGGGCGGCGGTAGACGCACTTAAAAAAGCCCTTTTTACGCGGCAAACTATTATATCACGGGAATTTGCTTTTGTCAAGCGTTTTTTTGAAGTTTTTTCAACAATTTCCGAAATTAAAGGATCACGGTATCGCCGTCGTTTGCCGCCTTGACGGTAAAGGGATATTTTTTATCCATTTCTTCGATGGCGTCAAACAGCTCCTGCTTGAAGGAAACGTGATTGAACCAGACCTGCTTCGTTTTACATTGTTTGATATATTCCTCTACGGGCTCGGCACCGAAGTGTGCCATCTCGCACAGAATAAAGTCCGAAGGCTCCTCGATAGCGATCCTCGGGAAGTCGTCCTGACGAAGCCCCATGGACATATCTCCCGTAAAGATCAGCCGCTTCCCCTCCGCTTCAAGTACGATGCTGTAGGAAGGACGGTCGTGGGTATCGGAGCGGTTCTTCAAGTGGCAGTTGGGGATCAGCCAAAGACGGATATTCTCGTCCTCGTAGACAAAGTCCTCCTCCATTAAATGAAAGCGGACTCGCTCGCGGCTCATATGACCCAGGCCTGCCTCGATGACTCCCGTCATTGCATCGATCATTGTCTGTTCCGTGAGATAGATCTCCACGTTTGCCTTTTTATACCACCAGCACAGCATATCCGCAAAGGGAATGATGCCGTAAACGTGATCGCCGTGAGCGTGGGTGGTAAAGATCGCCCGAATGTCATTGGGATGCTTTCCCTGACGAAGCACCGCGTCGGTGAGGGGGGCGCCCGCATCAATAAAGTACAGCGCACCGTTGATCTCGATCATGGTGCTGGAGCAATACCGTTCCGCGCAAGGCGCGCCGTGGCTGGTGCCGAGAAACGTAATCTTCATATTGGTATCCCCTTTTCGTGATTGGATTCAACGAGATCAGTATACCACGGTTTCCCACAAAAGTCAATCGTGGAAATATTTTTCAAAAGCTCTTGCAAACAAGCCGCAAAAATGGTATAATATAAAATGTATATTTGTGTGATGCGACGCGTCACGTCAAAAGTTTGATTCTGCCGCCGCGCGGCACGGGAGGTAAATTTTGATCATTGCACTGGAAGAGGCAAAATATAATTTGATAAAACTGCGTGAGGACGTAAAGGAGCTGGGCTCCGCCCTTCGCATTGAGGAAAAGCGCGAGACCGTTGCGACCCTTGAGGAGCAGACCCTGTCGCCCGATTTCTGGAATAATCAGGAGAACTCGTCCAAGGTCCTTCAGACCATCAAGCAGACTAAGGACACCATCGAGGGCTACGATGCCCTCGGCAACCGCCTTGAGGATGCCATTGCTCTCGCGGAAATGGCGATCGAGGAGAACGACGAGAGCTGCGTGGAGGAGGTCGAGAGCGAGCTTCGCGACATCTCCGCCGCCATTGAGAAAAAGCGCATTGAGGTGCTTCTCTCGGGCGAGTACGACAAGAACAACGCCATCGTTTCCTTCCACCCCGGCGCGGGCGGAACCGAGGCGCAGGATTGGGCGCAGATGCTCTACCGTATGATCACACGCTGGGCAGAGCGCAATAATTATAAGGTGAAGCTTATGGACTGGCTTGACGGCGACGGCGCGGGCATCAAGAGTGCCACCATTATGGTAGAGGGACTTAACGCATACGGCTTCTTGAAGGCGGAAAACGGAGTTCACCGACTGGTTCGCGTTTCCCCCTTCGACGCCGCTGGCAGACGCCAGACCTCCTTTGCTTCGGTCGAGGTCATGCCCGAGTTTGACGAGGTCGACAAGATCGAGCTTCGCGACGAGGATCTGGAGATCACCGCGCATCGCTCCAGCGGCGCGGGCGGTCAGCACATCAACAAGACCGACTCGGCGATCCGTATCGTTCACAAGCCTACGGGTATGGTGGTCGGCTGTCAGACCGAGCGCTCTCAGCTCCAGAATAAGGAAACGGCGCTAAAGATGCTCAAGTCCAAGCTGATGGAGATCAAGCTCCAGGAAAAGCTGGACAAGATCGACGACATCAAGGGAAACAAGACCAACATCGAGTGGGGCTCCCAGATCTGCTCCTACGTATTTATG
>JBGVFO010000161.1:0-5432 GCA_045121195.1 Eubacteriales bacterium
TTGTGATAAAGGTTTAAACGTAGCCATGAACAAAATCAAATTTGGTTGCTTTCGGGGCGCCGAGGACGTCGCCCCCTACGGTGTTAGATATTTTCGTTCGTTTTGTACGTAGCCGTGACACACCGATAAACATCAATTTCCATACATAAGGAGAAACAAATGATACGTAAGATAATTAAGATCGATCGAGAGAAATGCAACGGTTGCGGCGCGTGTGCCGCGGCGTGTCACGAGGGTGCCATCGGGATGGTGGACGGCAAGGCGGAGCTTCTTCGGGAGGACTACTGCGACGGTCTTGGCGATTGCTTGCCCGCCTGTCCCACGGGTGCTATTTCCTTTGAGGAGAGAGAGGCGCCCGCCTACGACGAGGAGGCGGTAAAGCAAGCCAAGATGCAGAAGCACGTGAAGCTCCCCTGCGGATGCCCCGGCACGCAGTCGAAGGTGCTGAAGCGGGAGTCGCAGGCGCCTATCCGCGCCGCGGGCGCGGTCGCAAGTCAGCTTTCCCAATGGCCCTGCCAGATCAAGCTGGTGCCTGTAAATGCTCCTTATTTTGACGGCGCGAATCTGCTGATCGCCGCTGACTGTACCGCTTACGCTTACGGCAACTTCCACAACGAGTTTATTCGCAATCACATCACCCTCATTGGCTGTCCCAAGCTGGACGAAGGGGACTACGCCGAAAAGCTGACCCGTATCCTTTCGGAAAATAACATAAAAAGCGTCAAGATCGTACGTATGGAGGTCCCCTGCTGCGGCGGCATCGAGAACGCCGTCAAGCGGGCGCTGATGAATAGTGGAAAGTTTATTCCGTGGCAGGTGGTGACTATCTCCACCGATGGAAAAATCTTGGAATAGACCGCTTGTTTTTTGACAAACAATGTGATACAATAGGAGGAAATAAACAAACGAAAGGGAAGACCAATGAACATTACAAAGGATATTCAATATATCGGCGTTAACGATCACAAGATCGACCTGTTTGAGGGACAGTACGACGTGCCGAACGGCATGGCGTACAACTCCTACGTGATCCTCGACGAGAAGATCGCCGTGATGGACACGGTGGACGTCAATTTTACTCACGAGTGGCTGGACAATCTGCAGAACGCGCTGGCGGGCAGAGCCCCCGACTATCTGATCGTTCAGCATATGGAGCCCGACCATTCGGCGAATATCGCGAACTTTATCAAGGCGTATCCCGACGTCAAGATCGTGGCATCCCAGAAGGCGTTCGTTATGATGAAGAACTTCTTCGGCACCGATTTTGCGGAGCGCCAGGTGGTGGTGGGCGAGGGCGACACCCTCTCTCTCGGTCGTCACGAGCTGACCTTCGTTACCGCGCCTATGGTGCATTGGCCCGAGGTCATCGTTACCTACGACAGCACCGACAAGGTCCTCTTTTCCGCGGACGGCTTCGGCAAGTTTGGCGCCCTTGACGTAGAGGAGGACTGGACTTGCGAGGCAAGACGCTACTACATCGGCATCGTCGGCAAGTACGGCGCGCAGGTGCAGGCGCTTCTGAAGAAGGCGGCGGGACTTGACATCCAGATCATCTGTCCCCTCCACGGCCCCGTGCTTACCGAAAACCTCGGCTACTATCTTGACCTTTACAACACCTGGTCGTCCTATCAGCCTGAGGAGGAGGGAATCGTCATTGCTTACACCTCGGTATACGGCAACACCAAGAAGGCGGTGATGCAGCTCGCCGAGCAGCTGAAGGCAAAGGGCTGTCCCAAGGTCGTGGTCAACGATCTTGCCCGTTGCGATATGGCGGAGGCGGTCGAGGACGCCTTCCGTTACAGCAAGCTGGTGCTGGCGACTACCACCTACAACGCGGATGTCTTCCCCTTTATGCGGGAGTTCATTAGCCACCTCACCGAGCGCAACTACAGCAACCGCACGGTGGCGTTTATCGAGAACGGAAGCTGGGCACCTATGGCGACCAAGGTGATGCGCGGGATGCTGGAAAAGAGTAAGAACCTGACCTACACCGAGGCGACGGTCAAGATCCTGTCGGCGCTGAACGAGGAAAGCAAGAAGCAGCTCGCCGACCTTTCCGACGAGCTTTGCCGCGAGTATCTGGCGCAGCAGGACTCCACCGCCAACAAGAACGATATGACCGCCCTTTTCAACATCGGCTACGGCCTGTACGTGGTGACGTCGAACGACGGCAAGAAGGACAACGGTCTGATCGTCAATACCGTGACTCAGGTGACCAACACCCCCAACCGTATCGCGGTGACCATCAATAAGGAAAACTACTCGCACCATATCATCAAGCAGACGGGTAAGATGAATATCAACTGTCTGACGGTGGACGCGCCCTTTGCGGTCTTTGAGGCATTCGGCTTCCGTAGCGGACGCAACGTGGACAAGTTCGCCGATTGTACCCCCTTGCGGTCGGACAACGGGCTCGTGTTCCTGCCTCGCTATATCAACTCCTTTATGTCCCTCAAGGTGGAGCAGTATATTGACCTGGATACCCACGGTATGTTTATCTGCTCGGTCACCGAGGCGAGAGTGATCAGTGACCGCGAAACTATGACCTATAGCTACTATTACGATAAGGTAAAGCCAAAGCCCGAAACCGATGGCAAAAAGGGCTTTGTGTGCAAGGTCTGCGGCTATGTGTACGAGGGTGACGAGCTTCCCGAGGACTTCGTTTGCCCCCTCTGCAAGCATGGCGCGGCAGATTTTGAGGAGATCAAATAAAAGCTTCAAATTTTGATTTATCGGTGGGTTCGCAGATACGAAAAGGCAACGCACGAACCCGTAGGGGCGACCATTGGTCGCCCGTTCGTTGGGTAATTGTCGTTCATGGCGGGCGACCAATGGTCGCCCCTACAAACCATCAATTTCGTTTTACAAACTCCCCGACAAACATCAATTTATAAACTCATAAAGCAAATAAAATTCAAAAACAAAAGGAGAAAAAATCATGGAAAAGTATGTATGTGACGTATGCGGATGGGAATATGACGAGGCGAAGGGCGATCCCGAGAACGGAATCGCGCCCGGCACCAAGTTTGAGGACCTTCCCGAGGACTTCGTTTGCCCCCTTTGCGGCGTAGGCAAGGACGACTTCAGCAAGGCTGAATAATGACACGACCCACAGGCATCTGCGGGTGCCTGTGGGCTTTTCGGAGGACAGAATGGAATTTGTACTCTTGACCGCCCTCGGCGTGGGCGGCGCTACCGTCATCGGCGCGGTAATCGGATTTCTTTTTCGGGGGATCTCCCATAAATTTTCGGACATCGTGCTGTCCTTTGCCGCGGGCGTGATGCTGGCGGCGGCAGTGCTGGGGCTTGTTCTGCCGTCCTTGGAGTACGGCGGAAAATACGGGCTGATCATTACCGTCCTCGGCATCTTTGCGGGTGCCCTCTGTCTTAACCTCGTTGACAAGCTGGTACCCCACCTGCACAAAATGGCAGGCGCGGATATTGAATCGCACCATAAGACCAACCTGGATAAGGTTCTGCTGTTCGTCACCGCCATTGCCATACATAATCTGCCCGAGGGTATCGCGGCGGGTGTTGGCTTTGGCTCGGGCGATACGGCACAGGCGCTGATCATCGCGGGCGGTATTGCCCTGCAGAACATTCCCGAGGGCATGGTCATTATCGGCCCTATGCTTGCGGCGGGCGTTCCGCCGAGACGTACCTTCCTCTACGCGGCGCTCACCGGCGTGGTGGAGGTGGTGGGAACCCTCATCGGCTTCTTTGCCGTCAGCGTTTCTACGGCGATCCTGCCCTTTGCGCTGGCGTTTGCGGGCGGCACCATGCTATACGTGATCAGCGACGAGATGATTCCCGAAACTCACGCCCACGGAAGCGAGCGAGGCGCGACCTACGCCCTTCTCGTCGGCTTCTGCGTTATGCTCGTTACCGACGTCCTGTTAGGATAAGATAGATGCCACCCCACGCGGTCGGCAGATGGATATAGAAAGAGAGAGCTATGCAATATTTCATTTCATTTTTAGAGGGTGTCGTCACCTTCATTTCCCCCTGCCTGCTCCCCATGTTGCCCGTATACGTTTCGTATTTTGCGGGCGGTGAGGCAAAGGATACGAAAAAGACGGCGAAAAATGCCGTGGGCTTTATCCTCGGCTTTACCGTAGTGTTTGTGCTTCTGGGCGCGCTTGCCGGGACGCTTGGACGGTTACTCAGCCAATACAAAACGATAGTCAATATCGTGACGGGTACCGTCGTGATCCTGTTCGGACTTCATTTTCTCGGCGTATTTCGCCTGGGTATCTTTCGCGGGATGGGCGTTCGCCAAAAAAAGGAGCTTGGCTTCTTTTCCGCCATGCTGTTCGGTATCGTATTTTCGGTGGGCTGGACCCCGTGCGTGGGTGCGTTTCTCGGCTCTGCGCTTCTGCTTGCCGCAAGTCAGGGACACGTGTTTGAGGGTGTTTTGATGCTATTCTTGTACTCTATGGGACTCGGCATCCCGTTTTTGATCAGCGCCCTTCTGATCGACAAGCTGAAAGGCGCGTTCGACTGGATCAAGCGGAACTACCGCGTGATCAATATCATATGCGGCTGCCTGCTGATTCTGATCGGCGTTCTGATGGCGACCGGTCTGTTCGGCATGTGGATCAGCCTGCTTTCTTAAAAGGAGACTTATATGAAACGAACGATGAAAATCGTCGGAGTTGCCTTGCTTCTTGTGGCGGTTCTCGCGGTCGCCGTTATTCTGTATGACCGACTTGGCGCGGATTACGGCGGCGACCCGATTCCCGGCGTCGAGCCCGACGCCGAAACCGAAGGCAAATCCGAAAGTGATACCGAAGCCGAGAGCAAGGGCGAGTCCGAGTCCGAGGAAAAAAACGAGGACGAGGTGATATCCCTCCCCTACGACTTTACGGTGCTGGATGCGGGCGGCAACGAGGTCAAGCTTTCCGACTTTGTCGGCAAACCCATCGTCCTCAACTTTTGGGCGACCTGGTGTGGCTACTGTGTTATGGAGATGCCCGACTTCAATGACGCCTATAAGGCGTACCCCGACGTGCAATTTTTGATGGTCAACGCCACCCATTCGTCCTGGACCGAGACAGTCGCGACTGCCAAGGCCTACGTGGAGAAAGAAGGATACGACTTTGACGTATTCTACGACACTGCGGGAGAGGCACAGGCGGTCTTCGCCCTCAACTCCTACCCTCAGACCTTTTTCTTTAACGAAAAGGGCGAGCTGGTCGCCCATCGACCGGGTGCTATGAACTATAGTATGCTGGTCAGCTACATTGAAGCGATTATCAAATAGGAGGCAACATGGAACATATTTACGATATGATCGTCATCGGCGGCGGTCCTGCGGGCTACACGGCGGCGCTGTATGCGGCGCGGGCGGGACTGGATACGCTGGTGCTGGAGCGTATGTCGGCGGGCGGTCAGATGGGACTGACCGATATCATCGACAACTACCCCGGCTT
>JBGVFO010000162.1:0-11517 GCA_045121195.1 Eubacteriales bacterium
TTGAAAAGCTGTTCGGCACCAAGGTCTATCTCAACCTTTGGGTCAAGGTCAAGGAAAATTGGCGCGATAGCGTCGGTATGGTGACTAACTTCGGCTATAACAATAAGGACGATAATTAAGAAAAGGGAGGTGGCGGCGTGCATTATACGCTGGACGGACTTGTGATCCGCGAGATTGCGTGGGGCGAAAACGACAAGCGGATCGTATTGCTTACGGCAAACCGCGGTCGGGTTTCGGTCCTTGCCAAGGGCGCGCGCTCTATGCGGAGCAAGTATATGAACGCCACCGGACTTTTTACCTACGGGAACTACGAGGTTACGGAGCGAGGCGGTCACGCGTGGCTTAGCGGCGCGTCGGTGACCGAGCCCTTTTTCGGACTTCGGGACGATATTGAAAAACTGGCGCTGGCGTCCTACGTCGTGGATATGGCGGGCGAGCTTTCGGGAGAGGAGGAGCCTGCGGAAACCATTCTTCGGCTGACCCTCAATACGCTGTACGCCATCACCAAGGATTTTAAGCCCTTGGCGCAGATCAAAGCCACCTACGAGCTTCGCGCCATGGCGGATTCGGGGTATATGCCCGATCTTTCGGGCTGCGGTGTCTGCGGCTGCGAGCGCGCTGACTGTATGTATCTTGACGTGATGAACGGAATGCTCAAATGCACCGATTGCCTGAGCCGTCTTGCCGCAAGAGAGGTGCCGATGGAGGACGATCCGCGGACCGGTCAGGTGCTGATCCCCTGCGATATGGCGACGGTTGCCGCGGCGCGGTACGTTACGGACGCTCCTCTTGAAAAGGTCCTTTCGGTGATCCTCACCCCTGCCGTGCAGGAGCAGCTTGCGAAAATGGGCGAGGCGTATGCGATCCATCATCTGGAAAAGCGATTGACATCCCTCGACTTTTATCACGATATTACACGAGGTACGGGATCCGCCGCTTCGTTTCACTCAACCATCAAATAAAGGAACATTATGCAATACAACGACAGAAATCTATACACATTGGAATTTGATAAGGTCCGCGAGATGCTGGCGTCCTGCGCCGCAACCGAGGGCGCCCGCGAAATGGCGAGAACTCTCGTTCCGCTTCTCCGCGATGACCGTGAGGCAGTTGCCGAGAGGCTTGGACGCACCACCGATGCCAGACGTCTGATCGACTTCAAGGGACAACCCTCCTTCGGTATGGTCAAGGACGTTTCGGGGGCTTGCGAACGGGCGGAGAAGGGCGCGGTGTTAAGCCAACGAGAGCTTCTTGAGATCGGAAACGTGCTCAAGACCTCGCGCTCGCTTCTTGATTATATCCGTACCAATAAGCCCTTTGAGACCTCACTTGACGAGATCTTTGAGCGGCTTTTCGTATTCCGCCCTCTTGAGGATAAGATCTTCCGCGCCATTATTTCCGAGGAAATGATGGCGGACGAGGCAAGTCCTGCCCTTGCGGATATTCGCCGCAGGATCCGTATTGAGAGCAACCGCATCAAGGAGACCCTGCAGAAATATATCGCGGGCGGCTCGTATTCCAAATATCTGCAAGAAAATATCGTTACCATGCGAAACGGACGCTACGTCGTTCCCGTTCGCGCGGAGCATAAAAACGACGTCAAGGGTATGATCCACGACACCTCGACCTCCGGCTCCACCATCTTTGTGGAACCCACGGCGGTGGTAGACGCCAATAACGAGATCCGAATCCTTGAAACCAAGGAGCAGCACGAGATCGAGCGCATCCTTGCCGAGCTTTCGGGAGAGGTTGCCGCCATCGCGTATTCGGTGCGCCTGGATTACCAAAATATTACCGAGCTCGCCTTCGTTTTCGCGTGCGGCATCTTTTCCGAGCGCCTGCAGGCGACGGCACCTACCCTTTCGGAAAGGCGCTACGTCAATCTGATACGCGCCCGCCATCCCTTGATCGACCGCGATTCCGTGGTGCCCATCAATATTTCCTTGGGCGCGGAATACGATACGCTGATCATCACGGGTCCCAATACGGGCGGTAAGACGGTGTCCTTAAAGACCCTCGGTCTGTTTGCCCTTATGACACAGTCGGGACTTCATATTCCCGTGGAGGCGGAATCGGAGATCTGCCTGTTCGACAATGTGCTGGTTGACATTGGCGACGAGCAGAGTATTGAGCAGTCGCTCTCTACCTTCAGCTCTCATATGGTGAACATCGTTTCGATCCTTGGCGAGGTAGGTCCTCGTTCGCTGGTGCTGTTTGACGAGCTTGGCGGCGGCACCGACCCCGTGGAGGGCGCGGCACTTGCCGTAGCCGTGATCGAGTCGGTGCGGGAAAAGGGCGCGCTTTGCGCCGCCACTACCCACTACTCGGAGCTGAAGGCGTACGCGCTGGACACCGAGGGGGTCTGCAACGCCTCCTGCGAGTTCGACGTGGAGACCCTCAAGCCCACCTATAAATTGATCATCGGCGCACCGGGAAAGTCTAACGCTTTTGCCATTTCGTTGAAGCTTGGGCTCTCCGAGAGCATCGTGAAGCGCGCAGAGAGCTACGTCAGCGCGGAAAACCGACAGTTTGAGGATATTATCCGCAAGCTGGAGGAGAGCCGCGTGGAGATGGAGAAGCGCCGCGAGGAAACCGAGGCAATGAAGGCGGAGTATGAGCGCCGCAAGCAAGAGGCTGACGCCATTATCGAACGGCGCCTCAAGGACGCGGAAAACGAGCTGGAGCGAGCAAGAAATCAGGCAACGTCCATGGTGCAGAGCGCCAAGGCGTCCAGCGAATATATCTTTGAGCAGTTGGAAAAGCTCCAAAAGCAAAGAGAATCGGAGAATCTTGGCGGAGAGCTGGAACGCACCCGTCGGGAGGTTCGCCAGTATATTCGAAACAACGAGGACAAGTACAATCCCGTTGACGAGAAGAAAAACGATGATTACGTGCTTCCTCGCAAGCTTCGCAAGGGCGATACCGTTCTGATCGTGAATATCGGTAAGCAGGGCGTTGTCCTCGAGGAACCCGATGCCGCGGGCAACGTAGAGGTGCAGGCGGGTATCATCAAGACCCGAACCAAGCTGAAGAATCTTCGCCTTGTGGAAGAGCAATCCACCTTCACCGACAAAAATAACAAGAAGACCAACGTGAGCGAGATCCGTAAGCAGGTGCGTCGTGATTGCCTGGATGAGATCGACCTTCGCGGAATGACGGGGGACGAGGCGTGGTTCAAGACCGACAAATATCTGGACGAGGCGGTGCTGACGGGCTATCATACCGTTCGCTTGATCCACGGAAAGGGAACGGGAGCACTGAGGAACGCGCTCTGGCAGTATCTGAAGAGCGACCGACGGATCAAGTCCTTCCGTATCGGGCAGTACGGCGAGGGCGACGGCGGCGTGACCGTTGTAGAACTGAAATAAAACAAGGGGCGATTTTTCGCCCCTTAAAATTTGCAAAAAAAGACAACGGCACTGATCGAAATTTATGAAAAAAACACAAAAATTTAAAAAATGACAAAAAACCGCACAAAAGACCTTTTCAAAACGGTGAACTTATGGTATAATGGGAATACACTTTTTACAACCAACAATAAATATGTGATGATGGCGGAGGTTTAAGATGCAGGACACTCTTTTCGGCGAGCTTAGCGTGATCGCAATGAGAGGCTGCGAGCAGTTTGTTTCGCAGGTTGACTATTATCTGAAGGACTGGCGTAACCACGGAACCGATCACACCTTCTCGGTGCCGATCGAATGCCCCCGATTCGGTACGGGTGAGGCAAAGGGTATGGTGCACGAATCCCTTCGCGGACACGACGTGTATATTATCAGTGACGTGTTCAATTACGGCGTTACCTACAAGATGTACGGTCAGACGGTACCTATGAGTCCCGACGATCATTATGCGGATCTGAAGCGTGTCATCGCGGCGATCGCAGGAAAGGCGCGCCGTATCTCGGTGATCATGCCTATGCTTTACGAGGGAAGACAGCACAAGCGCTCCTCCCGTGAGTCGCTGGACTGCGCTATTATGCTGCAGGAGCTTGCTTCCATGGGCGTTGTGAACTTCATCACCTTTGACGCTCACGATCCCAGAGTACAGAACGCGATCCCGATCAGCGGCTTTGAAAACGTTCGTCCCTCTTACCAGATGCTGAAGGCTCTTGTCCGTAACGTTCCTGATATCTCCATCAGCAAGGACGATGTGGTGTTCATTTCTCCCGACGAGGGGGCTATGGGACGTAGCGTGTACTACTCCTCGGTACTTGGTGTTGATGTGGGTATGTTCTACAAGCGCCGCAACTATTCCGTCGTGGTGAACGGAAAGAACCCCATCGAGGCACACGAGTACCTCGGTAAGGATCTGACCGGTAAGGACGCTATCATCGTTGACGATATGATCGCATCGGGCGAATCTCTCTTTGAGGTTGCCTACCAGCTTAAGGAGAAGGGCGCAAAGCGCATCTTCAATTTCGCTACTTTCGGTCTTTTCACCGAGGGTCTTGCCAAGTTCGATAAGGCGTATGAGGAGGGTCTGATCAACAAGATCTTTACCACCAACCTGATTTACCGCAATCCCGAGCTTGCATCGAGAGATTGGTATGCCGAGGTCAATATGTGTAAGTACGTTGCCTACATTATTGATACCCTCAACCACGACCATTCCATCAGCGGACTTCTGAATCCTGTTCAGCGTATCCATAATCTTGTGGAGAAGCACAAGGTAGAGCAGGGCGGTCAGATGCAGCTGAACTTCGATCACAAGGCATAATTATATCACCGCCCGTAAAAATGCGGGCGGTGTTTTTTTCGGATTTCACATTCCGTTCATATGTGAGGTGTATAATAGAATTAATTGAGAATGGAGGTGCGTTTTTTTGGAACAAAAAAACTGTCCTATAAGAAAAACGTCCATCGGCGGTCAGGCGCTGATCGAGGGCGTTATGATGCGCGGTCCCAAGCGGACGGCGATGACGGTGCGCGATCCCGACGGCAAGCTTATTGTAGAGAGCTGGGACAACGTGGAGAGTAAGCGCGCAAAATTTTTCAAGCTCCCCGTGATCCGCGGTGTGTTTAATTTTATCGACTCTATGCGTGGCGGCTATAAGTGCCTGATGCGCTCGGCAGAGATCGCGGGTCTTGAGGATATAGAGGAAGAAAAAAAGAAGGATGACGAGGTTGCCGAAGCGGAGGGAAAAGAGGAGAAGAAGGATTCTTCTGCTCTTATGAACGTGCTGATGATCGTGAGCGTGGTGCTTGCGGTGATCCTTGCGGTCGGTCTGTTTATCGCGCTTCCGTCCTTCCTGTATACGCTGATCGGGCGATGGGTTCCGTTCTTCTCGCCCGAGAGAAGATTTTTCCGCGCGTTTTTTGAGGGCGTTCTGAAGATCGTCGTGCTTGTGGGCTATCTTGCCCTTGTGTCCTTGATGAAGGATATTCGCCGTACCTTCCAGTATCACGGCGCCGAGCATAAGACCATCTTCTGCTACGAGAGCGGACTGGAGCTGACAGTGGAAAACGTGAGAAAAGAACGCCGCTTCCATCCCCGTTGCGGCACGTCCTTTCTCATTATTATCGTCATCGTCAGTATTCTTGTTTCTATGCTGATCCCCACCGAGATCGGCGGCTGGGCGGTTCCCACCATCCTGCGCGTGGCGATCAAGCTGCTTCTGTTGCCGCTGATTATGGGCATTGGATACGAGCTGATCAAATTTGCGGGCAGACACGATAACATCGTGACGCGGATCATTTCCGCGCCCGGCGTATGGCTTCAGCATCTGACCGTGTTTGAGCCTGACGACGATATGATCGAATGTGCGATTTCTTCGATGAAGGAGGTCATTCCCGAAGACGGAAGTGACCGCTGGTAATTGCATAACAAAGGCGCGTGCCATTGGCACGCGCCTTTTCATAATTGATAACAATTTTGACAACGTATCGAAAGATACTCATAGGACAATATGTTTCGAAAGTCTGCTTTTTATATATTCTTCGTTTACGCCATATTTTGTCCAGAAAGTAACGAGTGGAATGTTCGCTTCTGCACAAATTTTCTTGACCTTGTCATCGCGGTCTTTCCTGTCGCTTTTATCATGCGAAGGATCGTTGATTTCGATTAGAATAAGGAGCTTGTAATTTTTATCAAACACTCCAAAATCTATATTTCTAAACAACTCATTTCGGTACTTATCCGCAGTCACCTTATTGACAATACTTGCGAGGTTAATTTGTGGTTGAACAATGTAATTCTCACCTACAATGGATTTGATTGCGTCGAAGAATTTCTTCTCGCACTCTGTGATAAATATGTCTTTCGCTTCGTACTTCTTTTCTTCGGCCTTTTCACTCTCTGCAGATTCAAAAGCTCGAACTTTTTCGTAATTGGTATAATGCGAGAGCGCTGGGGAGTGATAATTGGACGAATTTTGGGGATTAGTATATTCGGTCTTTTCTGTGCATTTACCGATAAATTTTACTAATGCAAAGATGGCCTTAAAAGGGAGCGAAAGCAAAAAGAAAAGCATCTCTATGCTTTCGTATATTGGGTTGTTTTTCTTTTTATAATATTTTTTATTCTTATAATAATTTCTGTTGCGATTTCCTCGTCTATAATATCCCATGGACCAAGCTCCTTTGAACAAAATAACGGGTCTATAGTTGTTCTAGACCCGTTGGTGGAAACAGCAGGGCTCGAACCTGCGACCTCACGGATGTGAACCGTGCGCTCTGACCAGCTGAGCTATGCTTCCGACTTCTCTATTTTACACCCAAACATTTTTCTTGTCAAGACCTTTTCCAAACAAGCGCAAAAAATCTAAAAATATGGTGATTTTGCATTTACATTTTGGCAAAAATATGATAAAATGAGTGGGTGTAAACATCACAAGCAAGGAGATGTCAGAATGAACATTTTGGTATGTATCAAGCAGGTGCCCGGTTCCAGTAACGTTGAAGTCGATCCTGTTACCGGTGTGCTGAAGCGCGACGGCGTGGCAAGCAAAATGAATCCGTACGATCTGTACGGACTTGAGGTCGCAATGACCCTCGCCGAAACCTACGGTGGCGAGGTCAAGACCATCACCATGGGACCGCCCCCCGCAAAGGCGGTGATCGTGGAGTCCATCTGTATGGGCGCCAAGAGCGGTACGGTGCTGAGTGACCGCAAGTTTGCGGGTGCCGACGTGCTGGCAACGGCATACACCATTTCCCAGGGCATTCGTCGCGTTGGCGATTTTGATCTGATCATCTGCGGCAAGCAGACTACCGACGGTGATACCGCGCAGGTAGGTGCCGAGGTGGCGGAGTATCTGGGCATTCCCAACGTGTCTAACATCCTTTCGGTGGACGAGGTGCGTGACGGTAAGATCTTCGTAACGGCGTCCCTTGACGATAAGATCGTGAAGCAGAGCATCAAGCTTCCTTGCCTGATCTCGGTGGACGGCGACATCAACACCCCCCGTTTGCCCTCCTACAGGGTGAAGCAGACGGTGACCGACGATATGGTGAGCTTCATTTCCTTTGCCGATTTTGAGGATCAGGACGCCAATCACTACGGTCTGAATGGCTCGGCAACCCAGGTGGAGCGCATTTTCCCGCCCGAAAAGAACACCGAAAAGCACAGCATCACGGGCGATTCCGAGGCGCAGGCGGACGGCATCGTCGAGCTGATCCGTGCGCGCAAGTTGATATAAGGAGGGGCGACAATGGGAACTTTGAAAATCAACCAAAATCTTGTAACGCCTGAAAACGCGGAAGCACTTATCAAGGTGTGTCCATTCGGCGCCATCAGCTATGCGGACGGCAAGCTGGATATCTCCTCGGCTTGTAAAATGTGTAAGATGTGCGTTCGCAAGGGTCCCGCGGGCGTAATTGAGTTCGTTGAGGAAGAAAAGCAGGGAATTGATAAATCCCTGTGGCGCGGTATCTGCGTGTACGTGGATCACATCGGCGGCAAGATACATAGAGTGACCTATGAGCTGATCGGAAAGGCGAAGGAGCTTGCCAAGGTTACGGGACATCCCGTTTATGCTCTGATGATGGGAAGCGACATTGGCGACAGCGTCAACAAGCTTCTCCACTACGGTGTGGACAAGATCTTCGTATACGACGAGGAGGCGCTTCGCGACTTCCGTATCGAGCCGTACACCGCGGCATTCTGTGACTTTATCGATAAGGTAAAGCCCTCAAGCATCCTTGTGGGCGCTACCAACCTCGGACGCCAGCTGGCACCGCGCGTTGCGGCGCGCTGCAGAACCGGTCTTACCGCGGACTGTACCGTCCTTGAAATGAAGAAAAATACCGACCTTGTGCAGATCCGTCCCGCCTTCGGCGGCAATATTATGGCGCAGATCATTTCTCCCAATAACCGCCCCCAGTTCTGTACGGCACGTTATAAGGTCTTCTCCGAGCCAAAGGCAACGGCAGAGGAGTACGGCGAGATCGTGAAGATGTCCATCGCGGCTGACAAGCTTGTAAGCAACATCGAGATCCTCTCCGAAACCGAAAAGCCCAAGGACATTGATATTTCCGAGTCGGACGTCATCGTTGCCATCGGTCGCGGTGCTATGACCGACGTAAACCGCACAATGGCAGGGGAGCTTGCTGACCTGCTTGGCGGCGTGCTTGCCTGCACAAGACCTCTCGTTGAGGGCAACATTATGGACGCCAAGCGTCAGATCGGTCTTTCGGGACGTACCGTAAAGCCCAAGTTTATCATCTGCCTTGGTATCTCGGGCGCCGTTCAGTTTGCGGCGGGTATGAAGTCCTCGGACTGCATCGTTGCCATCAATACCGATAAAAATGCCCCCATCTTTGACGTAGCGCACTACGGCATCGTGGGTGACGTGAATGAGATTCTTCCCAAGCTGATTGCCAAGATCAAGGAGGCGCAGGAAAATGTATAACAAGATCACAAATGAAGACGTCCTCGCGCTTCGCGCCATTGTTGGCGACGATTGCGTGATCGTAGGCGACGACATCAATCCCGATTACGGACACGACGAGCTGGGCGGCATTACCCATATGCCCGAGGCTCTTGTGCGTGTACATACTACCGAGGAAATTTCCGCTATTATGAAGCACGCTTACGCCCGTGAGATTCCCGTGACGGTCCGCGGAAGCGGTACGGGTCTTGTGGGTGCGGCGGTTCCTGCCTTTGGCGGTATTCTTATGGAAACCACGGGTATGAATAAGATCCTCGAGCTTGATCGCGATAACCTGACGGTTACCGTAGAGCCCGGCGTGCTTCTGATGGAGCTTGCCGCCTTTGCCGAGGAAAACGATTTCCTTTATCCCCCCGATCCCGGAGAAAAGTCTGCCACCATCGGCGGTAACATTTCCACCAACGCGGGCGGTATGCGTGCCGTCAAGTACGGCGTTACCCGTGACTATGTGCGTTCTCTCACGGTTGTTATGCCCGACGGCGAGATCGTGGAGCTTGGCGCGAAGGTTGCCAAAAATAGCTCGGGTTATAGCCTCAAGGATCTTGTCATCGGCTCCGAGGGAACCCTTGCTATCATCACGAAGGCGACTCTTAAGCTCGTGCCTCTGCCCAAGGTTTCGGTGAGCCTTCTCGTTCCGTTCCCGGATATGAAGAGTGCCATCGAGGCGGTCCCCAAGATCATTCGCTCCAAGGTCATCCCCACTGCCATCGAGTATATGTCCCGCGACACCATTTTGTTCTCGGAAAGCTATCTGGGTAAAAAGTTCCCCGACTCCAAGAACGATGCCTATATCCTTCTGACCTTCGACGGCAATACCGACGCCCAGATCGAAGCGGATATGAAGACAGTTGCCGACCTCTGCCTTGAGATCGGCGCGGTTGACGTGTATATCGTGGACACCGATGAGCGCAAAAAGTCGGTTTGGTCGGCGCGCGGTGCCTTCCTTGAGGCGATCAAGGCGTCTACCACCGAGATGGACGAGTGCGACGTGGTCGTGCCCGGCAGCCGCGTGGACGAGTTTATCAAGTACACCCATCAGCTCGCCGACA
This sequence comes from Eubacteriales bacterium, assembly GCA_045121195.1. Lineage (GTDB taxonomy): Bacteria > Bacillota > Clostridia > Oscillospirales > CAG-272 > RGIG8775. Next base: position 9,940 of record JBGVFO010000162.1, read on the forward strand.
AGTTTGGCGTTCGTATTCCCAGTTTCGGTCATGCGGGCGACGGCAATTTGCATGTGTATATCTGCCGCGACGAGCTTGACGATGCGGCGTGGGAGTCGGTGCTTGAGAAGTGCTTTGACAGAATGTACGCCAAAGCCGAGGAGCTTGGTGGTCTGGTTTCGGGTGAGCACGGTATCGGCTATGCCAAGAAGGGCTATCTCGGCCGTCAGCTTGGCGACTATCCCATCGGCCTTATGCAGGGAATCAAGCAGGTGTTCGATAAGAAGAACATCCTCAATCCCGGCAAGGTTTGCCTTTGATTTTTACAAAAAGAACCTGTTTGAAGAACAGGTTCTTTTGTGTTTATAACATCCCAACTCAGGTAAAGAAAAAATGCCGAGAGAGTGATATAATCTTTTCGGAAGGGAGGATGAGTGAGATGTATGAATGGATATATACAGTGCAAAAACTAATTGATTGGATTGATGACCATGTTGTAGATAATCCTTCATTGTCAGAAATCTCAAAACAGGTCGGATACTCACCGTATTATTGCTCGGAACAATTTCATCGTGTTGTCGGTATAACTATCAGGGAGTACATGACCAAGAGGCGGTTGTGTCTAGTAGCACTCGCACTTCGTGATACTGATATGTCCATTATAGACATTGCATTGGAGTACGGCTTTTCTTCTCAACAGGCTCTGACGAGGGCTTTCAAGGATGCATACGGATGCGCACCGGCTGCATACAGAAGAAATCCTATTCCCATTCCTTTGGCTATGAAGAAGATCGTCATCATACCTTCAAATTATATTAAAAAAGGAGATTTTACCATGGGAAACTTAGTTGTTCCGTATTACCGAATCGAATATATTCCAAGGCATAAATTTCTTGGAGTGTACGAAGCGTCCGAAACATCTGTGGGAAAAGTATGGCCATCTCACGACTGTGAGGTTTTGTGCGGTCTTGTACAAAGCATTAAGGATTGTCACCCGATTATTACCAATCATACAGCAGGCTGGAAATGGAAAGATGGCAAGCGAACCTACTTCTACGGATCGGGAGTAAGTGCGAACTATGACGGTGTTGTTCCTGAAGGATTTGAGTTAAGCGAAGAGATTCCCGATAGTTACTATCTTGTGTTTTCTCATCCGCCCTTTGAATATTTGACCGAGAACGACGAGGTTATGCGTAGGGTAGGCGAACTTGCTTGGAATTTTGATCCTTCTACAATCGGCTATGAATGGAATGAGGGAGAATGCCAAGATTATCAAAGGCATTATCCGGAAGTGAATGGATATCAAATTCTTCGTCCGATTCGAGGAATAAAATAGTCATAACCAACTAGATGGGCAAGACGGAAATTCAGTTAAGCCTTCTCCGGAGAAGGGGGACCGCGATAGCGGTGGATGAGGAGTTTAGAATGACTCTCGAACACCTCATCCGTCACGGCTTACGCCGTGCCACCTTCCCCCACTGGGGAAGGCTATCGTCGCGGCGAGAATTGCTTAACGGCAAAAGCCTCTTTTGAACTACGCCACTATAGCGTTGGTTTTCGTTATACAATAAAAAGGCGGTGGGGGGGGGCCGCCGGGTC
>JBGVFO010000163.1:0-14200 GCA_045121195.1 Eubacteriales bacterium
TACTGATCGTGCTGATAGTGAGCAAGACGGATGGTGGTCGCACCAACCTCACAGATGAGGTCGATGTCCTCAGCGTGATGCTCGGGGAGAAGTGCGTTACCGATGCCGAGTCTGTCCTGATGACGGGATACGCCGCGAAGGGGGTACTCCTCGCCGTTGAGGATAAAGCCGTTATCGGGATCGATGCGGAAGGAACGGCAACCGAAGCGGGTCTTGACGGCGTCAAGTGCCTGCTCGTCGCGAACGATCTCCACCTTTGCGGTGTAGAGATAGGGGTCGCGGCGACCGTGCCAGAGGTGAACGTTCTCCACGGTGAAGGTGTGCGTTGTCTCGGCGCTGCTTGCCTTGGCAACCGTGTTCCCCTCGGCGTCGAGGATCTCGTAGAAGAGGAGATCGCCCTCGGAAAGGTTGGTGGTGAATACGCGGATCTCCACGTCGGCGTTCTCGCCGTTCACGGTGGGGGTCACCATGATGCCGGGGCCGCCGTTGTAGTCAAGGTCGAAGTGGGTGCTTGCTACGGCGATGAGGTTGACGTCGCGGTACAGACCGCCGTAGAAGGTGAAGTCTGCCATCTGGGGATATACCTGCTCGTTGGGAGCGTTGTCCACGTCGATGACGAGAACCGTTTCGTCGGTCATCTTCTCGGTGATGTTGACGCGCCAGGTGGAATAACCGCCGTCGTGGTGAGCCATATGCTCGCCGTTTACGTACACGTCTGCGGAGGAATTGGCGCCGTTCAGCTCCAGATAGTACTGATCGGCTTCGGGGAGGTCAGCTTTCTTGATCGTTTTTACGTAGCGACAGGTGCCCCGGTAATAATCGTTCCCGCCGTCCTGACCGTCGGTGGCGTTCCACGTGTGGGGAAGGTTGACCGTTTCCAGATCAGTGGGAAGGATCGAGGGGGATTCCGTGAGGGTTTTGGTAAAGCCCCATGCAGAATTGATGTTGATGATCTCTCTCATGTGTTTCTCCTTGATTTTATAAATTAAAGATTAACCAAATTTCATTATATACGTTTTTTGGGGTGTTGTCAATAAAAGAGGAACAGAACTTTCTTCTTTTTTTGTTAATCTTGCGGTAGAGGCGGCGTTACGTGCCGACGGAGGCTCGCAGATTCCGACGGTATTCGGACGGTGTCTTTTGAAAGACGCGGGCGAATTCCCGATTGAAGACCGCGTTTGCCTTATAGGCGTAGCCTCCCCTTTTTTTCGGTAAGCTCGGTGTGGAGCCGATCAATGTCGCGAAGGAGGATCTTGTTCATCTCGGAGCCTGTGGGAAGAGGTTGTAGGATGCAACGCTTGCAAAAGTTTATCGCACATATACATAAAGAAAATTTCTGCCAAAAAATTTCAAAAAAACTATTGACAAAGCCCCGCGGATGTGGTAGAATGGCTCTACCTCTGTGCGTGGGTCTTTTTGTTGTGCCCGAAAAGCGCCAAAATTCGGACAGGCATGACGTCCGCTACGGAGGGAGGTACACGGATTTCCCTTCGGGAGATCTAATAAATTTTAATGGGAGGTGCCGCTAAATGGCTAATGATGCAAGAGTCAAGATTACTCTGGTATGCACCGAGTGCAAGCAGAGAAACTATGACACGAAGAAGAACAAGAAGAATGATCCTGACAGACTTGAGCTTAAGAAGTACTGTCGTTTCTGCCGCAAGCACACTCTTCACAAAGAATCGAAGTAATTTGGGAGGAGAAAAAGAATGCTGAATTCTAAGCTGAAAAGATCCGCTCTCTCGCTGATCCTTGTGCTTGTGCTGGTGTTCTCGCTTTTCTCGGTGAGCGTATTTGCCGAGGATGCTGCAGAGTCTGATACCGAAACCGAGGTCGTTACGGACGGCGCGGTTGAGTCCGGTGCGGAGTCTGAGAGCGAAACTGAGGCAGATCACGGTCACGACCATGACCACGGGGACGAAAAGGAAGAAGAGAAGAAGGGTATGACTACCTTTGACATCGTTTCTCTTGTTATCCTTGGCGTTCTGATCGTCGTTGGTGTGATCTATTGCCTGAAGAACAAGGAAAAGGTTGGAAAGTTCCTTCGCAGCCTGAAGAGTGAGTTCAAGAAGATTTCCTGGTCCTCTTGGAAGGACGTTCGCAAGAACACGCTGGTCGTACTCGTGGTAGTAATCGCTGTTGCGATCCTGATCGGTATTGTTGACGTTCTGTTCAGCAAGGGTATCATCGCCCTTGATAACCTGATCGGCTAATTCGGTCAGCGGAAAGGATTTTCGGAATTATGAGCGATATCAATGAGATGAACGTAGGTCCGAGATGGTATGTGGCGCACACCTATTCGGGATACGAAAACAAAGTAAAGGCGAGTCTGGAAAAGATCGTCGAGAATCGTTCGCTCTCTCATCTTATCTACGATATCAGAGTTCCCGTACAGACGGTGATCGAGAGAAAGGGCGATAAGGAAACCGAGGTTGAGGAAAAGATCTTCCCCGGCTACGTTCTGGTGAAGATGACCATGACCGATGAAAGCTGGCACGCCGTCAGAAATATCACGGGCGTAACGGGCTTTGTTGGTCCCGGATCCCGTCCCACTCCCCTTACTGAGGCTGAGGTCGAGGCGCTGAACATTGAAGAAAAGCGCGTCAAGCTCTCCTTTGAGGTTGGAGATAACGTTGAGATCTTCGCCGGTCTTTTCGAGGGATACAGTGGCGTAGTACAGTCGATATCCGAGGATTCCAAAAAGGTTACGGTTCTGGTTAAGAAAGGCCGCCGTGATCTTCCCGTCGAGCTTGACGTCAGCGCGATCAGGCCCGAGAAATAAGTCTTTTGACACGACGGAGCTTCCGTCAACCGTGGGAGGGAGAAAATTTTACTGTCATTCTCCCGTATCATTACCACATTTGGAGGTGTATTTACTATGGCAAAGAAAATTATGGGATACATTAAGCTTCAGCTGCCTGCAGGAAAGGCGACTCCCCAGCCGCCCGTTGGTCCCGCACTCGGTCAGTATGGTGTAGCAATCCCCGTATTCACTAAGGAATTTAACGAGAGAACCAAGAACGATATCGGTCTGATCATTCCCGTTGTTATCACGGTTTACGCTGACCGTTCCTTCTCTTTCATTACCAAGACTCCCCCCGCACCCGTTCTTATCAAGAAGGCTTGCGGCATCGAGTCGGGCTCCGATAAGCCCAACAAGACCAAGGTTGCAAAGCTGACCAAGGAGCAGGTAAGAAAGATCGCTGAAACCAAGATGCCCGACCTGAACGCCGCTTCTGTTGAGACTGCTATGAGCATGATCGCAGGAACTGCCCGCAGCATGGGTATTACCGTTGAGGACTAAGGGAGGATTGAAACATGGGAAAGAAATATGTTGACAGCGTAAAGCTGATTGAAAAGAACAAGGCATACGATCCCGCTGAGGCGCTGGATCTTGTTTGCCAGACCTCGAAGGCAAAGTTTGACGAGACCATTGAGATCCACGTCAGACTTGGTGTTGACTCCCGTCACGCAGACCAGCAGGTCAGAGGCGCAGTTGTCCTCCCCAACGGAACCGGTAAGACGGTAAGAACCCTTGTATTCGCAAAGGGCGACAAGGCTGAGGCTGCAAAGGCTGCAGGCGCAGATTACGTTGGCGAGCTTGATCTTGTTGATAAGATCATGAAGGAGGACTGGTTCGAGTTCGATGTTGTTATTGCAAGCCCTGACATGATGGGTGTTGTAGGACGTCTTGGTAAGGTGCTTGGTCCTAAGGGACTGATGCCCAACCCCAAGGCAGGTACCGTTACCCCTGACGTTGCCCGTGCAGTAAACGAGGCAAAGGCAGGTAAGATCGAGTACAGACTTGACAAGACCAATATCATCCACTGCCCCATCGGTAAGGCTTCCTTCGGCGCGGAGAAGCTCGGCGAGAACTTCACCACCCTTATGAACGCCATTATCAAGGCAAAGCCCGCTGCTGCAAAGGGTCAGTACATCAAGAGCTGCACCATTGCATCCACTATGGGCCCCGGCATCAAGGTTAACTCTGCAAAGCTTGGTTAATGGATTGTCGACAAACGATAGAATTTCACCCGCTTCTTTACCGAAGCGGGTGTTTTTTTGCTTGACAACCGTGCGGGAATGATATATAATTAAGATAGAACTTTTAGGCAAGGAGGTGCGGTATGAAGGACAGCCGGATTTCGAAAAAAATGATCTATTTTCTGGCGGTTTCCTTTGCCGTGCTTTTTTTGACCTCTTTGATCCAGACCTCGTTTCTGCCTGCGGTCGCGCTGTTTGGCGCCATTCCCGACCTTGTGCTGATCCTCGTTTGCGGCGTTGCCTTTTATCTGGGACCCGTGGACGGCGCGCTGTTTGGACTTGTTGGCGGGATCCTTACGGACGGTCTTGGAGGCGTCGGCTTTTCTTTTTCTCCGATCTTGTATACGGTGATCGGCGTTCTGCTTGGATTGCTTGCTATGGCGGCGTTTGCAAATAAATTCATTCATTGGATTATATATTCTACGATTTTCTGCTTAACAAAAGCACTTTATTCCATATTTAGGATCTTGCTGGATTCGGGCGAGGTACGCCTTGGCAAGGCGCTTGGCTCGTCGGTGCTTCCCGAGCTTTTCGGAACGCTCCTGCTTTCGGTCGCCTTGTACGTGCCCGCAAAATGGGTAGCGGGACTCCTCCGCGGACGAATGAGCATGAAAAAAGGAAAGGGAGGGATCAGTGATCTATGAAAAAGCAGTCAAGATGGTCGAGGCTTCCCCGTTATCTTTTGATCTTGGCGGTCTTCGCGGTGATCTGCGCGGTCTATACGATCCGCTTGCTCACCTATCAGCTTTCGGGCGGCGATACCGTGATCTCCCGCAACTACGACGTAAAAACCTATACCTATACCGTTACCATTCCGTCGCTCCGCGGTGACATCTGTGATCGCAACGGCGAGGTGATCGCCACGTCGCGGATGGCGTATTCTATGAGCTTTGTGTATTGGTCCATGCCTGCCGACAAACTGGAGGCAAATCGGAGCATTCTCGTGGCGCTTGAGGCGCTGGACGCCCTTGACGCCAAGGGGGCGGAATACGAGGGCGCCCGCGATTATTTCCCCTTTGAGGGAAAATATCCCAACCTCACGTTGTCCGCGGAGGCGAAGGATCCCGCCAGCACCGTCGGTAAAAAGCTTGCCGCCGTTATGAAGCGACGGGAGTGGGACGACGATATGACGGGCGAGGAGATCGTAAAATGGTATCTCAAAAAGTTCTCTATGCTGGATTCCGAGGGAAAACCGAGATATTCCGATGAGGAAACGGATCGCCTTCTTCGCGTGCGCTACAATATGGACGCCGAGGACTTCGGCGCTTACGCCGATTACGTTTTGGCATCCAACGTCCCCCTGGAAACGGTGGTCTACGTCCGCGAAAAGCACGCGGTCGGTGTGAAATTCCCTCAAAGCTGCGAGCGGCAGTACAATTATCCGGGCTATTTGTCCCATATTCTCGGCAGCGTCGGCAGTATTACGGCGGATACGCTGGAGCATTATATGGATCTTGGCTACGCAATGAACGCCCTTGTGGGCATTGACGGCATCGAAAAGCTTTTCGAGAGCGATCTGCACGGCACTGACGGTCTTCTTGAGGTCGTGGAGGACGAGGACGGCAATCTGATCAGCGAAACGGTAGTGAGAGAGCCGATTCCCGGAAAGGACGTCTGGCTTACCATTGATATGAAGCTTCAGGTGGCGGCGGAGGACGCCTTGGCGGCGGCGGCAGAGGAATACTGCGCCGGCGAGGTGAAGGCGGGGGCTGTAACGGCGATCGACCCCGAAACGGGCGGCGTTCTGGTGCTTGCTTCCTATCCCTCCTACGATCTGACCGAATACAATGCCATCTATAACGAGCTTGCCACCAACGTGTCCAAGCCGCTCCTCAACCGTACGCTGTACGGCTTGTATACCCCCGGCTCTACCTTTAAGCTGGGAACGGCGGCGGCGGCGCTGGAGGAAGGCGTCGTGGGACGCTATTCCACCGTATATTGCTCCAATTCCTACCACGGACATACCACCCGTGACGAGTACGAATATTGGTATTATGCCCGCGGTCTGCAGTGCTGGGTCTATCCCGACGCCCACGGCTGGCTTGACGTAGAGGGCGCCCTGACGGTTTCCTGTAACTGCTATTTCTGCGAAATGGGTTACCGCCTTGGCATTGATACCATGAACAAATACTCCAAGATGTTCGGTCTTGGACAGGAAACGGGAATCGAGCTTGGCGAGGCGGTTGGAATCCTTGCGGGCGAGGAATACCGTATGGCTCACGGCATGGGCAACTGGTACGTGGGTGACACCATCGCCGCGGCGATCGGACAGTCGGACAATCAGTTTACCCCCATTCAGATCAGTAACTACGTAGCGACCCTCCTCAACGGCGGAACCCGCTATCGCGTCCATATTTTTGATTCGATCCGCGAGTATTACACAGACGAGATCGTCCGAGAAAACAAGTCGACGGTAGAAAGCGAGAGCCATATCAGCTCGTCTACCGTTTCGGTGCTGATGGAATCGATGAAGAGCATGGTGGACGAAAGCTATACCGCGCGGACGGCGATGCGGAATATTCCCGTAGGGGTTGGCGGAAAGACGGGTACCGCGCAGACCAACGCCGCCAACGACAACGGTCTGTTCGTGTGCGCGGCGCCGTATAACGATCCTGAGGTGGTTATGTCCTGCGTGCTGGAGGGCGCCCGATCGGGTCTGAACTCTACGTCGATTGCCGCTGCCATCCTTGAGGCGTATTACGGCGTTGGCGCTTACGAGGAATAAAATGCGATTATAAATTTATAAATTATAGGGGGAGAAGGATAATTATGGGAAAAAGATGTGAATTCTGGCAGGATAGATTTCCTTCCGCGGACGGATATTCGTCCATTTCCTATTTCTGCTTCGCGCCGACGGACGTGGTGCCGAAGGCAGTGATCCAGATCAGCCACGGCATGTGTGAATACTTCTTGCGCTACCGACCGCTTGCGGAATATCTGTGTGATCTTGGCTACGTGGTTTGCGGAAACGACCATACGGGACACGGCGAAAGCGCAGTGGACGAGGAGGAGCTTGGTCTTACGGGTGGTGTTGACGCCATGGTAGAGGATCTGTATACCCTGACCGAGGCAATGCGGGAGCAGTTTGCCGAGATCCCCGTGGTGCTTATAGGACACAGTATGGGCTCCTTCCTGGCGCGCCTTTACGCGGAAAAATACCCCGAGGGCGCCGATGCCCTCGTTATCGTGGGAACGGGCGGACCTGACAATCCCACTGAGCTTGGCAAGGCGCTGGCGAAGACGACGGCGAAGCTGCGCGGCGAGAAGCACCGCAGTCCGTTGATCACGGAGATCGCCTTCGGTAGCTACAATAAAGGGCTGGATTGCGAAAAAGGCAAAAAGGCGTGGCTTTCCCGCGATACCGCGGTGGTGGACGCCTACGCCAAGGATCCCTTCTGCAATTATACCTTCACAGCCAAGGGCTATTACGATCTTTTTGATATGATCGGGCGCGTATCCCGTAAGGAATGGGCGACGAGCCTTCCCAAGAGCCTTCCGATCCTTATGCTGAGCGGCGAAGCTGATCCCGTGGGTGCATACGGCAAGGGCGTGACCAAGGTGTACGAGCGGCTGCTGGCGGCGGAAATGTCCGACGTGAAGCTGATCCTGTATCCCGAGATGCGCCACGAGGTGTTTAACGAGATCGGAAAAGAGCAGGTATTCGGCGATCTCGTGGAGTGGCTTGCGGCGCACGGATTTTGAAAAGATAGCATATACTGACGAGGAACGTATAGGAGGATTTTTGCCCATGGGATTTCAAGAGATCGATGTTCGCAATATGGAAAATGCTGTGAAAATGATCGGCGACGATTGGACGCTGATCACGGCGGAAAAGGCGGACGGAAGCGTCAATACCATGACGGCGAGCTGGGGCTTTATGGGGGTTCTTTGGAACAAACCCGTGTGCGCCATCTTTATTCGTCCCCAAAGATATACCCTTGAGTTCGTCGAGGAGGCGGAGCGACTGTCCCTGACCTTCTTTGAAGAGGAATGGCGAGCCGCCCTTCGCCTGTGCGGCACCAAGAGCGGACGTGATATGGACAAAATTGCGGAAGCAAACCTGACAGTCTGCCACACCGAGAACGGCGTTCCGTATTTCCGCGAGGCAAAGACCGCGGTGATCTGCCGCAAGCTGTACGCCGATTGGCTCAAGCCCGAATGCTTCTTGGATCCCTCGGTAGCGGCTACCTGCTATCCGAAGGAGGATTTCCACAAGGTCTTTATCTGTGAGATCGAGCAGGTGCTGGAGAAGGAATAAGTCTACGGAAGACGAAACGAAACAACGAAACGAACACGAAAAGCCCTCACGCGAGGGCTTTTTTCTTTCGTGGGGGCAATTTTGATTTATCGGTGGGTTCGATGTGACGAAATGGCAACGAACAAACACCGTAGGGGCGATCATTGATCGCCCGTTCGTTGGGCCTTTTCCGTATATGGCGGTCGAACACTGTTCGCCCCTACGATAAAGACATCAAACCGACAAACATCAATTTATCCCCCTTGCCTTCGCCTTTGGGGGCTCCTGCTCGCAATAAAATTTCGGCAATTTTGCTAAAAAAATCACGCAGTAGTTGTTGAATTTAAAAAATATGTTGAAAACGACCAATTTCCGCGGTGTAATTAGGCGTAAACAACCACGGAAAAATGACAATGACCGGATCGGTTGTGCTATAATAATGGTGTATTTACCTATCTTTGGGCATATTGCGCCCATTTTTCCGTTCCTATAAAAGAACGGCATGATCTTCACTCACTTTTTTACGCGAATTTCGCTTCCCATTGTGGGATAAAAATCAATTTTTGAAGGAGATTTTCAAAATGAGAAACACGAGAACGGCAAGCCGCCTTCTGGCACTTGCGCTGACAGTCTTGATGCTTGCTTCCTGCTTCGTGGCGCTTCCCGCCATGGCAGAGGAAACGGCAGCTACCACCACCGGCCCTAAGGTGCTGTGGGAGCACAACTTTGCCGATGACGGCGCAGTAAAAAACAATTCTACCACGGCGACGGATAAGACGATTAAGCCGAATACGGCTACCGACGCAACCTATCCTAACGGATATTTCCAGGATGCGGACGTGTTCTACATGGACGCAAGTGGCACGGGTGCAACCCAGCTTAGTGGCGGGTATTTTACCGTCGGTGGTGCAACCTACATTACGGGTGCCCAAACGACCGGCGAGAAGCCCAACAACGACTTCTTCTCCTTGTTGAACGGTCAGTACGCCGGCTATAAGGATGTTGGAGATTCGGTATTCTTTGAGTTCGATTTCAGAAGAATGTATCATGGCGCTTCTATGACCACCGATACGTATGGTCGCGTAGATCCTCTCTTCGACAGTTCCTGTACCTGGAGCTATATCGATGAGAATGGCACCACCATTACGAGTGAAGACGTGGCAAGTGCAACGCTGTATACCGATCACGGCGGAGCTGCAGCTAACGGAACAGATTACACGAACTCTTACGTATTCTTTACGTATAGTAACGACCAAAAGGCTCCAATGTTCTTCCGTATGGCGGAGAACGGGATGATATACACCACGGATAACTACGGTACTGCCGAGGATGCTCTTGCGTACGGCGGCGTCTATTATTTCAATGATGATGGCGAAAAGGTTTATCTTCCTGCGACTGCTACGGTTGCCAATCTGAACCTGGACGGATGTATCAAGGATCCTTCCAAGGCGCATATGCTTGAATATGTAACGGATAAAGACTATACCTACCTGTACCGCGTGGGCGTCTCTCTTAAAGTGGCGGCCGTGGATGCTTCCACCGGAATGGTCACCATGGAAGCTACCGTTTATATCAAGAGAACAAGTAGCACGAACACGTGGGATAAATGCGTGGGTACTACTACGTATTACTACTATCCGGTAGGCTCTACCACCAGTGCTACGGAAGCAAGAAATAAGCTCCAAATCAACGGTACCACGGGGGCTGTTAAGTGGGGTGGCGATTGTAAGATCTCTTCCTGTAACGGCGATTATCACGTAAGCGTGATAGAGACCGTCGATGCTACCGATTCCACGCAGTCCACCTGCAAGTGCGCCGCGTGCGGCGAAACCTGGCCGGAGCGCGACGTCGATGGCTTGCGCTACCGCGGTGTCTTGAAGGGCAACGCTTGCGAGGGCACCTATTACGTATGGGTTCCCAAGGACACGACTGTGGTTGGTGTTCCCTTTGCGGATTCTGAATATACGACCAAGCCTACCGATCATACGTATGATTCCAATTCGGGTCTTTGCTCCGTGTGCGGAAAGTATGAATTCGAGGGTGAGCTTTCACAAGGCTTCTATATTTCCGGTTCTGCGGGATCTAAGACAGCACTGCAGTCGAACTATGTGGAGGATGCAACGAGAGGGGGCGGCTATTATAAGAGATACGGTCTTAAAGGCTTCCACATTTTTGGTGACGTAGACAACACGGTTGGCGGCGGCTCCGCTTATAAACTTGGAAATTTGACGAAGCCCTTTACCGTCAGCTTTGACCTCAAGGTCGACAGTGTTGACTGGAATACGGCGTATTCCGGTATGGGTAACTTCAAGGAGCTGATTACACTCGTAAATCGCTCAGACAAAAATTCCCAGTCGCTTCTTGACATTGGTAAGGCACCGGATGGAACCAATATCCTTGTTTTCCGATATGACTTCACCTACGGTGAAACAAAGGAGAAGGAGGATATTACGGTCGGCCTTGTACGTGGGGATGACGGCAGTCTGACTGTGGATGACGAGCATGATAACTACGGGAAGCTTATGCAGTGGTTTACCGTTTGCGCGGCACCCGGACAGAATATCAATACTGCTGAGAGCGGTCTCGTTACGGATGGCAATAACAACAAAGTAATTGGTTACAATTACTTCACCTACACCCAGGATGAGACGGCGCTGACCAGAACCTATACGTTCCATGATGCAGGGCGCGGTCTGTACGAAATTCCCGGTAGCGAGTGGTTTAACCTGAAGCTTACTTTCGTTCCCGATAACACCGGTAGCAATCAGGATATGCTTCTTCTGTACATTAACGGAGAGCTTGTGGGAATGCGGCCCTATGCGGTTGCGTCGAGTACGGCGGATGCCGATTGGCAAAGTATCCGTGTTCATGACGTCAATAACCGTTTCACAATAGCCAATCTCAACTTTGATAACGTGGGCTTCCGCGTGCACGAATCGTTGGAGGAGGCGTATGCGTTTGCCTCCAATCAGATGTTTACGTACGCCTTTGATCGCTTCCAGTCAAGAGTCATGGACTCGGACTATACTAAGACTTACTTCGGCGCCGCTATTAGTAACGTATATACAAGAGTCGGTGCGTTCGACGATTCTCTTGATAGCGATCTTGATCTGTATAGTACCACGGATTACGGTACATATGCTCACTATAATGCTTCCATAACAAGCTCGTCGGCGCTTAGCGTTTCCCTGTCCACCAAGTTGGGGGGTACGGGCTCCTCTAACGGTACCATGTATAACCTTGTATCGGCTCACAAATATGAGATCAATCTCAACGTTGCCGTGCCTAATACCAATCCCATTGTCTCCTCTCAGGGTAAACCTTTAGACTTTGTTCGTATGTCCAAATTCCGCGATGCTTACGTAAAGGTCGTTTTACTGCAGTGCGACGAGGACGGTTATCTCGCAAACGGTAAGGACCTCTACCGATATAACGATGAGAGTGTGCTTGAGCGTTGCTCTCCCTACACGACGGTAACGAACAATATTCCTGCAGCATTTTCTAACGTGCGCGTTGTTGTGGACGAAGAGAATAACGTTTATAGCGTATACGTGGACGGAAGTGCAGCGTACTATTACGATTCTGCGACAAAGACGTATAAGCCCTATGTGAACATGACCATTCCCGCGCCTACGGGAACGGGTGTCGATAAGACGGAGGAAACGAATGCGGACGGAGAGCTTGTCTATAACTTTGAGGGCGATGTAAAGAAGTATCACGACTATACGGCAGAATTTTTCGAGACGCTGGTAGCGGCCAAGGCATTTGGTTCCAATAGCTCAGGTGTCGCAAACACGTATAGCCCTGCTTGTGAATACGTTCGTTTCTTCCAGGCCTGGACCAATTTCTATCTGAAGGACGTCGCAGTTTCGATTATCCCCGACAGCGATATCGAAATGATCGGTGTTCAGGATCAGATCGACGCCGACGACAACCTTGCTCTTCGTTTTATTGCGGGTATTGATGATGTCTTCGTGCCCGGTATTGGCTACAGCGTGGAGGCATGGCACCGCGTTGTACAGAGCGATGGAACGTTCGGTTCGTGGGAGCGCACGGATAGGGTTCAGACGGAGAATAGCCGTGTCGTTTTCCGTTCTATCAAAGAAACCGATGCGAATGGTAAAGTAGACTCCTACTACGCTTACAACCGTCAGGAAGGCGATTATCTGTCCGCTCTCAAGATCACCGATATTCCCCGCGATCACGGTGTGAACGAACAGTACAAGTTTACCGTAACCCCCTATACCCTTGATGCGGACGGAAACGTAGATAAGACCTTTGAGTCCTACACCGCCATCTATAACGGAGCGGGCGAGTATCTCGGCAACGGTCAACCCTTCGAGGTTGATCTCAGCGAGTACAAGGCCTTTACCGAGTCTCCCAATGTGATTCTTGAACTGAAGGATGGCGCGGGTGACTATAATGACTTCTATGTATATACTCGTACTTCTGATCCTTCGGGACGCTACTATATTCGCTATCGTCTTTACTATTCCCACAGTGAGAAACTTGGTAACTGTACCAATACGGCAAGCAATATCAGATCCTTCCGTATTATGACGGCTGACATCGTTAAGGTGACTGCTATCGATCAAACGGCGGTTACTTATACTTCTGTATTGCCTATTCTTGGTTCTGGCGAGATTTCTCTTGCTATTAAGGAGTATAGCTACGGTGTCACAAGCTATCAGACCGAAAAGGATGGGAACGGCGGGGTCATATACCAAACGGAAACGGATGCAGATGGCAACGTAGTAACAGATGAAAAAGGAAATCCCGTGTATAAGATGGATGACTGTCCGGCACCGCATAAGATTCCTGTCTACGTATTGGATGACGAAGGCAATAAGATTCCTGAAGCGTACGGGAATGAGGTGAAGGATTTCATTGGCGGATTCCACGGCGACGAGCATATCAAGAAGGATAGCGAAGGAAACGATATGTTCTCCCTCGTTATGGATGAACGCGAGTACGTTCCCGGCCAGGACAATCTTGTAGTAACAGGTAACGAAATCGTTATTGAGCAAACCACGTTGCTTGATCGCTGGGCAGAAGTGGCAGGAAGTGCCGGATCAGTGGTTGAGCATGCTCAGACCTTTACCATCAACAAGGACGGTGTTGACATCGACAGAACGGTCACGTGGTTGGTTGATGATTTCCTGATCGAAGATGCCTACGTGATGATGCTTACCCTTCGCCGCTGTACGACGGAAACGATAACCAACGACGACGGATCTAAAACGGTGCGAGCTGTAGATCCTATTTGCGAGAAGGTTGCGACCTATAATGCTGACGGCACGAAGATTGCATCGGTGGATTCCGGAGCGGATATGAACACCAATCCCGGAAATTCCAGATTGAGTAGTACACAAGTTCGCGAGGTTCGCTATAGTAGCGATACCAGCGGCGCTTTTGCAGTGGCAAAATTTGATATGGCAGAAGGTTCTAACGGTGGTTTCAGCGCGATCCGTGTTGATTTCCGTGATGGTACCGCGGCAGACAATAAGCTTTATGTACCTATGAAGGCGACCGGCGGAACCGGAAAGGTTGAGGAAACAGGAAAGTCATATACAAAGCCGTCTGTTAATGAGACATGGGTACTGGATACCTTCTTCAAGCTTGACTACGTCAACCCTAACAACTGATTGCGAATTGAATCAAAACCCCGAGGGGCGCATTTGCGCCCCTCTTTTTTGCGCGAAAAACCGCCGCGAGAAGCGGCGGTTTCAAATTTTGATTTATCGGTGTGTTGAAGGAGGTTGCAGGTGTTCTATAAAGCCTCCCTTGTGCAAAGGGAGGTGCCGAGCGAAAGCGAGGCGGAGGGATTGTAAAACAAGGGAGAACGACAATCCCTCAGACGCCTACGGCGCCAGCTCCCTTTACACAAGGGAGCCTCGCGAAGCAACTGCGAATACACCG
>JBGVFO010000164.1:0-4824 GCA_045121195.1 Eubacteriales bacterium
GTTTTGAGGTTGCTATGCAACCTCGATAACAAATCGGTTTCGCGGCTAAACACCGCGAATTGCTAACGCAACCCCGATTTGTTACGCCGAACGAAACGGCAACGCACAAACCCGTAGGGGCGACCATTGGTCGCCCGTTCAAGAGGCCTTTTACGTTTGTATGGGCGAACACTGTTCGCCCCTACAAACCATCAATTTCGTTTTACAAACTCCCCGACAAACATCAATTTCCCACTTCCCATTTTCAATTTTCAATTCAAAAAAGGGCTCGGGAAAGGCACGCGTTGGCTTTCCCGTTCGTTTCTGCGATGAAGATATTCAAGAACAAAATCCTTGGCATCATAGCCGCTGTGGCGGTCTTTGCCGCGGTCTTTTACTCGGTGCTTGGCATCATGGGGCAGACCTCGGTCTTTCATAACGCCCTGGGCGTGGTCGCCACCCCCTTCCGCTGGTGCTTCCACGCGGCAGGCGAGGCGCTTTCGGGCTTTGGCGACTACTTCACCGAATACGGCAAGCTCCGCGAGGAGAACGAGCGGCTTGCGGCGCGCGTGGAGGAGCTGGAGCGTGAAAACGCCCACGTAGAGGTGCTTGAGGGCGAGAACGCGTGGCTTCGCGGTATGCTCGGCGTGAAAAACGTGCTGGAGCTGTGCGAAACGGTAGACGCCCGTGTCATCGGCAGAGAGGCAAACAGCTACGTGACCCTTTACACCCTCAACCGCGGATCCCTTCACGGTATTGACGAGGGCATGGCGGTGGTCACGGACAGCGGCGTGGTCGGTCGTGTGGAATCGGTGGGTCTTAACTGGTGCCGCGTTTCCACCATCACCGAAAGCGGCGTTTCGGTAGGCGCCATCTGCGCCAGAAGCGGCGCCCGCGGCGTAGTGGACGGCTCTCTGGGTCTTCGGGGAAAAGGACAGTGCGCCATGAATTATATCAGCGAATTTGCCGACGTCCGGATCGGCGACGTCATTATTTCGTCGGGCGGAAGCGTGTATCCCTACGGCTTCCCCATCGGCACGGTGGTGGACAAGACCTTTGATTCCGCAAGCCGCACTGTTTCGGCGATCATCGAGCCTGCGGTAAAGCTTGATACCCTGTCCCACGTGCTTGTGGTGGTGGATATGAACGTGGAGGCAATGGACGCCCTTGCCGACGCCGAGTCGGCGCCCGAGAGTGAGACCGAGGCAGAGGAATAATATGAAGATCACGATCCGAAACAAAAAGGAAAAGATCGCGCAGGGCGCGGCGATCGTGGAGGCGCTCAAGACGCGCTATCCCGCCGCCGAATGCGCGCTGGAATATGACGGCGAGCCGTGGAAGCTGCTGGTCATGGGACGCCTTTCGGCACAATGCACCGACGCGCGGGTCAATCTCGTGTGCGAGGAGCTGTTCCGCGAGTTTCCCACCCTTGAGGCACTGGCGGACGCGCCCATAGAACGCATTGAGGCGCTGGTGCGCTCCTGCGGTCTGTACCGCACCAAGGCGGCGAATATCAAGGACGCCTGCATTATGCTCCGCGACGAATATCACGGCGTGTTGCCCTCCGATATGGACGCGCTGCTGCGCTTCCCGGGCGTGGGGCGCAAGATCGCCAACCTTCTGCGCGGCGATATTTATCATCTGCCCGCCGTGGTGGCGGATACCCATTGTATCCGCATCGGCGGACGCCTCGGCTTTTATCCCGAGAGCCTGAAGGATCCTCACAAGGTGGAGGCTATCCTGTCCGAGATCCTCGCCCCCGAGGAGCAGAGCGACTTCTGCCACCGCATCGTGTGGTTCGGTCGGGAGGTCTGCACCGCTCGCGCGCCCCGCTGTGCCGATTGCCCCCTCAAGACCCTCTGTAAAAAGGGCAGCGCGGGGGAGTAAAGAATTCAAATTTTGATTTGTTGGTGGGTTTGATGTGACGAAATGGCAACGAACAAACACCGTAGGGGCGATCATTGATCGCCCGTTCGTTGGGCCTTTGCCGTATATGGCGGGCGAACACTGTTCGCCCCTACAAACCATCAATTTCGTTTTACAAACTCCCCGACAAACATCAATTTCCCATCCCAATTCCTTACCAAGAAAGGAAGCGTTTTATGAAAACCAAGATTCTCTCATTTGCCTTGCTGCTGCTTACGGCGGTGCTGATCCTTTCCGCTTGCTCCACGGGTGCCATCAAGAGCACCGAGGAGGAGGCTCGCGTGGTCGCCACCTGCGGCGAGAACGAGATCCGCTACGAGGAGCTTCGCTACCTCACTATGCGCTACAAGGCTGACCTTGCGGCAAAATACGGCGACTACATCTTCGACGACGCCGCAACGGGCGCCTCCTTGGAGGAGGAGCTTCGCGCCCTCGTGACCGAGGCGCTCCGCGAGAGCTACGCCACCGTGGCGCTTTGCGCCGCCAAGGACGTAAAGACCACCGACAAGGTAACCAAAAAAGAGGTGCAGGAATACGTAGACGAAACGGTGGACTACTTCGGCGGTAAGGAGGGCTACCTCACCTACCTTGCCGACAACTACATGACCGACGCCGTGTTCCGCTTCAATACCGCTCTGCTGTCCTGCCAGTACCGCTACTACGATCTGCTTGCCGAGGAGCTTGGCAAGGAGGCGTACGACGCCGTGATGGCGGGGGAGGGCTTTATCCGCACCGTCAGCATCTTCGTGAAGAACGACGAGGGGGAGAACCCGTCGGAGAACCGTGCCATGGCGCAAACGGTGGTGGACGCGGTGCGTGCGGGCGCGTCGGTGGAGGACTACATCGGCACCCGCTACAATCAGGACACCTCAAGCTGTGACTACTATTTTACGCGGGGCTATTTCATCGAGGAATATGAAAACGCCGCCTTTGCCCTTGCCATTGGTGAGGTCAGCGACGTGGTGGAGACCCCCGAGGGCTTCTACGTCATCCAGCGGATGGCGCCCGACGCGGGCTATTTCGCCGACAACGTGGACACCCTTTCGGCTATGTATATTTCCTGCCGTATGAACGGTGACGCGGCGGCGATTGCCGAGAGCCTTACCGTGGAGTGGAACGAATACGGCGAGAGCCTTGCGCTCTGGTCGATGCAATGATCTGACAGAAGGAGGTACCGCCCGTGCGACGCAAACGCAGACGGATCCAATATTATAACGCCGAGCCCACGAAGGAGCGCCTGCGGGACAAGCCCTGGCTGCCCTTCTTGCTGGTTGCGCTGGCGGCGCTTGTCATCGCCCTCATTGTGGGCGCGATCTTGGGCGGCATTGCCGAGCGTACCGATCGGGAGGGGATCACCTACGGTGACCTTGCCGATCTTGGCGGCGTGGACGCCCCCGACAAGACCTACGATACCCTGTTCCCGATGCGCGCCGATTTCGTGATGAGCGCGGGTATGGACGCGCGGGATTTTGAGGACGCGGTGGAGGACCTGCCCGACGGCAACGCCGTAGGCGTTTGGCTGTACGACGGACGGGGCGGCGTGTGGTTTGACACGGCGCTTGCGGGCAAGACCGCCGAGAAGGTGACGGTCCGCGTATCCGCCACGGCAGAGGAGCTTGTCAAAACGGCGGCGGACGAGGATCGCTACGCCGTGGGCTATTTCGTGACGGGAGCCTTCGAGCAGACCGACAAACAGCTTCGTCTGCTGGCGATCGCCCACGAGATGGCGCTTTTTGCGGAGCTTGCCGAGGCGGGCTTCCGCGAGGTGGTTCTGGTGGGACTTCCCACCGATATTGGACAGACGGTTGAGGTCAGCCGCTACGTGCGGCAGGCGGACGAGATCCTCGGCAGCGTGATCCTTGGGGTCGCGGTGCCTGCCGAGAGCGACGCCGCGGCGCGTCTTGTGGGCGTGACCGAGGACTTTGCCGACAGCTATTTTCTTGACGTTCGCGCCCTGTCGGGCGAGGCGCTGGGGAAGGCGATCACCGAGAACGCCTATTATCTGACGAAATACCGTATGCGGCTGATGCTGAACGAGGAGGACCGCGAGAGCGCCCTTGCCGTAGCCGAGGGCTTCGGACTTGCCGAGTATCAGCTTATGCCTACCCTCGAGCCGTGACCGTGACCGCCGCGAAAAACGGGCGGGAGCAAACGAATGATCCATCCCAAAAAGGCCCCGAAAGGGGTCTTTTTTTATGGAACCGTATGCTTCAAATTTTGATTTGTCGGTGGGTTTGATGTGACGAGATGGCGAGCATAGAGAGCCTTCTCCAAGAATGGGAGAAGGTGGCGCCGAAGGCGACGGATGAGGTTGCGGAATTTGTACCAATGTACGGCAACGTGCCATTTTGCAACATAAAAAGGCGCAACCTCACCACCCGCTTCGCGGGAGCCTCTCCCATTCTTGGAGAGACCTTGCAACGTCACTGCGAACACACCGATAAACATCAATTCACCGTTCAAATTTTGATTGATCGGTGGGTTTTGAGGTTGCTATGCAACCTCGATAACAAATCGGTTTCGCGCCTCGACACCGCGAATTGCTAACGCAACCCCGATTTGTTACGCCGAACGAAACGGCAACGCACAAACCCGTAGGGGCGATCAACGATCGCCCGTTCGTTGGGCCTTTGCCGTATATGGCGGGCGAACACTGTTCGCCCCTACAAACCATCAATTTCGTTTTACAAACTCCCCGACAAGCATCAATTTACCATTCAAATTTTGATTGATCGGTGGGTTTAATGTGGCAAAACGGCGAGCATTGAGAGCCTTCTCCAAGAATGGGAGAAGATGGCGCCGAAGGCGACGGATGAGGTTGCGGAATTTGTACCAATGTACGGCACCGTGCCATTTTGCAACATAAAAAGGCGCAACCTCACCACCCGCTTCGCGGGAGCCTCTCCCATTCTTGGAGAG
>JBGVFO010000165.1:0-2177 GCA_045121195.1 Eubacteriales bacterium
TGTTCGTTGCCATTCCGTCACATCAAACCCACCGATAAATCAAAATTTGAAATGGGGGAGAGGAGTCCTCTCCCCCACGGGTTTTTGCTTTTTATTTTTTGAGGGAAACTGCCTTCTTGACCGCCTCGGCGATCTTGGCAGGGGTCAGGCCGTACATCTCAAGGAGAGGCGGAACCTTACCCGAATGTCCGAACTCGTCCTTCACGCCCACGCGAACCACGGGAACGGGGCATTCCTCGCCGACCACCTCGGCAACTGCCGAGCCAAGTCCGCCGATGATATTATGCTCCTCCGCCGTTACGATAGCGCCCGTTTCCTTTGCCGCCTTGGCGATAACGTCACGGTCAATGGGCTTGATGGTGTGGATATTGACCACGCGCACCGAGATGCCCTCAGCCGCAAGGCTCTCCGCCGCCTCAAGCGCCATGGAAACCATAATGCCCGTAGCGACTACGGTCACGTCCGCGCCGTCGCGAAGCTGAACGCCCTTACCTACCTGGAACTTATAGCCCTCGTTATCGTTGATGACCGGCACCGCGTAGCGTCCGAAGCGCATATACACGGGTCCGTCGATGTTGATCGCCGCCTCAACTGCCGCACGCGCCTCCACGGCGTCCGCGGGGTTGATGACCGTCATGCCGGGAATGGTACGCATGAGGGCGATGTCCTCAAGGCACTGGTGGGTCGCGCCGTCCTCACCTACGGTTACGCCCGCGTGGGTGGCGCCGATCTTGACGTTCAGATGGGGGTAGCCGATGGAGTTTCTCACCTGCTCGAAGGCACGTCCCGCCGCGAACATAGCGAAGCTGGACGCAAACACCGTCTTGCCGGTGGTGGCGATCCCTGCCGCCACGCTCATCATATTGCCCTCGGCGATACCGCAATCGAAGAATCGGTCGGGGAACGCCTTCTTGAAGTAAATGGTCTTGGTTGCCTCTGCAAGGTCGGCGTCAAGCACCACGAAATTGCCGTACTTTTCGCCAAGCTCTGCCAGCGCCTTGCCGTAGGCTTCTCTTGTTGCGATCTTATCTGCCATTGCTCTGCCCTCCCTTACATTGCCTCGATCTCGGCGATTGCCGCCTTGATCTCCTCGACTGCCTGTGCGTAAAGCTCGTCGTTCGGTGCCGAGCCGTGCCAGTTGACCTTATCCTCCATGTAGGAAACGCCCTTACCCTTCACCGACTTGGCGATGATGGCGGTGGGCTTGCCCTTCACGGTCTTTGCCTCGTCAAATGCCGCCTCAAGAGCGTCAAGATCGTGGGCGTCTACCGAGATGACGTGGAAGCCGAATGCCTCGAACTTCTTATCGTGGGGGGTGGGGTCCATGACCTCGGCAACGGGGCCGTCGATCTGCAGACCGTTCCAGTCGACGATGACACAAAGGTTGTCAAGGTCGTAGTGCGCCGCGAACATCGCCGCTTCCCAGACCTGTCCCTCCTCGCTCTCGCCGTCGCCGACGACGGTGTACACGCGGTAGTCCTTCTTGTCCACCTTTGCCGCAAGCGCCATACCGCACGCCGCCGAGATGCCAAGACCCAGAGAGCCCGTGGACATATCCACGCCGGGGACGATCTTCATATCGGGGTGACCCTGCAGGAAGCTGTCTACCTGACGAAGGCGGGCAAGCTCCGCGCGAGGGAAGAAGCCCTTGAGCGCCAGCGCCGCGTAGAGGGCGGGGGCGGTGTGTCCCTTGGAGAGCACGAAGCGGTCACGGTCTGCCCACTTGGGATCCTCGGAGCGAATATTCATTTCCTTGAAGTAGAGATACGCCATGATCTCCGCGATGGAGAGAGAGCCGCCCGGATGTCCCGACGACGCCGCATGAACGCCCTCAAGAGCGCCAAGACGGATCTCTGCCGCAAGCTTCATCAGCCTCTTTTTTTCACAAAGTTCCATACTGTAAAGTTCCCTTTCTTTCGGTTTCTTTGCCATAATATTGCTATTAGATATATTATATATGATTTTCGTCCCCGTGTCAATACGAATCGGAATTTTGAGAAGGTTGTTTTGTCCCCGCGAAACGGGTGTGAGGCGATAAATTTTGATTGATCGGTGGGTTTGCAATTACGAAATGGCGAGGTGCAAACCTTGTAGGGGTCGACGGTCTCGTTGCGACTCGGTCACGCCACGGCTCTGACTGCCACCGGCAGTCATTCACTACCGTGTCGCCGCTTCGC
>JBGVFO010000166.1:0-3097 GCA_045121195.1 Eubacteriales bacterium
AAATGTTAGTATCGCTTACCGAACTGATGAAGGACGCTACCGCGAAAAATTATGCGGTGGGCGCGTTCAACGCAACCAATCTGGAGTCGCTTACCGCCTCCATTCGCGCGGCAGAGGAGCTGAACAAGCCCATTATTCTCAACCACGCGGACGTACATTCCAAGTTTATTACCCTTGAGGAGATCGCGCCTATTATGGTGCAGAGAGCAGAGAAGGCGTCCGTGCCGATTTGTCTGAATCTTGACCACGGCTCGTCCATCGAGATGTGCATGAAGGCGATTCGCCTCGGCTTCACCTCGGTCATGCTTGACGCATCGGCATCCAGCTACGAGGACAACGTGCGCGACACCGCCCTCGTTTGCCGCCTGGCGCACAGCGTGGGCGTAACGGTTGAGGCGGAGCTGGGTCACATCTTCTCCTCCGACATCGGCGTTGGAAACGGCGCGGTGCAGGAAACCCTTGAGAATTTTGAGAGCGAGGATGACGTGTACACCGACCCTGCTGTTGCCAAGGATTTCGTCGAGAGAACGGGCGTTGACGTGCTGGCGATCGCCTTCGGCACGGCGCACGGCGTATATCAGAAGAAGCCCAAGCTTGACCTTGACAGAATCCGTCTTATCCGCGAGAGCATTGACATCCCCTTCGTTATGCACGGCGGCTCGGGTCTGACCAACGAGGAATACCGCATTGCCATCAACAACGGTATCCGCAAGATCAACTATTACACCTACATGGCATTGGCAGGCGGTCGTGCCGTCAAGGAGGCTATGGACAAGATGCAGGCGGGCGAAAACGTCTTCTTCCACGACATTCCCCTCATCGGTATTGAGGCTATGAAGGAAGACGTGAAGAACGCCATCCGCATCTTCAGCGGGGAGACGTGAGTATGGCACGAAACGGAATTTGCGTCGCGGGCTCGCTGATCGCAGATCGCTTTTTCGAGATGGATAGCTACCCCCACGAGGGCTTTCTTGTCACCGTTCGCAGTGGCGCGACCCACATCGGCGGCTCGGGCAACCTGATCCTTGACCTTGCCAAGGTGGATGCGACCCTTCCCGTGAAGGTCTGCGCCGTGGTGGGCGAGGACGAGAGCGGAGCGGCGCTGATGGCCGCGCTTGGACGGTATGGCAATATTGATACTGCCGATGTCGTGCGCGAGGGCGAAAGCTCCGTGACCATGGTGATGAATGCCAAGGACACCAAGCAGCGCACGTTCTTCTTCTCCCCCGGAGCAAGCGACGTGTTTGACGAGTCTCATATCCATTGGGATGCTGTTACCTCCAAGATTTTTCATCTGGAGTATCTGCTTTTGATGAAAAAGGCGGACGCGCCCGATCCCGCATACGGCACCCACGGTGCACGGATTCTCAAGGAGGCGCGGGACAGAGGCATGATCACCTCCATCGATATGGTGTCGGAGCAGAGCGACCGCGTGAAGCGCGTGGTTTGCCCGGCTCTGCGGTATACCGACATTTGTTGCATCAACGAATCGGAAGCGGAGGCCATCACGGGAATTTCCGTGACCTCCCGCGAGAGTGCCGAGGAGGCACTCCGTGCTTTGCGCGCCCTTGGGGTATCTCGCTGGGCTGTGATCCATTCCCCGAAGTACAATTACGGCTACGATATTGCGAAGGATCAAATGGTGTACGTGGAAAGTCTGAAGCTGCCCGATGGTTTTATTAAGGGAACGACGGGTGCGGGAGACGCTTTCTGCAGCGGCATTTTGTACGGCGCGCACCAAGACGACACGCTGGAAGCGTCCATGAAATTCGCCACCGCCTGCGCCGCTTGCTCCCTGTCCGAGAGCAACGGAACGGACGGGATGAGAGACCGTGACGAGGTGCTGTCCTTGCTTCGGACGTACGGTTAAGGTCAAGTATTGCACGGTTGAGCATACAAGTTTTTCTTTACAAGCAGAGAGTTGTATGATATAATGCGGGGGCGAAACCTGGGGAGGATATCTTTATGAAACTGAAATTCAACGTTTTTGGTAAAACACAGCCCGATCCCTTTATTTTTGAGGACGGCGATAAATTGTATCTGTACGCCTCGGGCGTAGGCGATGCGAAGGGCGTGGAGGTCTACTCCGCAGACGATCTTTTCGGCATCTGGCGCTACGAGGGGCTTGCGGTTGCCGATACCCCCGAACGCCGTCAGTATTGGGCGCCGTCGGTCATCAAGTACGAGGGCAAATATTATATGTACGTGTCCTTTATCGAGGGCAAAAATTTTGAGTTTATGCACGTGTTGTCCTCTGATTCGCCCCTTGGCCCGTTTGAGAATCCCGTGCGGCTTTACGACCGCTTCTCCATTGATTCTCACGCCGTCAAGACCGATGAGGGTCTCTTCCTTTGGTACGCGGAGAACAACACCAAGCCCGAGCGCATCGGCACGCGTGTGTATGTGGATAAGCTGATCGATCCCACGACTCCCGCGGGAATCTGCCGCGAGGTCGTCGTGCCTACCGTGGACGAGGAGATCTTCACGCCCCTTTGGCGCGAGGACAACAAATGGCATACCATCGAGGGTGCATTCTGGTTCCGAGAGGGCGATTGGCAGTACGTCATGTACAGTGGCGGATGCTATCAGGACGATACCTATCATATCGGCTACGCCGCCGCCAAGACCGACGAGCAGGATCTCACGAGGGTCGATTTCGTCAAGCATACCAAGGACGGCGCGTTTGATCCCGTCCTTATCAAGAATGCGTGGGAAGAGGGAACGGGACACCACAGCGTCATCAAGTACCGCGGCGAATATTACGCCATCTACCATGCTCGCGATTATGATCTTCAGCATCTTCGCGAGGCGCGCACCGCCCGCATCTGTAAGCTTCACGTGGCAGACGGCATCATCACCGCCGAGCCCTACGAGCGTCACATATAAAAGGAAAAGGTCGCACGGTTTCCGCGTGACCTTTTTGTAAATTGGTGTTTGTCAGCGCAACGTCTTTTCCGTAGGGGCGAACTGTGTTCGCCCGTTAAATACGGCGCGCACCGCCCGCATCTGTAAGCTTCACGTGGCAGACGGCATCATCATCGCCGAGCCCTACGAGCGTCACATATAAAAGGAAAAGGTCGCACGGTTTCCGCGTGAC
>JBGVFO010000167.1:0-90014 GCA_045121195.1 Eubacteriales bacterium
ATATGGGGCAGTCCAACGTGGGCGTGCAGGCTCGTCTGATGTCTCAGGCGATGAGAAAGCTGGCGGCGGTGATCTCCAAGAGCAACTGTATCGTCGTATTTATCAACCAGCTGCGTGAGAAGGTGGGCGTGATCTACGGAAATCCCGAGACCACCACGGGCGGACGCGCGCTGAAGTTCTACGCCTCCGTCAGAATCGACATCCGCAAGACCGAGCAGCTCAAGAACGGCAACGATATCTACGGAAACCGCGTCAAGTGTAAGATCGTGAAGAATAAGGTGGCGCCTCCCTTTAAGGTTGCCGAGTTTGATATTCTGTACGGCAAGGGAATCTCTCGCTACGGCGAGGTGGTGGACATTGCCATCGCTCTGGATATCATCAAGAAGAGCGGCTCCTGGTTCTCCTACAACGGCGAACGACTTTGCCAGGGTAAGGAGAACGTCAGAAAGCTGGTGGAATCCAATCCCGCTATGTTTGAGGAGCTGGATGCCAAGATCCGCGAAATGAGTGAGCGGGTCGATCTGAACAACGGTGAATTTGATCTTGATGATGAGGATGACGGCGACGATTTCGACATCCGCACCCTGGAGTCGGACGGAGATGAAGATTGAGATCGTAAGCAGCCTGCTGGTGCATGAGGGAAAAGAGGTAGAAATTACCATAGAGACCAGCGAGGTCTATAAGATGAATACTTATCGCTACACGCTCTCTCGTGAGGCGTGGGAGCGGTTGGACCTTGCGGAGGGTGAGATCAGCCGCGAGGATATGAAGGCGCTTCTGTATGAGGAAGAGAAGTATCGCGCCACCAAGAAGGCGTTTGATATTCTCGCCTTCGGTCGAAACTCGGCGCGGACTCTGGCGCTCAAGCTGCGTCATAGAAATTTCTCCCCGAGGATCTGCGACGAGGTCGCCGCGCTTCTGAAGGAAAAGGGGTACATCCGCGAGGACGAGGACGTGGTCCGCGAGGCGGAGGCTTGTGTGAACAAGTATTGGGGGATGCGGCGCATTCTGATGCACCTTCATCAAAAGGGCTACGATAACGACGCCATCGGCGTCGCGAAGGAATATCTTGCCGAGGTGGATTTTGTGGAGCTTTGCGCGGATCTGATCCGCAAGGAGTTCGGCACCCTCCCCAAGGAGGAGTCGGAGCGCAACCGCGTGATCGCGTCGGTCGTTCGCTACGGATATTCTATGACCGAGGTCAAAAACGCCGCGAAGCTTATTGAGCGCGTGGTGCTTGACTAAAAAACAAAAAGGGCTTGCCGATTGCTCGGCAAGCCCTTTCTTATGCCAGGACGCTTTCAAAAAAAGCGTCCAATTTTTCTTTTACGGTATCGGGATCCACGAGATAGCTCATGCCGTGACCCGCGCCCTCCACCTCCAAAAGCTCACAGGGGGAGGCGCACGCGGCGGCACTCCGTCGGCTATGCTCCGGGGGGACGAATTCGTCCGCCAAGCCGTGGAGCATCAGAACGGGAACCTTTGCGTTCTTCAGGGATTGCTCGGTGGACCACCCGCGGAAGGGGAAGTCGGCAACGGCGCGGGAGAACAGGTCGGTGGTATACAGGAGCGGAAAGTTGGGCAGATGATAGGAGCGGCGAAGGATATACTCAAACTGTGCCCAGGGGCTAACAAATCCGCAGTCGGCGGTAACCCCCACCACGGTTTTCGGAAGCTCTGCCTCGCCCGCCGCCATCAGGACGGTTGCGGCGCCCATAGATACGCCGCTGATGACGGTCTTGTGACCCTCGCCGTAGCGCGCGGCAATAAACGCCAGCCAGTCCAGCACGTCAAACCGCTCCTTGACGCCAAAGCAGATGTATTTTCCCTCGCTTCCGCCGTGGGCGCGCTGCTCGATGGCGAGGACGTTGAGTCCCTTTTCCAGGTAAGAACGCCACGAGGCGCTGAAGTCGATTTCGGGATGGCTTCGCCAGCCGTGGACGAGAAGAATGGTTCCCCGCGCCTTGCTTGGATCGGACTGCTCCATGAGAAAGCCATGAAGACGCAGACCGTCGCGGGAGGTGATGAACACGTCCTGCTTTGGCGCGTTCAGGAAGCCTTCAATGCCGTCCTTGATCACGGCAAACTGCTCGGGCGGTGTCGTCCTTTCCATACGGGCAAGCGCCGCCTCGGTGGTGTATTTTTCGTTTCGGCAAATAGCGTAGTGAAAGAAATATACGGTAGCGCCGAATACGGTCAGAAGAAGCGCGCCGAGAACGCCGCCGCAAACGATAAGCCAAGTCATAGAATCACCTCGTTCAGAATTGAAAAAAGCCTCAAAAAATTGAGGCTTTTTATAAATTAGTCGCAGATATAAGGAAGCAGAGCAACCTGACGTGCGCGCTTGATAGCGGTATTTACGTCACGCTGATGCTTTGCGCAAGTGCCGGAAACTCTTCTGGGAAGGATCTTTCCGCGCTCGCTGATGAACTTTCTGAGCTTTGCAGTGTCCTTGTAATCGATATAGTCAACCTTGTCAGCGCAGAAGATACAGATCTTCTTTCTCTTGCGCATGTTGGGGCGAGCGGGACGAGCTGCTACGTTTTCGTTTCTATCCATCTTATGAAACCTCCTCTTGAATTTGTTTGGCGTTGATTGAGGATCTCCGACCCTTAGAAGGGAAGGAAGTTATCCTCGGTGTTGACATCCTCGAACTTGGGGGCATCAGCCGCACCGGTCGAGAAGGAAGGAGCGCTGTAAGCGTCGGGGGTATAACCCGATGCGCCGCTCTCATTCTTGCTGTCAACGAACATGGCCTCGTCAACGACAACCTCAGTCGCATAACGCTTCTGACCCTGCTGGTCCTGCCAGTTTCTGGTCTGGATCGAGCCGGTCACGCAAAGGCAAGAGCCCTTGTGGAAGTATCTTGCGATAAACTCGGCGGTCTGACGCCATGCTACGCAGGTGATGAAATCTGCCTGCTGCTGAGCGGGCTGTCCGTCCGTACCCTTCGAGAACCGTCTGTTGATGGCCAGCGTAAAGGTAAGCACCGCGATGCCGCTCTGGGTCTGCTTAAGCTCGGGATCTGCAGTAAGTCTTCCTGCAAGAACGACCTTGTTAAGATTCAGGTTTGCCATTGATAAGTCTCCTTACGAATTACTCTGCGTCAGCAGCGGGAGCCTCTTCGGCTACGGGCTCTTCAGCAGGTACGGATTCGACAGCCTCATCAGCCGCAACAGCCTTAGCAACTGCTTCATGCTCAAGTCTGATAACAATGCTACGCATAACGTTCTCATCGATGTTGAACAGACGCTCAAGCTCTGCGGGCAAGGATGCCTCTGCCTTGAAAGTAACTACGGTGAAATAACCGTCGTTCATGTCATTGATGGGATATGCGAGACGGCGCTTGCCCCAATCGGCAACGTCAACGATCTCACCATTCTCTGCGATCAAGGACGTGAACTTGTTCACGGTAGCCTTTGCTGCTTCCTCGCCGTTCGTAAGATCAACGATAAACAGGCTTTCATAAGAATTGAGTACCTTTTCCATATTTTACACCTCCCTATGGACTTTAGACCGTGCTTGTGAAGAATTTGCACGGTAGAGAGACGGGCAAATGCCCGTATCAATTCGCTATTTTACCATATTATAGACCGCTTGTCAAGAGTTTTTTGAATTTTTACCAAAAAACCTTTACACGATCTGGAACAGATAGAATTTCAGATAATCGGTTTCGGGGACGTTCATAAGAATGGGATGGTCGGGCGCCTGCTGACGGGCTTCGATCTGGCGCAGGGAAACGCCTGCGTCGCGTGCCGCCGCGTGGAGCATCTTGACGAACAGGGAATTTTCCATAAAGTGCGAGCAGGAGCAGGTGGCAAGATAGCCGCCGCGAGGCAACAGCTTCATGGCACGGTAGTTGATCTCCTTGTAGCCGCGCTCGGCGTTTGCCACCGTCTTGCGGGACTTGGTAAAGGCGGGCGGATCCAGGATGATAAGATCGTAAGGGGACTTACCCTGCTTCTCAAGAGAGGGGAGAAGATCAAACACGTCGGCACAGAGGAAATCCAGCTCGCCCTTGTCCGAAAAATCGTTGAGCGCCGCGTTCTTGCGGGCGGTGGAGAGCGCCTCCTCGGAAATGTCGACGGCGGTGACGCGGGTGGCACCGCCCATCAGCGCGTTAAAGGCGAAGGAGCCCGTGTGGGTGAAGCAATCCAGAACCGTTTTCCCCTTGGCGATGCTTGCCAACGCACGGCGGTTGAGGCGCTGATCAAGGAAAAAGCCTGTCTTCTGTCCGTTTTCTACGTCTACGTGATAATGGACGCCGTTTTCCACGATCTGGGTGAGGGTGGAAACTCCCTCGTATCCGGGGAACCATCCCTTGTATTGCTCAAGTCCCTCCAGAGAACGGATCGCCACGTCGTTGCGCTCGTAGATGCCGTCGATGGGCAGCCCGTCGGCGCGGAGCGCGTCGGCGAGAAGGGAGAAGATGAGGTCCTTGCGTTTGTCCATGCCAAAGGAGAGGACCTGGGTCACAAGCAAATTGTTGAAGCGGTCTACGGTCAGACCGGGGAAGCCGTCGGACTCGCCGAAGATCAGACGGCACGCCGATACGTCGTCACCGTAAACGGTGCGGCGGTAGTCAAGGGCGTAGCGAATGCGGCGCGCCCAGAACGCCTCGCCGAAGGTATCGTTGGCGTTGGTGGAGAGGATGCGGACGCGGATCTTGGAATGCTCGCTGTAGAAGCCGCTTCCGAGATACCGTCCCTTGTCGGACAGAACGTCAACGATGGCTCCGTTCTCAATGGGTGTGTCTGCGGCAGTGATCTCCTCGGCGTAGACCCAAACGTGCCCGCCTTCCAAAAAGCGCTGCCCTTTTTTGGTGACGGTAACGGACGGGAAGGGACGATTGGTTTTCATAGGGAATTCCTTTCAAAATTACTGAAGATGCTTGACGTAATTGGTGCGGAAGGTGAGAGGCGGCTCGCCGAAGTATTCCTTAAAGTATTTGGAAAAGTAGGATGGCGACTCAAAGCCCACCGATCGGGCGATCTCGTCGATGCTGTCGCCTGTGTTGGTCAGGAGGGTCTTGGCAATCCGCAGACGGTAGTGGATGACGTAGCGGTGCAGGCTTTGCCCCATGGACGCCTTAAAGACGCGGTTGACGTAATTGGGGTGGTAGACGAAATGCTCCGCGATCAGCGCGTTTGTGATAGGCTGATTGTAGTTGGCACGGACGAAATCCAGAACGTCCTCTACTACGCGGGGACGGTTGTTTTGCTTTCGGATACTGTTCCTCGCGGCGAGGGTCAGAATAAATTTGAGCCGCGCGCCGCATTCCTCGCGGTAAAGGGGGGGCTTGTGGAGAAATTGGGCGAGGATCTCGCGGAAAAACTCGGTGGAGCGGTAGTCGCCCTCGAAGCAGGAGGGCTTGGTGTATTCCTCGGGGGCGTCGCGGGCGATGACCAGCTCTTCGTTAAAGCGCTCCGTAGGGTGCGGGGGGATGGAGGGCTTTTGGTCGGCACGGCGGCAGGTCATATCAAAATTGAGAATGCCGAAGCGGTTTGACTCCTTTTCGTCGTTATCAAGACAAAGACGGTAAAAATGAGCGGGGGGGACGATCACAAAGGTGTTTTTCGTAACGGGAAGACGTTCTCCGTCTGCTTCGACCCAAATTTTCCCGGAAAGCCCGTAAAACAGCCGAAAATCGTAAGCCGCCAGCTCGCGGGGATAGTCCTCTGTGAGGTCTCGCTCCATAGCGAAGCGGATATACGGGTTGATCTCGTTGAAGTTCATATGCCCCTCCTTGGAACAGTTTCTTACAAATTATAGCACAGTTTCTCTGGGTTTTCAATAGATTTAGGTGCATTTTGTTATAAAAATGTTTACTATCTTTCTTGTGCTTTTCGGCGGGGTGTGGTACAATAAAGGCGTACCATACGGAAAACCGTTTCCCTTGCGGAAAAATACTGAAACACGAGGTAACGCAAAATGAGAAAGAAAATTAAGATCGGCGTAGTTGGCGCCGGCGCGTTTTCCAGCGATTTTATCCGTCTTTTTAAGCTCCATCCCGACGTAGAGGAGGTGGCGCTTGCCGACCTTGATCCCGAAAAGCTCAAGCAAAAGGCAGAGCTTCACGGCATTACGAGAACCTACGGCTCTCTGGACGAGATGCTGAAGCAGAAGGACATCGACTGCATCGGTATCTTTACCCAGCGGCATCTCCACGGCCCCATGGTGCTTCAGGCGCTTGACGCGGGTAAGCACGTTTACTCGGCGGTGCCTATCGCTTGTACCATTGAGGAAATCGAAAAGATCATCGAAAAGGTCAAGGAAACGGGACTTGTTTACATGATGGCAGAGACCTGCTACTATTATCCCGACGCCATCTTCTGCCGAGAGAGATATAAGAAGGGCGACTTCGGTAAGTTCGTGTACGGCGAGGCGCAGTATTATCACGATATCTCCGAGATGTACGGCGACTTCAAGCGAAGCGGCGGCGAGCATTGGCAGAGAGCGGCGGGCATTCCCCCTATGTTCTATCCCACCCACTCCATTTCTATGATCTTCTCGGCAATAAACGAATATGCCACCAAGGTCTCCTGTATGGGTCTGCGTGACGATTTCCACACCGACGAGATCTACGGTGAGGACAAGAACTTCTGGCAGAATCCCTTCTCCAATCAGACGGCGATATTCCGTATGTCGGGTGGCGGTGTGGCGCGCATCAACGAGTTCCGCCGTGCGGGCGTCAATAAGCCCTCGTCCTACGTGACCTGCTTCTACGGTGACTACGGCTCTTATGAGCACAGCATCACCCAGCATATCTTCCAAAGAGGAATTTCCGCCGTCAAGGCAGGACTGGACAAGAAGACGCACATCGAGTATCTCGACGAGCTTCTTAACTGCGACGACTATATTGCGGACAAGAAGGCGGGTACTATCGATTGGACGTACACCCCCACCACGATCCGATACATCAAGGGCTTCTGTCCCATTCAGGACAAGAGCCGTCTTCCCAAGATCTACCGCAACGAGCCCGCGTATTCTCACTTTAATTCTCATCCCTTCCTTGTAGACGATTTCGTCCGCGCGGTGGTGGACGAGAAGCTGCCCCCCAACAACGCGTGGGATGCGGCGCGCTACATGATTCCCGGTCTTATTGCCCACGAATCCTCTCTGCGTGACGGCGAACTTCTGGACGTTCCCGATTTCGGCGCGGCTCCCGAGAACTGGGCAAAGCTGGAATACACCAAGAAGGACTACTACGAAGAATAATTAGGAGGCTTTTCTATGAAAAAAATAAAAGTTGGCGTGGTGGGTCTCGGAAACTTCTCCGGAGACTTTATAGACCTGTTTAATACCCACCCCGACGTGGCTGAGGTGGCCGTGTGCGACCTTTTGCCGGAACGAATCAAGGAAACCTGTGAAAGGTGGGGGGTGACCCGTAGTTTTTCCTCTTTTGACGAGATGATCGCGGCGCCCGATATCGACTGCGTGGCCATCTTTACGCAGCGCCATCTACACGGACCTATGGTGCTGAAGGCACTTGACGCGGGCAAGCACGTATACTCAGCGGTACCCATCGCGTGTACCGTGGAGGAGATCGAAAAGATCATCGAAAAGGTCAAGGAGACCCGTCTTGTTTACATGATGGGCGAGACCTGCTATTACTATCCTTGTGCTATCTATTGCCGCGAGAAATACAGGCTTGGTCACTTCGGCAAATTCGTATACGGCGAATCTCAGTATTATCACGATATGTTTGAGATGGCTGACGCCTTCAAGACCAGTGGCGGTGAAAACTGGCAGTGGGGTGCGGGCATTCCCCCCATGTATTATCCCACCCACTCCATCGCGATGCTGTTTTCCGCCATCGGCGAACACGCCACCAAGGTTTCTTGCATGGGTTTCCGTGACGACTGTCACGACGATAACGTGTACGGAGAGGGGAAGAACGCCTGGGACAATCCCTTTGCCAACGAGACTGCCATCTTCCAGATGTCGGGCGGCGGTGTGGCGCGTATCAACGAGTTCCGCCGTGTAGGCATCAATTTCCCGTCCTCCTATATCACCTGTCTGTACGGTGACGAGGGTGCGTACGAGCGAAGCATTACCCAACATACCTTCCAGCGCGGCAAGGTGACGGGACAGCATTACGTGGAGTATCTGGATAATTTCCTGAACAATATCCACTTTACCGCAGACAAAAAGCGCGGCGGCCCCGTTTACGTAGAGCGTGCGGAGGATCTGTATACCCTCAAGGAGGTTCCTAAGCTTCCTGCCGGCGAGTATAACGGGTACATTATGCCCATTTCCCCAAAATACGTTAACAAGGTGTCGCCCGTTCAGGATCTCTCGCGTCTTCCCGCAAGTTTCCGCGACGTCAAGGCACCCTGGCATCATTATTCGCACCCCTTCCTCATCGACGACTTTGTTCGCGCGGTGGTAGATGACAAATTGCCCCCCAACAATGCGTGGGATTCGGCACGCTATATGATTCCCGGGCTTATTGCTCACGAATCGGCGCTTCGCGGCGGCGAGTTAATGGATATTCCCGATTTCGGTTCGGCTCCCGAGAGCTGGGCAAAGCTGGAATACACCAAGAAGGATTACTATGAGGAAGATCCCGAAAATACCAAGAAATCTTTTTAATTGGGAGAATGTATGAAATTCAGTGTTTGTATTGACATGATGTTCGCGCATCATGATTTTGAGAATCGCATTGCCGCCGTCCGCGCGACGGGCATGGAGGCGGTGGAATTCTGGAAGTGGACCAACAAGGACGTTGACCTTGTCTGCCGTCAGCTTTCCGATAACAACTTGGATTTTGCCATCTTCAACATCGACTGCGCCGACGAGAAGCTGTCCTACGACCTGTCCCGCGGCATTCTCAACGCGGGTCGGAAGGAAGAACTGCTTGCCGCTCTTAAAGAGAGCGCACCCATCTATAAAAAACTGGGTGCCGAGGCTATGATCGTGCTGGTTGGTGAAACCATCGAGGGTATGAGCCGCGAGGCGCAGATCGAAAACGTGTACGAGTGCCTTTCCTATGTCAAGGACTATGCGGAACAAGAGGGGATCACCCTTATCGTGGAGCCCCTCAACGCCACCGACCGACAGAACTACTTTATGCCCGAGGCGTCGGTGCTGATGGATGTTCTTCGCCGTGTGAACAGCCTTCGCATCAAGATGCTGTACGATATTTACCATCAGCATATGACGGGCGACTTTGACATCGAGTTTGTCAGAGAAAATCTGCCCTTTATCGGTCATTTTCACGTTGCCGACTGCCCCGGAAGACACGAGCCGGGGACAGGCGAGGTAGACTACGTTTCCATTCTCCGCGAGATTGCGGCAATGGGCTACGACGGCTATTTTGGATTGGAGTATCGCGCAACCGTTCCCGACGAGGAGACCCTTGCGTTTGTAGAGGAGGTTCGACGTGCTTAAGGTGTGTATTATCAGCTGCGGTATGATCGCCAATTCGGCGCACATTCCCGCCTATCGGCATTTTTCCGAGGATTTCGAGATCGTCGGCGTATCGGATATCAACCCGAAAAGCGCCGAGGATACGGCAACGCGTCACGGCATCCCCCATTGGTATACCGATGCGGAGCAGATGCTTCGTGAGTGCCGTCCCGACGTGGTCTCGGTCTGCGTGCCCAACTGCTTCCACAAGCAATACGTGATGCTGGCACTGGAGTACGGTGCCAACGTGATGTGCGAAAAACCGCTGGCGTTTACCAAGAAGGACGCAGAGGAAATGTTTGCCTTTGCCGAGAAGCAGGGCAAGCTTCTGATAGCTTGCCAGAGTATGCGCTTTACCCCCGACCGTCTTGCCGCCAAGAGGTATATTGAGGAAAACGGCGCAGGCGAGTTTTATTACACCGAGCTTTCCCGTATCCGCCGCCGCGGTATTCCGTTCTGGGGCGCCTTCCATATCAAGAAGGTGTCGGGCGGAGGCGCTTTCGTGGACATCGGCGTCCATATGCTGGACGCGGCGATCTGGCTGACGGGGAATACCAAGGTCCACTCTGTTCGCGGTATCACGGCGAAAAATCACGCCGGTGAGATCGGCGATCTTGCGAAAAGCGGCGCTCTTACGGGACACGTGGATAGCGCGCGCGCCTTTAACCCCGACGAGATGGACGTGGAGGATTTCGCCACGGGCTGTGTGACCTTCGAGAACGGAGCCGCTATGAATTTCAAGGTGGCGTGGGCGTCCAATCAGCCCGAGGCGTCGGACATCCGTATCGTCAGCCGTGAGATGGGAATCGATCTTCCCGCCTGCAAGGTGTACCGAGGCGCTGACGAGGACGTCGATCTTGCGCCGGAAGCGCCTGCTTATCCTCCTCATTCCTTTATGGGACATTTCTATCTGATGGATAACCTCCGTCAGGTGCTGAAGGGCGAGGCGGAGCCCTGTGTCAAGCCCTCCGAAACGATTGCCGCCGCCGAGATCCTCGAGGCGTTCTACCGCTCCGCGGAACAGGGACGCGAGGTGCTTATCTCCGAACTTTAATACCCATACCCACCGAGCTCTCGGTGGGTATTTTTTTATAAAGCTCTTGAAAAGCGACAAATTGTCTGTTATAATGAAGATAACAATTGTTCTCAGAAAGGATGACAGCTATGAAACGATATGTGAAAGCGCTGATTCTTTGTACGGTAGTGCTGCTGCTCGGCGCCCTCCTTTTGGGTTGCGGCGGCGAGAGTTCGACCGAATCGCAGGAAGAAGGAAAGGATCCCGCGGGAACGCAGGAGACCGAGAAGCCCGAGGAGACCGAGCACGAGCATGCTTCTGCAGGCGAGCCTCTTGAGGTGGTTGCTTCCACCTGCAGCACTCGCGGCTATAAGCAATATCGCTGTGACGAGTGTAACGCGCGATATAACGTAGAGCTGCCTCTCGGCAGACACGATTACGTAGATCAATACGACGCTACCCTTGGCTATACGGTAGTCAAATGCGACGGCTGCGACGATTGGCGTATGGAGATCGACGGCGCGGGGGAGTATGCCTTTGCCGCTATGTGCAAGGGAAAGGTTGCGTTTTCCTTTGAGGTGCTTGGCGGAGACGCCGAGATCGATTTCCTCCTTGACGGCAAGACGGTGAAGAGCGAGAGCTACGCGGCGGGTGAGCATACCGTCACCGTGGCAGAGGGACTTGAGGAGGGCGACCACACCTTCGGCTTTGTGCTGAAGAATACGGATGTCGCGCTCGACCTTACCGCCGTTGAGGCAGACGGTGAGCTTCACCGCGCCAATGCCATCCTTCTGGAGCTGACCAAGGCGCCCTCGAGCAAGCCCTATTCGGATTTCTACGTATACGTACAGACCTCCGATCCCTCGGGCGAATACTACGTCCGTTACCGCTTCTACTTTGCCTATAGCACGGTGACCACGAACGCCACCAATTCCGCGACCAATATCGATTCGTTCCGTATTTCCGCCGCCGAGCTGGTAAAGGTGAGCGAGATCAGCGATACGAAGGTCACCTATACTACTATCTGCAGTCTTTTAAGCTCCGGCGAGATCTCTCTTGCCATCAAGGAGTATCGGTATGATCCCGCACAGCAGAAGAACGTTGTTGCCGACTTCTGCGGCGGCTTCCACGGTGACGAGCATATTGTGACCGCCGATGGGGAGAAGCAGGTCTTCCTGACGGCTGACGGCGTATCCTATACCCCCGGTGCCGAGAGCAGGATCGTCAAGTGCAGTGCTCTTGTCTTCGACCAGACCACTCTGCTCGATCGCTGGGCTACGGTCGCGGGAAGTGCGGGACAGTTTGCGAAGCATACACAGCAGTTTACCTTTACCTCCGCGGGCATGAGCATCGAAAGAACGGTTGAGTGGCTGGTGGATGATTTCATCGTTGACAGCGCATATCCCATGATGTATACGCTCCTTCGCCTGCACAACGATAAGGCGGTCTGTGAGATCGTTTCGACCTACGATGCGAACGGCAAGCTTCTTGGAAGCGAGACCCTGCCGCTTCACAATACGGAGAAGCAGACCAGCGTTCTTCAGAACGCGGCGCTCCGCAGAGTCGAGTTCACCAGCGCGACCAGCGGTATTTTCTCAACGGCAAGCTTTACGCTTGGTGAGAATAACGACGGCGTTTTGGGCTCGCCTTACATCGCCTACCGAAAGGATAACGGCGGAGCGGATAATAAGCTGTACGTTCCGATGAAGGGCGCCAACACCGTTCAGGCGGAAGCCGCAAACGGAACGGTGACCAAGAGCAGCGCCTCCTTGGGCGACGTCTGGGAGATCAACTGCTTCTACCACATCGATTATATCCATTCCGAAAACTAAAATAAAAAGAGGAGCATAGCTCCTCTTTTTTTAACCCGTATAAGCCTCGCCGCTTTCTACGTATTTGCCGCCAACCACGATGTCAGCCTTCATAAAGGGCTTGATCACGAGAATGGCAAGCTTGCCGCTCAGCATAAAGCGTTCCTTTCTGCCAAACAGGCAGGTGAGAAATTTGGGCGGGAGGACGAATGCCTCGCCGTTTACCGTTACCGTGAGCTTGCCGAGAATGGGGGAAAGCTCCATTTCCACGGCGTTTTGCTCGCCCTCTACTTCAACGTTCCATTGCTTTTTCATAGCGCTCTCCTCGGTTCATAATATCGCTTTTTATTGTACCATACGGAAAGAAAAAAGTCAACTCTTGCAGATGAAAAAACAAAATTGCATTGACCAAGGCGGATTTTTGTGATAAAATAATGAGAGAAATTCAAGAAAAGGAAACCACTATGCTCAAACGTTTTTTGGCTTATTATAAGCCCCATAAGCTGTTATTTACACTGGATATGCTGGCATCTCTCGCGGTAGCAATGATCGGTATCGTGTATCCCATGATCACCCGACATATGCTGAACGATCTGATCCCCAACCAGAAAAACCGCATGATCGTGATCTGCGGCATCGCCCTTCTCGGCGTGTATCTGATCCGAATGCTGCTGAACTTCTTTATTCAGTACTACGGACACGTGATGGGTGTCAGAATGCAGGCGCAGATGCGAAGCGATATGTTCAACCATCTGGAAAAGCTTCCGTACAGCTTCTACGACAACCACGAAACGGGTAAGATCATGTCCCGTATGACCAACGACCTGATGGACATCAGCGAGCTGGCGCATCACGGACCAGAGAATATTATTATTTCGTCGGCCTCCATCATCATTTCCTTTACCTATCTTTGTACCATCAATCCGTGGCTGACCCTTATTATCTTCGCTTGCGTGCCCTTTCTGCTGATCGCGGCAACTACCCTTCGCAAGCGTATGAGAGATGCCTTTATGAATAGCCGAAAATCCACCGCCGAGATCAACGCGGCGCTGGAGAGCAGTATTTCTGGCATTCGCGTAACCAAGGCGTTCAATAACGCAGAAAAGGAGAGGGAAAAGTTCGAGAAGGGCAACGGCGCCTTCGTGGAGGCGCGCAAGGACGCTTACCGCGCCATGGGACAGTTCCATTCCTCCACCTCCTTTATCACCGACGTGTTTAACGTAGTGGTCCTCATTGCGGGCGGTCTGTTTATGTATGCGGAAAAGATCGAATTTGCCGATTACGCCGCCTTCTTCGCCGCCATCAACCTGTTTATTTCCCCCGTTATGACCCTCATTAACTTTATGGAGCAATATCAGAGCGGTGTCACCGGCTTTGAGCGCTTCATTGAGATCATGGACGCCGAGCCCGAGCACGACGATCCCGATGCCGTGGATATGGGCAAGGCAGAGGGGCATATTGAGCTGCGGAACGTGACCTACGCCTACGACGGCGAGAAGGACGTGCTGGATAACGTCAGCCTCAATATCGAAAAGGGCAAGACCTACGCTCTTGTAGGTCCCTCGGGCGGCGGAAAGACTACCATTTGTCACCTGATCCCTCATTTTTACGATCTGACCTCGGGTGAGATCCTCATTGACGGAAAGGACCTTCGCAACGTGACTCGCGAGTCGGTGCGCCGCAATATCGGTATCGTTCAGCAGGATATTTACCTGTTCAATGCAAGCATCCGAGATAACATCCTTTACGGTCGCCTTGACGCCACCGAGGAGGAAATCATTGAGGCGGCAAAGCGCGCCAATATTCACGATTACATTATGACGCTGGAGAACGGTTACGACACCCAGATCGGTGAGCGCGGCGTCCGTCTTTCGGGCGGACAGAAGCAGCGCCTCAGCATCGCCCGCGTCTTCCTCAAGAATCCGCCTATCCTTATCCTTGACGAGGCGACAAGCGCTCTCGATAACACCACCGAGATCCTCATTCAGCAGGCGCTTGACGATCTGTGCCGCGGAAGAACCACTCTTGTGGTTGCTCACAGACTTTCCACCATCAAGAATGCAGACGAGATCGCCGTGATTGCCGACGGTAAGATCGCGGAGCAGGGAACTCACGAGGAGCTGATCGCAAAGGACGGCATCTACGCCGACCTCTATAGCCTCCAGTTCCGCGCCAATCAAGGGGCGTAAATGTAATATGCAAAACGCTCACGGATATTTTTATCCGTGAGCGTTTTTGTTTTCGGTAAGTAAATTGATGTTTGTCGGTTTGATGTCTTTATCGTAGGGGCGAACAGTGTTCGCCCGCCATATACGGAAAAGGCCCAACGAACGGGCGATCAATGATCGCCCCTACGGGTTTGTGCGTTGCCATTTTGCAACATAAAACCCATCGACAAATAAAAATTCGAACGATAAATCAAAATTTGAATTACATCCCCGCACACAAAAAAGGACTGCCCGATGGGCAGTCCTTGATTTTTTGTTTGGACTTACGCAAGCTCTGCGAAGTACTTGATGGTACGGACCATCTGAGAGGTGTAGGAGTTCTCGTTGTCGTACCAAGAAACAACCTGTACCTGGTAGGTCTCGTCGTCGATCTTGGTAACCATGGTCTGGGTAGCATCGAAGAGAGAACCGTAGGTGATTCCGATAACGTCGGAGGATACGATAGCGTCGGTGTTGTAGCCGAAGGAAGCAGAAGAAGCAGCCTTCATAGCAGCGTTGATTCCCTCAACAGAAACGTCCTTGCCCTTAACAACAGCCACGAGAATGGTGGTGGAGCCGGTGCAGGTGGGAACTCTCTGAGCGGAGCCGATCAGCTTACCGCTGAGCTCGGGGATAACAAGACCGATTGCCTTTGCAGCGCCGGTGGAGTTGGGAACGATGTTCTGTGCGCCTGCGCGTGCACGGCGAAGGTCACCCTTTCTGTGGGGACCGTCAAGGATCATCTGGTCACCGGTGTAAGCATGAACGGTGGTCATGATACCGGACTGGATGGGAGCGTAATCGTTAAGAGCCTTAGCCATGGGAGCCAAGCAGTTGGTGGTGCAGGATGCAGCAGAGATGATCTGATCATCGGTGGTAAGGATGCTCTCGTTTACGCTGAATACGACCGTCTTGGTCTCCTTGTCAGCGGGAGCAGAGATAACGACCTTCTTGGCACCTGCGTTGATGTGAGCCATGGACTTCTCCTTGGTGGTGTAGAAGCCGGTGCACTCGAGAACAACGTCAACACCCAGCTCGCCCCAAGGACAGTTGTTAGCGTCCTTCTCAGCGTAGATCTTAAGGGTCTTGCCGTCAACAGTGATGGTTCCTGCCTCGTCATTCGACTCAACGGTGTGACCGTCGTAGCGACCCTGAGCGGTGTCGTACTTGAGTAGGTGAGCGAGCATGGAGGGGCTGGTCAGGTCGTTGATAGCAACGATCTCGTAGCCCTCAGCGCCGAACATCTGGCGGAAAGCGAGACGACCGATACGGCCGAATCCATTAATAGCAACTTTAACAGACATTGTGGTAATCCTCCGTAATTTTTACTAATTGAGCCGAAGCCCATTCAAACATATTTTATCACATTTTGGAAAAATATACAAGGGTTTGAGAAAAATTTATCAATTTTGTGACAATGTATTTCAAACTCTTGCTTTTGTGAAAGTTCTCTGTGCATTTTGCACATTGAGACGGTTATTTTTTGCCTTTTTTCAATTTTTCCACCGACCCGTCGGGGCGCTGGATCACGGTATTCTCCAGGGTTGCACCGAAGGAGGCGCGAATCTCGGCAACGTACTCCTGTCGGAGCGCCGCCAGTTCGGCCTTTTCCTCGGGAGTCAGTTCCCGCACCTTGGATTCACGGGCAAGGGTGTTGATGCGTTCTACCTTTTCTCTTTCCATCTGCCGCCTCCTCTTATTTTTCAATCTCAGACGAGAAATACTCGCCGATGGCGCGGAACATACCGCAGAGGGCGGGATGCAGAGGCGCGGGATAGCAACGGAAGGCGTTCATCGCTTCAAAGTTCAGATACCCCTCGTATCCGATATCACGAAGTCCCATAAGCATACCCTGCCAATCGGTGACCGTGGCGCCGCCGGGGGCGTAGAAGGAGTAGGGAATGGTATGAAGATCCTCCACCTTGTTGGTATCGTGAATGTGAAGGGTCTGCAGACGGTGTCCAAGACGGCGAATGGTATTCTGCATATGATTGCCGCAGAGATTGGCGTGTCCCACGTCAAAGCAGAAGCAGAAGATCTCTTCGCCTGCGATGGCGTTCAACTCGTCGATATACTCGCAAGCCTCTCGGGGATCGGCACACGCACTGTCAAAGATGCACGCGCCGGCGCCGCCGCGGCGTCCCCACATATTCTCAAGGCAGATCTTGACGCCAAATTTTTTGGCGGTTTCAATCAGTTGAGGATAGAATGCCATATTGGCGGCTTTTTCTTCCTCATAAAGAACGGTGTTGGGGGAATGAGCGGGGTGTACGATGGCGTACTTCCCGCCTAGGAAGGCGGTCAGCTCAATGCACTTTTTGGTCGCCTCCAACAGATATTCGTTATATGCCTCCTGTCCCGCCTCAAACTTATAGGTGGGGAAGGGGGTATGAGTCTGATTGACGACCAGGCCGTTGCGGTCAAGAGCGTCTTTGAAGCGGGAGAAGAATGCCTTCAGCTCGTCCATATCCTTCTTATAAAAGTTGTCCTCGTACCCATTTTTGGTATTATAGGTGCTGCCCTCAAGGGAGAAGTCGATACCGTCAATGCCCGCCGCGCGGATCATACCGTAAAGCTGATCCAGATCGACGTCGGGACGGTAATGCGAGTTGAGCAGGGCAATACTGATCTTATGCATACGAAACTCCTTTACGCGAGATAGTAGAAATACAGAATAATGAGGAGGATCTGCACGCCCATAATGACGGGAATGCCGATCATAAACTTTTTGTGCTGTGTCTTGTGGTGGATGATCTGCATGGTGATATACATAGCAAGGGAGCCGCCCAGCGCCGACAGAAGAAGAAGGGTCTTTTCGGGTGTACGGTGACGAGGAAGCGCCTTCGCGGCGATCTTATCGTATACGCAAACGATAACGGAGATCAGAGAGATCGTACCCACCCAAAGCCAGGGGAGATAAGGAATCAGCTTTTCGATCATTTCTTGGGGAAGCTGTCCTTCAGCTCGACGATGCGGTTAAAGGTGTTTTCGTTCTTGGTATCGCGGCAGAAATAGCCGAAGCGAACGAACTGGAACTTCTCGCCGCCTGCGGCGTTGTCAAGAGAAGGCTCGACCATAGCGCCCTCGATCTTGGTGAGGGAGTTTTCATTGAGGAAATCCAGATAGGTCTTGCCCTCGGGAACGTCGGCGGTGTTTTCAATATTGAAGAGGCGATCGTAAAGCATCAGGGTGGCGGGCTTTGCGTACTTGGCGGAGAGCCAATGGATGGTGCCCTTGATCTTTCTTCCGTCGGCGGGCATACCGTTGCCGGTTTCCAGATCGGCGGTGGCGTGGATGCACTTGATAGAGCCGTCCTCGTTCTTCTCGATGCCGGCGTACTTGATGATATAGCCGCCCATCAGACGAACCTCGCCGTCGGGCTTCAGACGGAAGAACTTGGGAGGCGGAACCTCGGCAAAGTCATCAGCGTCGATATAGACCTCGCGGGTCATGGGAACCTTACGGGTTCCAAGCTCGGGCTTTTGAGGATGGTTGGGCAGGGTGATCATCTCCTCGCGATCCTCGGGGTAGTTGTCGATCACTACCTTGATGGGGTGAGCAATACCCACGCGGCGCAGAGCATTCTCGTTGAGATCGTCGCGGACGCACGCCTCAAGCTGACGGATGTCCACGGTGTGGTCGGTGTTGGTTACGCCTGCCTCACGCACGAAGGTGAAGAGCGCCTCGGGCGTATATCCACGGCGGCGCAGACCGCAGAGGGTGGGGAGTCTGGGATCATCCCAGCCGTCCACGTGACCCTCCTCCACAAGCTGACGGAGGTAGCGCTTGGACATGACCGTGTAGGTGATGTTCATGCGACCGAATTCCCACTGGTGGGGCTTCTGCTCAAAGCCAATCTTCTCCACGACCCAATCGTAGAGGGGTCTGTGGTTACGGAATTCGCTGGAGCAAAGGGAGTGAGTGATGCCCTCGAGAGCATCCTGAATGGGATGAGCGAAATCGTACATAGGATATACGCACCACTCGTCGCCCTGACGGTGATGGTGGATGTGCTTGATGCGGTAGATAACGGGGTCGCGGAGATAGGGGTTGTCCGAGGAGGGGTCGATCTTGGCGCGAAGGGTGCGCGCGCCGTCCTCGAACTCGCCGTTCTTCATACGCTCAAAGAGGTCAAGATTTTCCTCTACCGAACGGTTGCGGTAGGGAGATTCCTTGGAGGCGACTGCGCGGTCGGTACCCTTGTAGTCGGCAAGGTCGTCACGGGAAAGATCGCAAACGTAAGCGTCGCCCTGCTTGATGAGCTGTACGGCGAACTCGTAGCACTTTCCGAAGTAGTCGGAGCCGTAGAACACGCCGCCCGTGGGTGCCGCGCCCAGCCATTCCAGATCCTCGCGGATGGAGCGAACGAATTCGTCGGACTCCTTGGCGGGGTTGGTATCGTCGTAGCGGAGGTTGAACAGACCGTTATACTTGTTGGCGACGTCGGTATTGATGCAGATCGCCTTCACCGAGCCGATGTGCAGATAGCCGTTGGGCTCGGGGGGGAAGCGGGTGTGGATCTTGA
The DNA here is from genome assembly GCA_045121195.1 of Eubacteriales bacterium. Classification (GTDB taxonomy): domain Bacteria; phylum Bacillota; class Clostridia; order Oscillospirales; family CAG-272; genus RGIG8775. The sequence continues at coordinate 18,970 of JBGVFO010000167.1, forward strand.
GATTGGGATTGTTGCGGAGATCCTCGTCAATGATCTCGTGTATAAAGTTGCTGTTGATTTCTGCCATGGCGGTAGATTCCTTTCTTTATTTCAAAGAATCGATCATAGCCTTGATGCGGGCGAGGGTCTTCTCGCGACCAAGGATGTGCATAACGGTGTAAAGGTCGGGGGCGTTCTGCTTGCCCGTGACGGCAACGCGGATGAACATACTGATATCGGCAACGTTGCCGCGGAAGGCGGTGGGATCCGCCTTGTACGCCTTCATATCAGAGGCGTAGCCAAGGGCGTCTGCAATCGCTTTGACCTTGTCAAACCAAGCGTTCATATCGTCGTTCTCGTTGTAGCCTTCGGTGAATTTCTCCAAGGTGGCTACGATATCGGCCTTGGCAAACTGCTCGGGATACTCGTCCTCCACGGTGAAGAACTCGTCAAAGAAGAATCCCATATAGGGCTTGGCATCGGTCCAGGTAGCCAGATCCTTGCGGGGCTTCTTTCCGCCGCGACCGATGGCGAAGATGGCCTCGGTGAAGGCGGGATCGGCGGCAAGGGCGCGGCCGAAGTCGGGATCAAAGGCAAGCGCCCATTCGGTGACCTTCTCGGTAACCGTCTTCGCGTCCATGCGGGAAATGATATTCTTGGAAACGTCGTTCAGCTTGCCGAAGTCAAACAGACAGCCGGAAACCGACATCTTTTTGATATTGAAGGGGAATTCCCGATAGCTCTTGTCGGGATTCTGCATATGCCACTCCTCGTAGTTGGAGTTGAGGAGGGTCATGATATACTCGCAGACCGCCTCGGGGCAGTAGCCCATACGGGTGTAGTCATCCATATTGGCGCCCATATCGCGCTTGGACAGCTTTTTCTTGTTGCCCGCCTCGTCCAGCTTCATGATCTGGGCGATGTGCATATACTTGGGGGTCTTGAAGCCGAGATAACGGAACAGCTGCAGATGTTTGGCAAGGCTGGGAAGCCACTCCTCGCCGCGCACCACGTGGGTGGTTCCCATCAGATGGTCGTCCACGGCGTGGGCAAAGTGGTAGGTGGGAATACCGTCCGACTTGAGAAGCACGAAATCCTCGTCGTTTTCGGGGATCTCAATGGTACCCTTGACAAGGTCGGTGAATTTCACCTTCTTCTCGGGATCGCCGTCGGCAAGGATACGAAGCACGAAGGGATGTCCCTCGGCAAGGTGCTTCTCCACCTCTTCTACGGTAAACTCGCGGCGCGCCAGCATTTCGGCACGGCGCTTTTCTGCCTCTGCCTGCCAGTCTGTGTTCTTGATCTCTTCTTTTTTGTTGACCTGCTGAAGCTCGTCCAGCTCCTCCTCGGTGGTGAAGCAGGGGTACGCCTTGCCCTCACGGACAAGCTGCTTGGCGTAGGTCTGATAGATGGCGGCACGCTGGCTCTGACGGTAGGGACCGTAATCGCCCTGATCCGAAATATTGCCGTTGGCATCAAGGATGGCACCCTCGTCAAACTCAATGCCGTAGGTGGCAAGGGTCTTGATCAGACCCTCCGCAGCACCCTCCACCTCTCGCTTGGCGTCGGTATCCTCAATGCGGAGGAAGAAAACGCCGTCCGACAGGTGAGCCAAGCGCTCGCCTACCGTGGAGGGGAACAGACCGCCGAAATGCACGAAGCCCGTGGGGCTGGGAGCAAATCGGGTGACCTTGGCACCCTCGGGAAGATTGCGGGGGGGATATTGCTTCTCCATATCCTCGGGCGTGGTCTTGATATGAGGGAAGAGAAGCTCTGCAAGATAATTGGTATCCATATTGTGACCCTTTCTTTTGTTTGGTTATGTGAGCCCGAACAGATTGTTGAGGGCGTCGCCGAGTGTGGCAGATCCGCCGTGTCCGGGGTAAATGGTAAGTGATGGATCCAGCTCCCGAAGAGAGCCGAGAGAGTGGGCGAGGGCGTTTATATCGCCGCCGTACAGATCGCATCTGCCGTAGCCGCCCGCAAACAGGGTGTCGCCGCTGAACAGCGCGTTTTCCACGCCGTAGCATACCGACCCAAGACTGTGTCCGGGGGTGTGATATACCCGAATGACGGTATCCCCCAAGGGAAGCACGTCACCGTGCGTCACCGTTTTATCGGCAGGCGCGTGTGCGTCTTTTGTGCCAAAGAAGAGGTATTGAGCGCTTTTCTCGGCGTCGGTGAGCATCTCGGCGTCAGCCGCATGCACGACAAGGGGAGCGGACCGCGCCCCGCGAAGCCTGTCCACGGATAGGGTGTGGTCGAAATGTCCGTGGGTCAGCAGGATGTAATCCAGGCTGGCGTCCTCGCTCGCCAATGCCGCCTCCACACGCCCCACGTCAACGCCCGCGTCTATGAGTGCCGCGTGCTTCTGGCTTACGATCAGGTAGGAGTTGGACTCCCAAGAAACGCCCCAAAAGGGAATGATGGTCATACGTCCTCCTTTTATGGCATTATTAAATTATTATATCATAGTTTTAAGTATTTGTAAAGCGTACCTGTCAAATTTTTCGGGCTTTTGAGAAAAAACGTGCGGCGGTCTCAAGCGAGACCGCCGCGGGGATGTGAGTTCCTATGAATTATTCTTATTCTTCTGCAGGAAGGTAATCTTCGTAGTTGCGGAGCTTTGCCTTGGAGAAGATCGCCGCGCCGTAGTAACCGAAATCGATCTTGGAAAGTCCCTTGCCCGTGAGGGTAGCGGACTGATTGAATACGATGGGGATAACGGGCATATTTTCCATCAGCATAGCTTCTGCCTCGTGAAGAAGGGCAGCCTTCTCGGAGGCGGAGGTGGTTGCGTAGACCTTTTCGATCAACGCGTTGTACTCCTCGTTGTCAAATCCGGTTGCGTGAGAGGGGATCACGTAGTAGGGCTGACCGTTCTCATCCTTGAGATCCATATCCATACCCTGACCGGAGAAGCCCTTTGCGAAGGGAGCGAGAACGTTGAAGGCGTCGGGTGTATAGGTTACGAGATCAACGGCAACGACCTGATAATCGCCCTCGCGGAGGGTCTCCGCAAAGATATCGTCCTTGATATCGGTAGCAACCTCACCGGTCGTTCCGATGTCATCGTTGGTTTCTACGCCGATCGCGTTGACTCTTACCTTGAAGCCAAGCTCGCACCAAGCGTCCTTGACCATCTCGGCGATGGCAACGTGTACCTCGTCATATTCGGCAACCATAATGGTGAAGCTGAACTTGGAGGCGTCAATGCCCGCCTCGGCAAGCTTTGCCTTGGCGGCTGCCATATCAGCGGCGGTGGCGATGAGATCACCGCCTACCTTTCTGAAGTCCTTCTTTGCCGAATCGACATTGAAGACACCGTAGGGAACCAGAGCGGTTGCCGCCTTGGCAAATACGACGGCGTTGGCAATTGCCTCACGGTCGATGGCAAGGGAAAGTGCCTCACGGACAGCCTTCTCCGCAAACAGAGCCTTGCCGCCGATGATAGCCTTTTCATTGAGATAGTAGGTATGCGTGGACATAAGGTCGCTTACGTCTGCCTCCTTGGCATACGTGGAACGCATCGAAAGGGGAATATCGCCAACGAAGAAGATCTCGCCTGCCTCGTAAGCCGCCATGATCTCCTCCTCGGTCTTGGTGTAATCGATCACCAAGCGGTAGGGGGTAACCTGCTTATCCAGCTTATCTACCTCCTTGTCGCGAAGGTAGTATGCGTTTCTTTCAAGCGTAAGACCGCGGTTATCCTTGTCGTAGGATACTCTGCGGAGGGTGAAGGGACCGCTGCACACCATGGTGGCGGGTTTCTTCGCCCAGTCGTCCGAGCGGCTGACGATCATCTCACGAAGGGGAACCAGCGCGTAGCTGGTCAGGTTCCGCATAAAGCCCTCGTAGTCAATGGCGGGCTTGCCGTTGGCATCCAGACGCTCCTCAAACAGGATCTCTACGGTTGTGGTGTTGACGGCGTAGATACCGAGAGCGTCAATGGAGAGATCACCCTCCTTGACCTTGCGGGCGTTCTTGATATCGAAAAGAAGGGAAGCGGCTTCGCTGGTGGACTCAACCTCAAGGATACGCTTCCACGCAAATACGACGTCGTTTGCCGCTACCTGCGCGCCATCGCTCCAGAAGGACTTCTCAAGCTTCAGGGTGAGCTTGTACTCGCTTGCCTTGGGATCCTCAAAGATCTCATAGGATTTTACCAGCTCCTTCTTTACGTTGCCGTTCTCGTCCAGGGAGAAGAGAGGGGCGAAGAGCAGGCTGACCACACGGAGCGCGGACTCGTTCTTGTACGCGTTTGCGGGGTCAAAGTCATATACCTCGTCGGTGAGGTACATCGAGATGTACGCGCCGGGGTTGTCGGTGTTGATGTCGCTTCCGCAGGAAACGAAGCAAGACAGAACAACGAGAGCGCACAACAAAAATGCTATGATACGCTTGATCATTTTTTAGGGATCCTCCTGAGTAAAATGTAACATCGTGCACAGAGTGCTATTCAACATATTATAACATCAAAAGCCAAATTTATCAACAAGTAAGGGCGGACAAATTTAATCTTTGGAGAATTGCACAATTCAAAACCTCGAAACTGTGCAAAATAAACATATGAAAAGGCGCACGTATGTGGCAGGGATGATATGTTACAGTATACATCTTTTTCCGTGCTTCGTCAAGAAAAACTTTGTGAATTTTTGTGGGATTTCCCCCCATGCCGCGGGGAATACTAGCAGGGAGAAGCGAAACGCGAAGGAGGACGTAAAAATGGAGGATTATTCCCGTTCCGATCTGGCGTGTGAAAGCGGCGGGATCAAGGATGGCGCCGGCTTGCCCGAGGGGATGTATCGCGAGGAAACGGTGGGGGCGTATACCGTGTCGCGGCTCCATATCCGCGATAAAGCCTATGAGGAGATGCTGGGAAAGCCGAGGGGAACCTACGTAACGGTCATGTGCGGCAAGATCTGGCTGATGGGAGGCGAGGAATTTTCATCTCTTTCTTCCCTTGTGGCACGGGAGATTCGGGCGATGTGCGCCAAGGTGTGCGGCAAGTCGGTGGACCGAGGCTTCGGTGTGCTTGTGGCGGGGCTTGGCAATTCGGATATTACCCCCGACGCCATCGGTCCGTACAGCGTTCGCAAGCTGAACGTAACACGCCATTTGCGCGCCATTGACGAGGCGCTTTACGATACGGTGGGGCGGTGCGAGATCTCGGCGGTGTTTCCGGGGGTTCTTGGACAGACGGGGATCGAAACGGTGGAGTTGATCCGCGGGGCGGTGGAAAATGCCCGTCCCGACGTGGTGCTTGCCATCGATGCCCTTGCCGCCCGTTCCTGCGAGCGCTTGGCGGCAACGGTACAGCTATCGGACAGTGGGATCAATCCCGGCTCCGGGATCGGTAACAACCGAAAGGCGATCTGCAGAGAAACGGTTGGTGTTCCCGTCATCGCCCTGGGCGTTCCCACCGTGGTCAATTCGGCAACCCTCGTATACGATGCCCTCCGACAGGCGGGGATCGAGGAGATCCGTCCCGAGCTGCACCGCGTTCTGGAAAACGGAAGAAGCTTTTTCGTGTCCCCCAAGGAAAGTGACGTGATCACCGATAAGATCTCCGAGCTGATTGCCGATGCAGTGGATACCGCGTTTACGCTGGCATAATCGTTTTGTGTCGGGCATAGGATCTTTTGAGGTGATGGATTTTGGAAAGACCAAGGCTTTCCTCGGGAAATCGAGAGGGAAGGGTGCCCGTGACGAATGCGGAGAGGACCGTGATCCTTCCCGTAAGGCATAGGAGGATACGGCGTTTTTCGATCGTCAAAGGGTTGCTTTTTATGGCGCTCCTATTCTTTTTCTTCTTTTGCGTGCGGCTGATTGTCCTGACGGCCTTCGACGGTACGGATGAGGTTTCCTCGGCGGTCGCCACCTTTTTGATCGAGAAAGGAATGGGGTTGCCGAAATAGGAAAGAATCGGACGAAAACGGAGAAAAAATTCCGTAAAAAGAAAAAATATTTCAAAAAATAAGAAAAATTTTCAAAAAGTACTTTACAAAACGGAAAAATTGTGATATAATCTGCTTGCAAGTCAAAAAAATGGAAGCTTTCGGATAAAGGAGAGTACTTGTATGGATTATATCGATCGTATTAAACAGATAAAAAGTCAGCGCAAGATCACCAATGATATGCTTTCGGAGATGACGGGGATCCCGCTGGGAACGCTGAGCAAGATTCTTGCGGGCTTCAGCGAGTCACCCAAGCTTTCCAATATTGTAGCGATCTGCGAGGCGCTCGGATGCTCGCTGGACTACGTGATCAGCGGCACACCCGAGAACCACAATAACTATACCCTCGAGGCAGGGGAGATCCGCCTGGTGGAGAGCTATCGCAAGCTGGACGCCCACGGACGGGAGCTCTGCGCCCTTGTGGTTGATAAGGAGCTTCAGCGCGTGACCTGCTCCGAGTACGAGGCATCCGCGAGCAAGCCCACGGTGCTTTCGGGCGAAGAGGTGTACCGCCGTATTACCGCGGCAAAGGAGACCTCCCGCTTCGGTAAGCGGAGCATTATGCTTTACGATCTTCCCGTGTCGGCAGGACCGGGGGAGTTTCTCGACGCCTCCTCGGGCGAGGAGATCTTTATTCCCCACAATTCCCGTACGGCGGATGCCGATTTTGCCCTCAAGATCAGCGGCAACAGTATGGAGCCCAAATACCGCGACGGCGACATCCTTTTGGTAGAGGATTGCGAGAGTGTAGAGGTGGGAGAGCCGGGCATCTTCTTGCTTGACGGAAGCGGCTATTTCAAGATCTTCGGCGGCGACCGGTTGATCTCTCTTAACAAAATTTACGGTGACATTATGCTGAAGGACTTCCAAAACGTATGGTGCGGCGGCAGAGTCATCGGCAAGCTCAAGCGCAGATAAATCGAATAGGACTCGCGTCGTTTCCTCCATTTTCCAAAACGACGGATTGAATTGACCCCCGACGAGCTTCGTCGGGGGCGTTTTTTTGTAAAGAAAAGCGGATCGGCTGAAATAAAGCGTCAAAGCCGTGGCAAATACTAATTCATAGACGGTACATAATCATAGCAAAGGAGCAACTCTATGAATCAAATCTCAGTTTCGGCTTTGGAATCCTCCAAGCGGGTGGCGTTTAATATGATCTGCAACACGGCGGCGCACTGTCTGTCGGCGATGATCGCTTTCGTGATCACGCCCTTTCTGATTGCGAGGATCGGTGTTGAGGCGTACGGCTTTTATCCCATTTCCACAGAGGTCATCGCCTTTTTCGGTATGTTTACGGGGGTCGTCAATTCGACGGCGAGTCGCTACATTACCGTAGAGGACGCGCGGGGAAATCACGCCGACGCCAGTCGGTATTTTTCCACGGTTTTCTTCACCAATCTTCTTTTGTGCGGCGTTCTGCTTCTCCCCATGGGATTGTTCGTGGCGTTTGTTGACCGTATTCTTTCCGTGCCCGCAAATTTTGTGAGCGAGCTTCGCGTGTTTTTCACCCTCATTTTGGCTTCGGTGCTCGTCAATGCGCTTTCCGCCGCGTTTGGCAGCGCGTATATGATCTCCAACCGCATCGATCTTCGGTCGGGACAGGAGCTGATCGCGGTGCTTCTCAAGGCGGCGGTGCTGTTCGGACTCTTAGGCGGCGGATTTTCCTCCTCGATCGTGAGTGTCGGCATCGCGGTTTTGGTGTCTGCCGTGGCGGGCGCGGCGATTCAGGTCTTGATGTGCCGACGGCTGGCTCCCGATCTGTCCCTGTCGGTGCGTCACGTTTGCGGCGCCCACGCACGGCGGGTGCTTGTGTCGGGTGTTTGGTATACGTTGGATCGGTTTGGAGCGTTTTTGATGACGGGCGCGCTTTTGTTGGTTTGCAACGTGGTCTTCTCCTCGGACGGCGTGGGACTGTACCCGGTGGCGCTCACCGCGTCCCGCTTCCTTTGTGGGATCCTGTTCGTGCTGGCGGGTGCGTTCCTGCCCATCACCGCCAAGCGCTTCGCGCGGGGTGAGGACGCGCTTCTGCGGCGGGAGATCGTGCGTAACCAAAAGATCACGGGGTATCTGGCGGCGGTCGGCGTGGCGGTCGGTATTGGCTTCTGCCATGAGTTTTTCACGCTCTGGCTTTCGGAGAGCGCCCCTTCGCTTCGCCTTTTGACGGTGCTTTCGATTCTCCCCGCGGTGTCGGTTGCCTGCGCCCTCCCTATCGTGGATCTTGGGGTGGTGATGAACCGAATGCGCCGCTTATCCTTATTGTTCGTGGGAAGCGGACTCTTTACTCTGGCAGTCATTCTGTTTATCGCCTGCTTTACCCCCGCAGGGGTGGTGGGGGTTGCCGCCACTTCCTGTGTGGCACAGCTACTTTGGTATACGGTGCTGGTTCCGTTTTTCGCGGGGCGTATACTCAAAACGGGCGCGTGGCAATTTTACTGTCCCGTTCTCCGTTGCTTTGCCGCGTGCGCTCTGTCCGTCGGACTGATTTTCGCGGTCAAGGCGATGGCGCCCGTTGACGATTGGACCTCCTTGATCGTTATCGGAGGCGTGTCCGCCATCGTATCCCTTGCCGTGAGCTTTCTGTGCGTCTTCGGCAAGCCAAAATTCAAAATATAGTTGACACGGAGCGGCGTTTCCTTTATAATGATATGGTATGGAAAAGGAAGGGAGGCGCCGCCGTGATCGTGCTTGAAATCTTGGGCAACCTGTTTGTTCAGCTTGCCTTTACCGTGGGCTTTATTCTGCTGTACGGCGGTCTTATTTCCCTGTGTAACCGTTGCTTTTACGATGCCTGCGGCGATACCGCCTTCGGGATCGTGCGGCTGACGGGATATATCGGTACGCCGATCCACGAATATTCTCACGCGCTGATGTGCCTTTTGTTCGGGCACACCGTAAAAAAGGTCAGCTTGTTTGGGGACTCCAAGCGCTCCAAAACCTTGGGATACGTGGAGCATACCTACTACCGTAAGAATCTGTATCAGCAGATAGGTAATTTCTTTATCGGTATCTCGCCGATCCTGGCAGGCGGCGCGGTGATCTTACTGCTGGTGCGCCTGTTGACCCCGGGGATGTATTTCGCGATGAAAAGTGAAACCGTGGAGATCCGCGCGTCCCTTGTGGGGGGCTTCAGCGGCGACGCCGTGGTGGCACTTCTGGGCGGGATCGGGTCTATGCTCGGCAGCTTTTTTGCCATAGACAATTTTTTGGATTGGCGTTGGTGGATCTGCATGGTGCTTTCCTTTTCCGTGGCGATCCATATGGAGGTCAGCCGCTCGGATATCCGCTCGGGAACGCGCGGTCTTGGCGTGATCGCGACTATGCTTCTCTTTGCCGACCTGATCCTTGGGCTTCTGTTCCCCAAGGCGCTTACGGCGGTGACGGGCGCGTGTGTGACGGCGGGCATCTTCGTTGCCTTTATCCTGCTGATCCCTGCCGTATTTTCCCTGATCATAGGCGGGATCTCTCTCGTCACGATCTTTGTGAGAGAGTCGGCACAGAGCATTAAAAACGATCAGGCAAAGCCTGTGACGAGTCACAGAAATCTTCCCGCGAACCGATCCAATGAGGCGAAAAACAAAAAATAAAAGAACCCCGACGGTGTTCCGTCGGGGTTTTCCGTTATTCTCGGCAGTTGACGCCGAAGCGGACGAAGCAGTAACGATCCTTGAGATATTGCTTCCATTCGCCGTCCTTCCATTGCTTCTCGCCCGTGAAGTGAGAGGGGGTTACACCGGTGGGCTCAAAGGTGGCGTGATGGAGCGGTCCCAGCAGATTGCGGTTGCCGTTGCAGAGACGAAGCTCTATGACGTTCTTGCCCTCATGCAAATGCGCGGAAAGGTCGCAGGCGCTTTCAAACAAAAGCTTGCCCGCATAGCATCCGTTTACCAGGATCTCGCACACCGCGAAGCGACCCGAAAGGGAAAGAACGGTGGGCATACCGATCCGATACTCATACTCGGTGGCGACGCAAAGCTCCCCCGCAAAGAAGGGATAGCCGTCTTTGATCACGTTGACGAGGCTTACCGTATCGCGGGCAGGGGCGATGGAGAAGTCCCCATCATAGGTGAAGACGTTGTGGGCGACCGCCTCAAATCGGCGCGGATCGGTTGCCACGCGGAAATCACCAAAAAGATACACACATTCGATCTCGGTATCGAAGCAAAGACAGTTGCGAAGGGACTCGGAAACGCCGGAATACAGAACGTCGTAGACGGCGTCGCGCTGGAAATAATTCACGGTATAGCAGATCTCGTTGACGCCGACCCTGACAAGGGCGGTGATGTCCGCCGTGCCGAAGCAGCGGTCCAGCCAGAAGCCGCTTCCAAGGGCAACGGGGCTACCGTTGACCGTCAGCGACTTGTAGGGAAGCTTCTCCGCGGCAAGGCTGATCGCTTGGGGGATCGCCTCAACCTTGAAGATGTGCTTTACCGTCAGCTCGCCCGCATATCGGTTACGAAGCAGCTCGTCCTTGAGCTGCATCAGGGGAATGTCTTCGACGAATTTGCCGCCGTCAAGGGAGTAGGAGAGGGTATCCAGCGTCAGCGTGTTGACGGGGCGCTTCGTGAGGGTGGCGCGCGGCGCGGGCAGGAAGGTCGCCGCGTCGGGCATCCTGTAGTCTGCGAGAGGCAGGGCGGGGAGCGCGTCGCTTTCCACCAGCATGAAGGATTCCGAATCTCCTATATCCACAAGGGCGCGGAAGGTGCCGTCCTTCGAGACCTCGCCGTGAAGCGGCGAGGGGGTAAGGGTCAGAATGTCCAGCTTGACGAGGTTACGGCAATTCTTTACGGCGATCTGTACGGTTTTGTAGGTCTGATTACGGATATTGGTAACGAAGATCAGCCTGCCGTCCTCGGTTTGTCTTGTCATAACGCGAAGGTCGGGGATTCGTTGACCCTCAAGGGTTGCTACGACCTCCTCGGCGTTCTTCAGCTCCTCAAGACTAAAGTTGCTCTTAAGCCACGAAAGATCGGCGAGACGGGCGTCGATGCGTGTGGGCGTTTGTCCTAAAAGCAAGATCTTGCCGCCGTTTTCCGCGTACTCGCGAAGCAGGGAAACGGTAAAGGAATCCAAGGTCTCCACGTCGGGAACGATCACGCGGTCGTAGGTGCAAAGTCCCACCTTGATCGCCGTACCGTCCACGCGCGCCAGCTCCTTCATCATGGTTTCGTCGCCGTAGTGATAGGCGATCTGGTTTCCCGAAAGCAGATCGGACAGGGCATTGAGGCGTCCGTTCTCGGTCGCCATAGATTCCGCCTCGCGCTCGCGGACGTAGTACATAAAGGAGTGGTGCAGGGGATGGATCACCAGGGTGCGAGCCGATTCGGTGCCGCGGGAAAGCATATAGCCGAGGTTATTGTAATAGCGGTTGAAGTCTGCAAGATGCTTCTGCCACGGCAGATGCTCGGAAAAGTGGGCGGGGTAGTCCCGCTTTCGCTGTCCGCGCATGGAATAGGCGTACAGATGGTGACACATCAGATTGACGCCGCCCGCGTATTGCATATCGGCAATGTTTTTAAGCTCCTTGGGGGTGACGTCCCAGCCGCACATGGCAAAGGTTTCGGTCAGGGCCTTTTTGCGTCCCGTCTGGGCGCAGACCGAGCCAAGCTGCTTTGCCATAGCGTCCTTTTTGAGAGGACGGGACAGGTAGTCGATGCCCGGGATATGCTCGTACTGATAGAATTGCATCACGCCCGAGCAGCAGTGAAGTTGACCGCTGATCGTGCTTTCCTCAATGGTGTGTCCCGTCAGCTGACAGCCGTTTTCCTCGCACCAATCGTAGATCTGCTTGACAAAGCTCTCAATATAGAGCTTTGCTACAAGCTTGCGGTAGTCAAAGCGGAATTCGCGGAAGCCCTCGCAGTCCACAAAGAGCTTCAAAAGATGCTCGCAGAGATCGTAGCCGTATTCGGCAAGAAAGGCGTCGGGAATGACCTGTGACCAGGGGGTCGCGGCGCGGTAGTGCTGGGGCTCGTCGGTGAAGAAGCCGGGCATAGCGGTACCGAAATCCGCGGCGGCGATCTTCTTTTTATATTCCTCGTGAGTCACGTCAATGAATTGACGGATCACAGATTTGTTAAGAACGTCTACGTAGGAACGGTCGTGTCCGACGGTGATCACGTGGTACGTGGTGGCGCCGTCCACGGGCGCGCTCACGCGGCGGGATACGTTGTTTTCCAGTACGTAGACCGCAAGGGGCTCTCCCTCGGGATAGGTATCCTGCGTTTGGTAGCGGAGAAAACGGGCGAAGTTTTCGGGATTTCCAAGAAGCTTGCCCCCCGCAAAGCCCGAGGGCCAGCCGTTCTCGTCGTAGGACCACGCCTCCATACCAAGCTTTTTTGCCTCGTCGATGCAGACGTTTATCGCGCGGTACCAGTCGTCCGACATATATTCGGTTTCAAGACCGCCGCGGGCGTGCATAAAAAAGCCGTTCATTCCGATATCGTGCATATTGCGGATCTGACGGCGAAGCTCGTCCTCCTCCAGCTTGTCATTCCAGCTCCAGAAGGGAAGACCGCCGTGGGTGATCGCGTTTTCGGATACGTCACGGATGAGTTCGTTCAACATAACAGGATGCTCCTTCGTCAAGGTTTCTTGATGCCAGTATAGCACGGAAGCAGAAAAAAGGCAAGAAAAAACCGCCAACAAAATGTTGACGGCTTTTACTCCTTCGGGACGAATTCCGTTCCCGTGATCAAATAGTGAATCGAAGCGTTAAAATACTCGGAAAGCTTGATGAGCATATCCAACGAGGGGGTGCGCTTTCCCGCTTCGTAATATGACAGTGCCTCCCGACTGATATTGAGATCCATAGCCACCTTTAATTGGCTGTACCCCTTTTTGTTCCGTATCTCTCTTAAGCCTTTCATTTTGAAAAATCCTTTCTGTCGAATTTTCAAAAAGCTCTTGACTTTATTGTAACAAAATGTTACAATGGATATGTAACAACTTGTTACGCTCAAAATGAAACAGACTTGACCGGAGGAGGCTCGCAGGAGCGAGAGGAGGTAAAAATGAACAACAGCAGAGAGTATGACAGAGCACCTGAGGTAACAGAGAACGTGCTCGCAGGTATCGTAGGCGCCTTTTTGTTTTCACTGGTAGGCGGGGTGCTTTGGTTTATTATCTACCGCATTGGCTTTATTGCCGGAATCAGCGGATTGATCGGCGCGATTTGCGCGATAAAGGGTTATTTTGTTTTCTCGAAAAAAGAGAGTGTAAAGGGCATCGTTATATCCGTGGTGATCGCGCTTTTGGTCATCGTTATCGCCTGGTATTTTTGTCTGGCGTACGACGTATACGACGTGCATAAGCTTTGGTTTGAGGAGGGGGAGATCGACTATACGCTCACCTTCTTCGAGGCGGTCAGAGGTTCCCATTATTATCTGACCGATCCCGAGATCGCACCGGCATATTTCGGAGATCTTGCCATCGGATTGCTGTTTTGTATCGCGGGTGGCGGCAGCTACGTAGTCAATAAGATCAAGGCGGCAAAGCAAGGAAAGCAAGCGATGGAGATGGCGGATCCGCCTGTGATCCCGGAGGAAGAAGGGGGACCCACAGAGGAGTGACCTAAAGTATATCAAAGAAAATGCGTGAATGCAGTTAGCATTCACGCATTTTTTATAGCTTCGGTCAGCATTCGCGGCTTTCGTATCCGATCATCAAGCCGCCGCGCTCGGCGTAGAAGCTGCAAAGTCCTCGTGTGACTCCGAGAAGGACGGAAGCCGCGGGGAATTTGGCAAGGATCAGATCGCGGAGCGCGGTCGCGCTTTCGGGATTCTCACAGTGATGGATATAAACCTTATCACCGTTATAACCGTTGTTCAGCATATTGTCGAAAATATCGGCGAGGGCGCGCTTCTCACCACGGGATTTGTTGGTGATCTCAAGGGTCCCCTCATCACTTGCCTTACCGATAATACGAATACCGAGAACACCCGCAAGCTTTGCTACGATGGGGCTGACCCGTCCGTTGTTAGCAAGGTTTCGCATGGATTCGAGGGCAAATATCAAGTGGGTACGGCGTTGATAGCGCTTGATCTCGGCTACAATGTCGTCAAAGGTCATGCCCGCTTGAATCAAGGAACGAAGCTTTTCTACGATCAGCCGATCCTCGGCACCGGTGGACAGGGTATCCACCACGTACACGCGGCGGTCGGGATGGCACTCGGTGTACTGCTTGGCGGCAAGAAGGGCGGCGTTGTGGCTGCCCGAAAGATTTTTGGTAATGGGAACGCAAAATACGTTCTCGGCGTTCTCGAACGCCGCCAGCCAATCCTCGGGATTGGGGCAGGATGAGCCCGATTTCCCCTTGTACGTCGCAAGATCGGCGAGCATAGCGGATACGTCAAGCTCTCGGTTGTCGGTATATTGCTTTTCTGCCGTAACGATGGTGAGAGGCACCGACGAAAAGGGGACGTCGGCGAGGGCAAGAAGATCAGCGGAGGAGTCGGCTACGATTTTGAAGTTCATTGAGTTGCTCCTGAATTTTTGGAATTTTTAATAGTATACTTGGAGAGTTCCAAGTTGTCAAGCCTGTTTTGTCGAAGATGAAAATTGTTTACAAACTCGACATTTCCCCTTCGTCCGCAGTTGATTCGGTGGTGTAGATCAAAGGAATTCCGTATTCGGCTTCGTAGATCCCCTTCCAGACCGCGAAGTTCTGCGCGGCAAGCTTTTCCACCTTTTCGCCGTAGCGAAGGCTCTCGTCGGGATAAATGGGGGCGGATACGTGAATGGTGTATTCCTGAACGGGGAAGCCGTCCTCGCCGAGAATATCCGAGTCCTTCATCGTAATGAAGCAGGGAAGAACGGGGACGTTGTTTTTGGCGGCTAAGATGTAAGCCCCCTTCTTCAAGGGCTTGGGCTTGCGGTAATTCCACCACATGCTCTGCTCGGGATAGACCAGAACGAAGTGACCGTCGCGCAAAAGGGTGCTTACGGCGTCCGAGAATTTTTTGAGGGTCTTGTGGTGAGAGGAGAGGGGCAGGGTGTTGCAGTTTCGCATCAGATAGCCGTAGAAGCCGGGGAATGAGGTGTAGTTGCCTTCCCGAATGACCCGATAGAAGGTGCGCTTCGGCTGGTCTGCCGCCTCGTAGGCGAGCTGGATGGCAAAGCTGTCAAAGGCGTTGAAGTGATTGCAGGTGATAATAGCGCCGCTGTCAAGCTCGCGGAGATTTTCAATGCCGCGGATCTCCTTGACGATCATCTTCTTTTCCTTCATCAGCTTGTGGACGAATTTGTGGGCGATGGCAAAGGCGTGCTTGGTCTTCAAGCGTTGCCAAAGGGATTTCTTGAGGTAGTCGATCTCGTCGGGCATCAGCACGCGAGAGGGGGGATCCTCCTCCACGTCCTCACCGAACCGTCCCGCCCGCTCGTAGGCTTCGATCTTTTCAAGAATGGCGACTCTGTCGGCACTTCGCGTTTTCTTATTGAGTACCTTCAGGTAATTGTCCTCGCGGTCGATCTCCCTCAGCGCCAGCTGTAGGAGTGCCTCACAGGAGGCGGCGTCCCGCGCCCGTTCCTCGTCGGTATAGGCGTCAAGGACCTTTCGAATTTCCTCGTAAACGTAGGTTTCGGAGGCGTATTTCCAGAAAAGGTCGCCGTGTCTGCAATCACGGTAATGCCACGGCTTGTTGGTCATAATGTAGTGGAGGACGCAGGCTTCCTCGATGGGGTAGGGGATCTCACCGAAGATCTCGGTGTTCCATCGCTGATCCAGCCAGTAGACGTGATCCTTGCAGAGCACGTTGAGGTAGTCCTCATCCTGCGTAACGACGAAGTTGTAGGTGCCGAGCAGGGTCACGAATTTGTCCAGGATCCGCCCCTCGCGGAATCTGCGGCAGTTGATGAGGAGAACGCCCGCGTTGAAGAAGGCGTGGCGGGAGATGCCAAGCACCTTTTCCACGTAGGTGCCGTACTCGTCGACCTGAACCATTGCCTGCTCATGGCAGGCGCCCACGTAGGCGTCCCCGATATCGGTCAGATACATTTTGCTGATATCGCCCTGCACGACCGTGTCACTGTCAATGTAGATCGCCTTGTTATATTCGGGGAACATCTCGGCGATGAACAGGCGGAAATAGGTGGTCTTGGAGTAGTAATCCCGAATGGGTAAACGTGAGGAAAGGGTCTCCAGATAAGAGCTGACGTCCTCGAAAAAGATCTTTACGTTCTCCGCTTCCATCTTTTGGAAGGAACGGCGAACGCGGGGGGTGATCTCAGTGTGAAGGATATGAACGTGATACTGGTAGTTGGGGTCTGCGTTCGCCATCATCGAGTGCAGAGAAACGACGGTGTATTTCACGAAGGCGTCATCGCAGGCGTAGAATATGGGAATGATCGGTTTAGCCATTTTGGGAAGCTCCTTGGTTGAATTTTTTGATGAGATCCTGGTATTCGGACAGAATATCGTCAAACTGACGATAGCGGAAGACCTTGTGGACGCGGTCTACCTGCCATTGCTTGATGTTGTCGGTGTGGGGGTAGGGAAGCCAGAACAGGCGCTTGGAAAAGTGCCGCACGACGGTGTGCTTGTGCAAGAACTTCTGATCGTTGAAGCGCTGGGGAAGCATCCTTTTACGGGTGGTGGAGCGAATGATGGCGCTCTGATCGGCAAACATCAGCTTCTTAGTCTTGATCAACGCCCGCGCTTTTTTCAGTAGCCCCGTTTGACGCATATAGCCCAGATTAAACAGCAAAACGCCGGCGTTTACGTAGTTGGGATGCACCAGATATTTTCCGTAGTGATCCCGCGCCGCGGCGTATTCGTAGCCATCCACGTCGATATCGTAAAGCAGATGAACGTCGCGGTTGAACATCACGTCTACGTCCAGATACAAAAGCTTATCGGGCAGACCGTCCACGCGGTCGGCGAACAGTCGTATCAGCGTGTAGGGCGAGCAGTAGGCGTCCTCGTTGGGACAGCTTTCGAACTTCTCTCGGTATAGTGCCGTGACGTCTATGAGAACGGCGCGATTTTCCTTGTTGTAGCCTTGGATCACCTCGCTGAAAAGTGCCATCTGGCGGTCGTTCACGGGGAGATAGGTCGGCTTGATGTGGGAAACGTCCATGGTGAGCACGTAGAACGTGAAGGGCTCGGGGGACGCGGTGCGCTTGAGTATGGAAAGGGCGCAGGTCAGCATGCCGTCGAAGACCTTATCGTTTCCGCAGAACAGAATATTAACCATTGTTTTTCTCCTTTTCGTATCGGATCCATTTCACCGTGGAGCTTTTTGCGCGTTGCTGCATCGCTTCGTAGACACGGTCCCGAAGCGCGGCGCGCTGCTCTCGCTTGGGGAGGGAGATGTCGGGAAAGAAGGGGCCGTCGATATAGGTCACGATCTTTGGCTTTTTTGACCATCGCCGTTTTTGATAGGTGTTGGTGAAGCAGAAGCAAGGGACGTTTTTCTTGACGGGATAATGGAAGGAATCGTCGGGGAAGGGGCGGATCTCGGTATAGAAGGGCCAGATGTGCGCCTCGGGATAAATGACCACCGCGTGTCCTTCGTCGATGCGACGATCCACCGCGCGGAGAAAATTGCGATAGGCGTCCATATCGTCGGGCAGAGGGAGCGCTCCCATAGAGGGCGTCACACGTCCGAGTAGGGGCATGGATACGTTGTTGGGATGCACGATGGTGTAACATGTTTTGGGGAGGGTCAAGATGCTGGGGAGAAAGGCGTCCCCCACGATCTGGGTATGGTTGCCGTACAGAAAGTATCCTGCTTTTCGGTAAGGCTTGAGCTTTTCCCGTCCCACCGTTTTTTGACCGAGCGCCGTCTTGACGTATCCGTACGCAATGGGGGTCGCCACTATGCGATACCAGAAAAAATGGGTAAAGCGCTTCCATAGGGAATCGTGGCAATAACGGTAGCTTCCGTCGATACGCTTGGGGGTGATCTGCGCCGTAGAAAACTCGTCGTTCAGCTCGTCCCGATAGAATATGACTCTCTGTTTTTCCATATCCTTCTCCTTTCGTCCTCTTTTTGCGCTCCCATTATACCGCCCATAATATAAAAAGTCAACCTACGGTCTTTTTGTAGTGGTATCTATATGGTAGAAACGGAAAAAGCCCGACTCTCCTGTCGGTAGAGTCGGGCGGTAGAATGGCGCTGTTACGCGGTTTTTCTCGCTTTTTTGCGGTAGAGTCCGGACCATAAAAGGATCACGAGCTGTCCGGGCGCCCCCAGCAGATATACCTGCCAGATGTTGATGGAAAAAGCAACGAAGCTGATATGAATGGCGGCCAAAAGAGACCACGTCAGCAGGGAAATGATGAGATAATTTCGCCTGCGATTAAACCAAACGGAGTTGAGGACCAGCCAGACGATGGCGGAAATGGGGATGGCATAAATGAACGCCAACCAATGGTGATGCACGTCGGAGGGAAGCAGGTCGAGAACGACGAAAGCCAGCGATGCCAAGAACCAAACCAAAAGGATGCTGATAGCGGTCACGATGGAGCGGTTGGCGTGCTTCTTTTTGTCGGTGACCGAGACCGACGACGCGGACGCCTCTGCAGGCTTTCTGTTGCGGATCAGCTCGTCAAGAGTCACGTCAAACAGGTCGGCGATGGCGACCAGCGTGGCAAGCTCGGGGATAGATTCCCCGCGTTCCCATTTGGAAACCGCCTTGTCAGAGTAGTGGAGCTGCTCCGCAAGCTCCAGCTGGGTCATACCGTTTTGAGCGCGAAGGGCAGCGATCTGCTTCGCAACGGTGGATTTTATATCTTCCATAGAGTACTCCTTTGGGATCAGTGGATCAAGTCGTCGAGGTATCGGGAAAGCTCGTCGAAGCCGCCGCTTGGGAATTGCGAGATGTCCACGTTCTTTTTGTTGATCAGGCAATCGGTCAACAAAAAGACCTTCATGCCGAGGTCGGCGGCAACCATATCGTCTCCCACGTCATTGCCTACCATAAGGCATTCCGCGGGATTTACGCCGAGGCGTTTGGCGATCTCTGTGTAATAGGCGGGATTGGGCTTGCAGTAGCCGATGTTTTCGTAGGTGGTATAGAGGGCAAAATCATCGGGGGAAAGACCTGCCCAACGCATACGGCTTTCGGTAGCGATAGCAGGGAAAATGGGGTTGGTGGCAAGCGCCACGGTGATGCCGGCGTCCTTCAGACGGCGAACGGTTTCCGCCGCCCGTCCGTCATAGCCGCATACGTCCTTTACCGCTTGAAAATCGGTGCGATAAAACTCGTCAAAGACCGCCTCGTCGTTGCGGGCGGACAGGTGGAACGCTTGGCAGAAGGTATCCCAGAAGACCGCTTCGTTGGACGCCTCGCCACCGTTGCCGATCATAGCCGCGGTGCCCTTCCAGATGGCGTCGATCAGTGCCTTTGGATCGTATCCGAGGGGCGCCAGCTTTTTTGCCAAGCCGCCGAAATATGCTTTTATAAAAACGTCCTGATCCATAGGGAGCAGCGTCCCGTCCAGATCAAACAAAACTGCTTTCGTTTTCATATGCTTCCTCACGCCTGGTGATTTATAAACATTCCTTTATTGTACATCAAAAAAAGGCTTTTGTCAATATTAGAAGCCGGAAATGCCTCTCAAAAAACGCCACAGGACCGTCCTGTGGCGCTTTGGATTTTATTTCTTCATGCCGCCTTCCTCGTAGATCCGACAGATCAGGCGATGGGTCTTGAGGGCCTCCTCGCCGTCGATCTCAAGAGGCTCAAGCCCCAGACAGGCACGGTAAAAGTTGGAGAGCTGACGCACGTGCCAGTTGCCCCAATAGTCCTTGCCCTTAAAGGTCTGCGGTGCCTTTTTGACCTCCTCCACGGTGCCGTCCTTGTACTGGATGAGCGCCTGATTGTAGCCAAAGGTGACCTTGCCCTTTTCGCAGAACAGCTTGATCTCAATAGGCTCGTCGCAGGCGTAATTGTTCATACACCAGAAGCCGTAGGTCGCGCCGTTTCGGAAGGTGATAAAGCCCTCCGCGGAGTCCTCTACATCCACGATCTTGTGTCTGCGGTTTGCCATGTTGCAGGATACGCTCTCCACCTCGTCGTCGATGATCCAGCGAACCAGATCGATGGAGTGGATAGCCTGGTCGATGACCACGCCGCCGCCCTCCTTATCCCAGGTGCCCTTCCAGTCACTGTGGGAATAATAGTCGTCGGAGCGGGACCAGGTAAGGGTGGAGCGAGCGGAGATAATACGTCCCAGCCTTCCGCTCTTCACGGCACGCTTGACCAGCTGTGCCGAATCGTTGTAGCGGCACTGGGAGATCACGCCGAACTTTCTTCCCGTTTCCTTGGAAACGGCGATGGCGCGCTCCGCACTTTCCATATTGACGTCCATAGGCTTCTCGGTAATCACGTCAAGCCCCTGCCGCATGGCGTATATGGCTACCTCGGAATGGAGGTAGTGGGGCAGACAGAGCTGTACCGCGTCAAGCTGCTCACAGGCGATCATTTCGCGGTAGTCGGTGTAAGCCTTGATGTTGTATTTCTGTGCCTTTTCCTCGGCGCGCTCGGGCTTTACATCAGCGCAGGCGACGAGAACGGCTTCCTCAAGATCCACGGCGGCTTCAAAGTGCATCACCGAGATGCGGCCGCAACCGATAATGCCGATTCGTAATTGCTTCATTTGTCACGTCCTTTCTGTGGGCGATCATTTTTGAAAACGGGGATCGCGCCACAAAACAAGGGTATTGTACCACATTTTTTCGCTTTTGGCAATACTTTCCGAAAATTTAAGAGGCACCACCGCCCCTTGACTTTGCCTCTGCAGCGGAGTATAATGAAAAGGGATATCACGGAGCAAATGATCCGCGCCATCCCTTGGCACCCACAACAGGAATCAGAACCGCGTCGGTGCCTGGGTGAGCGATTTGCGACGGTTTGGTTAGCACCGACGGATCCTTTGGCGATGCCAAAGGAGAGGTTCGCTTCAATGACAAATGAAAAGGGATGTCACGGAGCAAATGCTCCATGCCATCCCTTGGCACCCACAACAGGAATCGAACCTGTAACTACCCCTTAGGAGGGGGTTATTATATCCATTTAACTATGCAGGCGTGTCGGCAGATGCCGACGGGGTTATTGTATCACATTTCGAGGCGGAAATCAAGACTTTCCCAAAATTTCCGCCACATTGTACTTAAAAGGTGAATTTGTCGCTTTCCTCAAGCTCGAGGACGTCGACCATAGCCTGCAGGTTGGCAAAGCCCTTTTCCTGCTCGCAGACCTTATGGGAGTCGCTTCCCACGTAGAACTTACAGCCGCACGCCTTGGCGATCCTGTAGGGACGGAGGGCGCGGGGGAGATCTTCGTCGGAATATCCGTTTGCGGGGAAATTCAGCTCGATGCCCACTCCCACCTTTGCTGCCTTGATGAACAGACGGGTAAACTCCTCGTCCGAGATCATATCCAGCACCGTTAGGTGATCCTGCCATTCGCCGGGGGCGAGCAGGTTGCAGGTCAGATGGGCGATGCCCACCTTGTGGAAGGGAAGATCCATATCAAGGACCTTGTCCAGACGCTTGACATATGCCTCGGCGCGCTGCTCAAGGGTGACGTCAAGATCAATGGTGAAGCCCTTCATATGCAGATGGGTGGTAGGGATGATGATAAAGCCGAAGCGGTCGTAATGCTCGGGCGAAAGTCCTACGGTGAGAAACTTATCCATATCGGTCTCGCATCCGAAGACGAATTCCACGTCGGGGTCGGATGGCAGGGGAAGTGCCTCGCAAACGTGGGCGTAATTTTGCTTCTGGTACCAGCCCGACGCGCCGGGAACCGTTTCGTCCCAGAAATGGTCGGTCAGACAGATTTTGCGCAGACCGTGCGCCTTGGCGTACTGCAGGATGCGGGCCGGTGTATGCTCGTCATCGTGGGAGCAGAGAGAAAGATAGGAATGGATGTGATAATCGTGATCAACGACAAAACGCATAGAGAACACCTCGTTTTCTTTGATAGGTCAATTTTATCACAATAAACCGTGAAAAGCAAGAGAAAAACGAAAGAAAGGAGCGCAAAAATGTCAGGGAAAAGGAAATATACGATACTTGGCCTATTGACGCTGGCGATCCTGTGGACGGCGTTCATTTTCAGTCGATCCATGCAGACCGGGGCGGAATCCTCCGAGGCGAGCGGGCGGCTTGCCGCATTTTTGCAGTCGCTTTTAGGGGACCTCCCCGTGTCGGAATATTTTATTAGAAAGCTGGCGCATTTCGGAGAGTATCTGATCCTTGCGTTGCCTGCGACGGGCGCGGTAATGCTTATGAGGCGTCGATGGCTTCCTGTTGCCGCTTGGGGTTACGCAGTTCTCGTGGCGCTTTGCGACGAGTTTATCGTACAAGCGCTGACGGCGGGGCGAGGCCCGCGATTCACCGACGTGCTGATCGACAGCGCGGGGGCGCTTACGGGCGTTATTGCGGTGGTCTTCGCAGTTGTTATTTTGCGACGGCTCCGAAGAAAAGGGTATTAACGAAGTCCCTGCTTCTTCTCCCGCTTTTTCCAGCTGATGAAGTCGTAAATATCGTTGAAGAGAAACGCTAAGAAGCAAGCCACCATGGGCAGGTAAGAAATATCCTCAAGCGACGCGAGAACCCAAAGCACGATGAGGACGACGTCGTTGGCGCCGTACGCCACGGCATAGTAGGAGTTGCGGAGCATCATCAGAGAGGACGCGAGGAAGCTTGTGGCGACCGAGAGGGTGCTGACAAGCAGGTTCGTGGTGCCGAGGGCGCCGAGAAGGAAATAAAACGCGGCGGTAACGGCTGCCGTTACGAGAACGAGGAGTAGGATCCCTTTTGCCGAAAGGCGATGGATCTTGACCTCGTTTTTTCCTTTTTCGTAAGGGTTTTTCAGCCACGTGATTACCGACGCCGCCGCGATGGGCGCGGACATGCCGAGATAGGTGATGATCTCGCCGTAGTATTGATAGCGGAACGAGGTGACAGAATACAGGATGGCGAAGAGGACGGTGAGGATCTGTCCCCACACGTCGCCCCGCGCTACAAAGATCAGGGCGGTGACGCCAATGAGGGTGGCGAGGAGGGTAACGGGGCCGATCTCGCCAGCCAGAAGATTGGATGAGATCACGGTGGCGAGGGAGAGAAGCCAGATGGTCCATTCTCGCTTTTTAAGTCCGTGAAAGGGGTTGTGAAGCATAGTTCCTCCAAAAAAATAAACACTCCGCGACGCTTCTTCCAAGACCTAACGAAGCGCCCGAGTGTCCGATTGACACCACTACCCGGTGGCAGTATATACGTGCTGACAGCAGTATATCATAAAAACAGTTGTTTGGCAATAGTAGCAGAAGATAAAACGCGAAATTCTGTTAAAAAACTAACGCAAACGGAATCTTTTGAGTAAAAATTCGCATTTTATTACAATTTCTTGTGGAAAGTTTGGTGTTTCTCTCTTGAAAAAACGATTGTGTTATGGTATAATTAATAGGAATTTTTTTGTTTTTGGCACGGAAAAGGAGTATTTCGTGAGTAACAAGTTTTTTAGCTTTGTATACGCCATGAACTATATTGCGCAGGCGGCGTGGTCCTTTGTGTTTCCTGCAGGGATCACGGTGGGCGCGGGGCTCTTTCTTCGGTGGAAATTTGGATGGGGAAACTGGATCGTGGTTGTCACGATTCTTCTCGGCGTGCTTTCGGGCATTGTCGGTATGTTCCGATACATCATCCGTATGGCGGATTATTCCACGGGCGAATTTAACAAAAAAGATCAGAAGAAATGAAAAGCGGTGCGATATACAACTATGAAAGAAAATAAAAATCCGATTATTGTTGAGACGCTACGGATCTTGCTGGGAATGGTCATCTGCTTGGTACTGATGTTGGGCGTGTACTTCTTGATTGGCAAGTATCAGACCAAGGTGCTGATTGGCGGAATCCTTGGCACTCTGATCGCGGTGGGCAACTTCTTTTTCATGGCGATTGGGCTTTCCAACATAGTACGGGATTCCACAGAAGCGCGAATTCGGGTGAAAACACAGGCAAGCTTTATGATACGGACACTGGTGATGCTGGCACTACTCGTCGTTGCCATCAAGTTTTTGGAGTGCGATGCGCTTGCTACACTTTTGCCCCTGCTGTTCACGCGCCCCGTTATCATGGTAGAACAGTTTATTTTGAAAGCGAGGGAAGATAAGAATGGACATTCAGATTAACGGTCCGCGGATATGGTTTGAGATTCCGCTGGGGGACAGTCTATCAATTCCTATTACCGATACTGTGGTTTCATCCTTTGTCGTTACCACTGTTCTTTGCATCCTTTGCGTCGTCCTCGGCAGGGGGCTGACCAAGCGCCCGGGAAGGCGGCAGGTGATCGTGGAGAAGGTGGTCACGATGCTCTATAATATGGTGGAGGACACCATGGGAGCGCACAATATGAAATTTGCCCCATATATCGGAGCGCTGTTTGCCTCCTCGATCATGGGGACGCTGATTAGTACGACAGGTGTTTTTCGCTCATCAACAGCAGACCTTAGCACAACGGCGACATGGGCGCTGATGACGACCTTTATCGTCTGGGGAAGCAACATCAAGGAAAATGGATTCCTTGGTTGGCTTAAAGGCTTTACCGAGCCGGTGGTAGTTATGACCCCTATGAATATTATCAGTGAGATCGCGAATCCCGTTTCTATGGCATTCCGTCACTTCGGAAACGTGGTGGGCGGATCGGTGTTGACGACGCTGATCTATTATGCGCTGTCAGTCGTCAGTAGCTTTGTTTTGGGATGGATTCCCAATGCGTTTATCGCATCGATTCCCATTTTCCAGGTGGGAATTCCCGCAGTTCTTTCCCTGTATTTTGACTTTTTCTCGGGCGCGATCCAGGCGTTGGTGTTCTGTATGCTTTCTATGGTGTATATCGGAGCTGCCAACCCGCCGCACCCCGAAAAAGAGGAATCGGGTAAGGAATAAATTCATAAACAAAAATTATTATAATTTTGGAGGAAAAACAAATGGAATTTACGCTTGAAGCAGCAAAAGCAATCGGTGCAGGTCTTTGTATGGGTCTTGGCGCAATTGGTCCCGCGATCGGTGAGGGTACGGCAGTAGCACACGCCCTTGACGGTATGGCGAGACAGCCCGAGGCAGTAGGAACGCTTCGTACCAATATGCTTCTTGGATGTGCCGTTACTGAGTCTACCGGTATCTACTCTTTGGTTATTGCTCTTTTGATTCTGTTCGTTCTGTAAGAGAGGATCTTGATTCACATGACATTGTTTGGTTTATATCGTGTGGCAAGAGAGACGCCTTTCTTTCGTCTTGCCACCGAACCGCAGTATAAGGGACTGATCGGCATCGATGTCTGGACTATGATCTTCACCTTCTGCAATCTTCTGATCGTCTTTTTCTTTGCCAAGAAGTTCCTTTTGGGGCCGGTCAAAAACATGATCGACAGCCGTCAGAAGGAGGTCGACGATATGTACGCGGACGCGGAAAAGTCGGTTGCGGACGGCGAACAGTTCAAGGCCGAGTATGAGGAAAAGCTGAAGAAGGCAAGCGAGGAAAGCGAGGCCATTATGCGCGAGACCGTGAGAAACGCCCACCTTCGCGAGGAGGCGATCCTCCGTGACGCGCGTGACGAGGCGTCTGCCATTCTCAAGCGCGCCGACGAGCAGATCGAAATGGAAAGGCGTCAGGCGGTAAACGATATCAAAAACGACGTTTCGGATATGGCGGTGGACATCGCCGGTGCGGTGCTGGGGCGTGACATCAAGCCCGAGGAGCACGCCGAGCTGATCGATTCGTTTATCGACCGTTTCGGTGAGAGCAATGATTAACGCATACGAATACGGCAAGGCTCTGTTCTCCTTGGCGGAGGAAGAGGGCATTGCCGACGAGGTGTTCGCGGAGCTTTCAGCGGTGACGGGGATTCTTTCGGATGCCCCCGATTACAAAACGCTTCTGGATACGCCCGCCATTCCCTCGGGAGAAAAGCCGAGGCTGATCGACGAGGCGTTTGCTTCGGCGCATCCTTACGTTCGGGATTTTATCAAGATCCTGAGTGAGAGGCGCGCCATCGGTGCTCTTGAGGAATGCGCCCGCGCGTACGGCGCGTGTCTTGACGAGAGCCGCGGTATTCTGCGAGCGGTGGCAAGAACTGCCGTTCCTATGACCGAGGCGCAGATCGGGAAGCTTGCCGACAAGATCTCGGCTATCACGGGCAAGACGGCGATCCTTACCAACGAGTGCGATCCGTCGGTCATCGGCGGCGTGACGCTGCTCTATGACGGCTCCCGCTTTGACGGAAGCGTCAGCGCGCGGCTTGAAAATTTCCGCCGTCAGCTTTCCGCCCTGACTCTCTGATCGGAGAAGGGACATATTGCAACATCCGAGGCGGTAGCCTCGGGTCGAAAGGAATTTGTTACAATGCAGCTTAAAATTGACGAAATAAGCAAGGTTATAAAAGAACAGATCAAGCATTATTCCGACAAGACCGTGCGCGACGAAACGGGTAACGTGATCCAGGTCGGCGACGGAATTGCCAAGGTGTTTGGTCTTGATCAGTGCCGCTCCAACGAGCTTTTGAAATTCTGCAACGGCTCTTACGGTATGGCGCTGAATCTCGAGGAAAATTGCGTTTCCGCCGTGCTTTTGGGTACGGACGTGGGCATTTCCGAGGGAAGCGTGGTTACCAGAACGGGTAACGTTGTTTCGGTTCCCGTTGGCGAGGCGATGATCGGACGCGTGGTAGATGCGCTCGGTCAGCCCATCGACGGCAAGGGACCCATCAATCACAGTGAGATCCGACCCATCGAACGCAAGGCGCCCGGCATCATTGAAAGAAAGTCGGTTTCCGTGCCCCTTCAGACGGGTATCAAGGCGATCGACGCCATGATCCCCATCGGTCGCGGTCAGCGTGAGCTGATCATCGGCGACCGCCAGACGGGTAAGACGGTCATCGCAACCGATACCATTATCAATCAAAAGGGTAAGGACGTGATCTGTATCTACGTTGCCATCGGTCAGAAGCAGTCTACCGTGGCGGGCATCGTAGATACCCTTTCCAAGAACGGCGCTATGGATTACAGCATCGTCGTGAGCGCCTCGGCTTCCGAAATGGCACCCCTTCAGTACATCGCGCCCTACGCGGGCTGTACTATGGGTGAGTATTTCATGGAGCAGGGCAAGGACGTTCTCATCATTTACGACGACCTTTCCAAGCACGCGGTGGCGTATCGCGCCCTGTCGCTACTGATCCGCCGTCCTCCGGGACGCGAGGCGTACCCCGGTGACGTATTCTATCTTCACTCCAGACTTCTCGAGCGTGCGGCAAGACTGTCCCCCGAATGCGGAGGCGGCTCGCTGACTGCGCTTCCTATTATCGAAACCCAGGCGGGTGACGTTTCGGCGTACATTCCCACCAACGTGATCTCCATCACAGACGGACAGATCTTCTTAGAGACCGAGCTGTTCCACGCAGGTGTTCGCCCCGCGGTCAACCCCGGCATCTCGGTATCCCGAGTCGGCGGTAATGCCCAGATCAAGGCGATGAAGAAGGTCGCGGGTACCCTCAAGCTTCTGTATTCGCAGTACCGTGAGCTTCAGGCGTTCGCCCAGTTCGGCTCGGATCTTGACGCCGATACCAAGCGCCGTCTTGAGCAGGGCGCCCGTATCGTTGAGGTGCTGAAGCAGGACAGAAATGCTCCCGTTGCAGTAGAGAATCAGGTGGCTATTATGTATGCGGTCACGCACGATCTGCTTTCTGACCTTCCCGTAGATCGGGTAAGGGATTTTGAGCCCTTCCTCTTTGAGTATCTCGGCAATCACCATGAAGAGACTCTTGCGGCAATCCGTGACACGGGTGTGCTTTCCGAGGAAACCGAAAACGCGCTTCACGACGCTATCCTTACCGCCAAGAATCGGTATATGGGAAACGCGCTGGAAGCGTAACGGGATCGGTGGGTGATAGCAATGGCAGGAATGTCCATCAATAGCATCAAATCACGGATCAAAAGTGTTTCAAGCACAAGACAGATCACTCGCGCAATGGAGCTGGTGTCGTCCTCGAAGCTTCGCCGCGCCAAGGAGCGTGCGGAGGGATCCCGTCCCTTTCATACGGCCTTGACCGATGCCATCGAGGATCTGATGGCGGCAAGTGGCGCTTGTGGTGGGGATAGCATCTTTCTGCAGCCGCGTGAGGTCAAGAAGACCTGCTTCGTGGTGATCGCGGGGGACCGCGGTCTTGCGGGTGCGTATAACAGCAATCTGTTCCGCCACACCGAGGCACTTTCCCGCGGACAGGACTTTTGTGTTCTTCCCATCGGAAAGAAGGCGGTCGACCATTTCCGTCGCCGCGGCGCGGAATGCATCGACGTGAACTGTCCCTCCTTGGCGGCGGCTGACGTTGGCGTTTGCACCGGCATCGCCTCGACCCTTTGCCGTGCCTATCGGGAGGGTAAGATCGACCGCGTCGTGGTGATCTATACCAAGTTCGTTTCTATGCTCTCGCAGGTGACGGCGGACGAGCAGATCCTGCCCGTTCCCATGCCCGAGAAGGGGGAACGGACGGTCAAGGAGTTTCAGATCGACAGCGACCCCGTCGAGCTGATCGACGCCATGGTTCCGTTCTGCGTTTCGGGTCTGCTCTTCACGGCAGTTGCCGAGGCGACCGCGTCGGAGCACGGTGCAAGACGAAACGCCATGAGCTCGGCGAGCAAGAACGCGGGAGAATTGATCGATACCCTTCAGCTTCGCTTTAACCGCGCGCGTCAGGCGGCGATCACGCAGGAGATCAGCGAGATCGTTTCGGGCGCGGACGCACTTTGATTTTTGAATGGAATTGGAAGGAAGAAATCTATGGCAGAGCAAAATGTAGGCAAGGTGGTGCAGGTAGTAGGGCCTGTTCTCGATATCCGCTTCGAGAACGGACAGCTTCCCGCATTGATGAATGCCATTCACGTAGATAATAACGGCGAGACGGTAGTCTGCGAGGTTGCCCAGCAGCTTGGCGACGATACCGTCAGATGTATCGCCATGAGCTCTACCGACGGTATGGTAAGAGGCGCTCGCGCGGTGGACACCGGCGAGGGTATCACCGTTCCCGTTGGCAAGGAGACCTTGGGACGTGTCTTCAACCTGCTTGGTGAAGCCATCGACAACAAGGAGCAGCCCGTGACCGAGGAGCGTCGCTGCATCCACCGCGATCCGCCCCCCTATACCGAGCAGCAGGGAACCACCGAGATCCTGGAAACGGGTATCAAGGTCGTTGACCTGATCGCCCCCTATGCCAAGGGCGGTAAGATCGGTCTGTTCGGCGGCGCAGGCGTTGGAAAGACGGTCCTTATCATGGAGCTGATCAATAACGTTGCCAAGCAGCACGGCGGACTTTCCGTGTTTGCAGGCGTTGGAGAGCGTACCCGTGAGGGTAACGACCTCTATATGGAAATGAAGGAATCGGGCGTTATCGAGAAGACCGCCCTTGTGTACGGTCAGATGAACGAGCCTCCCGGAGCAAGAATGAGAGTCGCTCTTTCCGGTCTTACTATGGCGGAATATTTCCGCGATAAGGGAGGTCAGGACGTGCTTCTGTTCATCGATAATATTTACCGCTTTACTCAGGCGGGCTCCGAGGTTTCGGCACTTCTGGGAAGAATGCCCTCCGCGGTTGGTTATCAGCCGACGTTGGCTACCGAAATGGGCGCGCTTCAGGAGAGAATTACCTCTACCAAGAAGGGATCTATCACGTCGGTACAGGCGATCTACGTGCCTGCGGACGATTTGACCGACCCTGCACCCGCGACCACCTTCGCCCATCTTGACGCGACCACGGTTCTTTCCCGTTCCATCGCGTCGCTGGGTATCTATCCCGCGGTGGATCCTCTTGACTCCACCTCCCGTATTCTCACTCCCGATATCGTGGGACTTGAGCATTACGAGGTAGCGCGAGAGACCCAGAGAATTCTGCAGAGATACCGCGAGCTTCAGGATATTATCGCCATTATGGGTATGGACGAGCTTTCCGAGGAGGATAAGCTGACGGTTGCCCGCGCGAGAAAGATCCAGAACTTCCTGTCCCAGCCCTTTACGGTTGCGGAGCAGTTTACGGGTATGCAGGGTAAGTACGTACCCATTCACGAGACGGTGCGCGGCTTCCGCGAGATCATTGAGGGTAAGCACGACGACCTGCCCGAATCCGCATTCCTTTTCGTCGGCACCATTGACGAGGCCATCGAAAAGGCGGCAAGGAGCGCGAAATGAGAGCGTTCAAGCTGGAGATCCTGACGCCAAGCGGCCAGTCGTTCTCCGGGGACGTTACGGGTATATATCTTCGTACCACGGACGGCGCGGTTGGAATCCTTGCGGGACATACCGATTTTCTGGCGGGCGTGACGGAATGCACCGTGAAGCTCATCGACGCGGACGAAAAGGAGCAGTACGCCTATTGCGGCGGCGGCTTCTTCCGTGTGTCTGAAGGGGAAGCGACCCTCATCGCGGACGAGTTCGTTTTTGCGAAGGATATTGACGAGGAAAGCCTTCTTGCGGAGATCGAGGAGATCCACGCACAGCAGGCCGAGGCGGTGGACGCCATGAAGGCGATCTTTATGACCTCAAGACTCGGTCGACTGCAGGCAAAGCAGAAAACGCTTGCGGCATATAAGGAAAATCAATAAAATAAAGCTCCGCTCGGATTTGCCGAGCGGAGCTTTTGACTATATCAAAAGGGACATTGCGACTTGGAAATAGATGATCAGCGAAACGGCGTCTACGATGGTGGTGATAAAGGGAGAAGCCATAACGGCAGGGTCAAGTCCGATCTTTTTAGCAAGAACGGGTAGGGTGCCGCCGACAAACTTCGCCACGACCACGGTGCATACGAGGGTAATGGAAACGACAGCGGCTTGCATCAGCGAAACGTTGTTTCCGAAAATGAGGTTGTCAACAAGGAGGATCTTGAGGAAGTTGCAGACCGAAAGAACGACACCGCAGAGAAGTCCTATGCGGAGCTCCTTCCAAATGATCTTGAGGATATCCCGCATACGGATCTCATCAAGGGCAAGACCGCGAATAATGGTGACCGACGCCTGACCGCCCGAGTTTCCACCCGTGTCCATCAGCATGGGAATAAAGGCGATGAGAGCGGGGAAGAGCGCCAGGGACTCCTCAAAGCCCGCGATGATCTCACCCGTAAAGGTGGCAGATACCATAAGGAGCAGCAGCCACGGGATTCGCTTTTTGAAGATCTCCCATACGTTGGATTTCAGATAGGGACGGTTGTCGGGGACCAGCGCCGCCATCTTTTCGATATCCTCGGTTGCTTCCTCCTCCATAACGTCAAGGGCGTCGTCAACCGTTACGATTCCCACAAGCCGTTTTTCACGGTCTACGATGGGAAGCGCCAGCAGATCGTATTTGGAGATCATTGCCGCCACGTCCTCTCGGTGGTCGGTGGTGGAGGCCATGACAAGCTCGGTGCTCATAATGTCCGACAGCAGAGCATCCGAGTCGGCAAAGAGAAGATCCTTAAGGGATACGGTGCCGTGGAGATGCCGCGCGTTGTCGATGATGTACGCCGTGTAGACCGTCTCCTTGTCCACACCGGTGCGACGAATGCGGGCAACCGCCTCGTTTACCGTCATATTCTCCTTGAGATCAATAAACTCGGCAGTCATAACGCTACCCGCCGAATTTTCGGGATAGCTCAGGAATTTGTTGATCAAAAGACGGGTTTCGGGCTTGGTGACGCGAAGGATGCGCTTGACCATGCTGGCGGGAAGCTCCTCCAGAAGGTCGACGGCGTCGTCAATGAAAAGCTCGTCTACAAGAAGCGCGAGATCGGTGTCCTTGGTGGTAAGAACGATCTGTTCAATGGCGTCCGAATCCAGCTCGGCAAATACGTCGGCGGCGATATCCTTGCGAAGCAGTCGGAAGGCGGCGAGGAGCCGATCCCCCTCAAGGGTAGACAGGTAGTCAGCCACGTCCACGGCATTCATCGTGTCCACCGATTCAGTAAATGCGTGATATTGCTTTTGCTCAAGGGCTAAGGTCAATTCTTCAAAGCGTTCTTCACGGGTCAAGGGAATCACCTCCCGATGGTTTTTTATTAGTATAGCCCGAGATGTTCATTTTGTCAAGGTATAAATTTTTAACAAAGGATGATAAATAATTTTTCAAAAGCCCTTGATTTTTTACTTGGGATGTGATACAATAGCAGGGTCAATCGAATATGCCGGAATGATGGAATTGGCAGACGTGCTGGACTCAAAATCCAGTGGTAGCGATACCGTGCGGGTTCGACCCCCGCTTCCGGCACCAAAAAAGACCGAGAGGCAACTGCCTCTCGGCTTTTTTGTGCTTTGATATTCATTTGCAGGATCCTTTTTATTCTTCATTTGTTCAATGGGAATTTTGAACGATTGTGAAAGGATACGTACGAAAATCTATTGCAAATATGATGGAATATGATATAATATTCCTGTAAATGATAAATTCTCTGTCATGAAAAAGAGGAACGAATATGAATTTTTCGGTTAAAATGAAGGAGCAGAATGAGAACGTCAGAATCGTGCTTTCCGAGCGGACAGGGGAGAACGGAATTCTCCTTGTGGACGTGGATGTTTCTTACGCCGAGGCGCAGGTGCCCGAGCCTTTTTCGGTCTGCTTTGAGGTCCCTTGCGTGAATATGTATTCCACGTGGGGCGCGACTCTGGGGATGGAGCGGAATCTTGCGCCCGGTTGGAGGCGAAGGAAAACCTACTCCCGTCTGGCGTCGGGGGCTCCATTGCATCAGGTACTCTCCTCCGACGGCAGAAACCGACTGACCATTGCCTTGTCCGACGCGATGACACCCACCGAGATTTCTTCGGGAATTAAAGAAGAAACGGCAGGATTATACTGCGAGGTGCGTTTCTTTACTATGCCCGTTAACAGCCTCTCCGAGTATCATGCCACAATTTACGTGGATCAAAACGACTGCCCTTATGAGGCTTCGCTGAAGGCGGCGGAGCGCTATTGGGCGGAGGAATGCGGCTACCCTTGCGCGTATATTCCCGACGCGGCGAGACGTCCTATGTACTCTTGCTGGTACTCCTTCCATCAGCATATTGACGTGCATGCCATCGTAGAGCAATGCCGCTTGGCAAAAGCCATGGGAATGGACAGCGTTATTGTGGATGATGGCTGGCAGACCGAGGACAACTCCCGCGGATATGCCTTCTGCGGCGACTGGGAGGTCGCGTCCTCCAAGATTCCCGATATGAAGGATTTTGTGGATCGCGTACATGAGACGGGAATGAAGTTTATTCTTTGGTACTCGGTGCCTTTTATGGGCAAGCGCA
Organism: Eubacteriales bacterium; assembly: GCA_045121195.1. Classification (GTDB taxonomy): domain Bacteria; phylum Bacillota; class Clostridia; order Oscillospirales; family CAG-272; genus RGIG8775. The sequence continues at coordinate 52,165 of JBGVFO010000167.1, forward strand.
CCAAGGCGTTTGAGCGCTTTCACGATATGATATTGGGATACTCCACGGCGGGAAAGACGTTTGCCTCTCTTGACCCCAGATTTCCCGCGGTGAGAGAATATCTGATCGACACCTACCGCCGTGCCGCCGAGGATTGGGGACTTGATGGCTTTAAGCTGGACTTTATCGATTCCTTCAAGCTGCTTCCCGAAACCCCCGCCTTTGACGAGCGCTGGGATACCTTATCCCTTGAGGAAGGCGTTGACCGACTGCTGAAGGGGATCACCGATTCGCTTCGTGCCATCAATCCCGATATGTTGATCGAATTCCGCCAGTCCTACTTCGGTCCTACCATCCGCAAATACGGCAATATGATCCGTGTGGCGGACTGCCCGAACGATTCCTTTATGAACCACCTCAGCGGCACCGATCTGCGCTTCTGCCTCGGCAAGACCCCCGTCCACTCGGATATGCTGATGTGGCATAACGACGATCCCGTGGAAGCAGCGGCGTATCAGGTGGTCTGCACGCTGTTCACCGTTCCGCAGATCTCGGTGCTTCTCGATAAGATCCCCGAGGATCACAAAAAGATGTTACGCTTCTATCTCGGCTTCTGGAATGAAAACCGCGACGTATTGCTTGACGGTGATTTTTCGGCGGAGAATCCCGAGTCCCTCTATTCGCTGGTGAAGGCAGAACGGGACGGACGGATCGTCGCCGTGGCGCACGCAAAACCGATTCTGACGGTGGAGGATCTCAACAAACTGAGCTTTGTGAACGCTTCGAATGAGCAGACGCTTGTTCTTCGTGCCGCGACCGATCTTGGTAAGCGCGCTTTCCGCGTGCTGGACTGTATGGGCAACGTAACCGAGCAGGGAACGCTTGACCTTGCCAAGGGACTGCACGAATTTTTCGTCCCCCGTTGCGGTATGGTTGAAATTCAATAATAAAAAACGGCTTCCCGCAGGGAAGCCGTTTTCACTTTATTTACAGAGTGACCTTCATAAAGCTCTTCTTGCCGCGCTTGAGCACGATGCCGTTCTTAAGAACATCGGCGGTGAAGCTTGCCTTGATGTCGGTAACCTTTTCGCCGTCAACGGTCACGCCGCCTTGCTCGACCGCGCGTCTTGCCTCGGACTTCGAGGGAACAAGACCGGTCTTGACAAGCAGAGTAAGAACGTCGATGGCACCGTCAACCAGATCGTCGGCGGAAAGCTCCTTGGTAGGCATATTGTCGGTGTTACCTGCACCGAAGAGTGCGCGCGCGCCCTCCTGTGCCTTGGCAGCCTCCTCCTCGCCGTGAACCAGCTTGGTAAGCTCGTATGCAAGGATCTCCTTGGCGCGGTTGAGCTGTGCGCCCTCCCAATCGTTCATCTTGTCGATCTCCTCAAGAGGAAGGAAGGTCAGCATACGGATACACTTGAGAACGTCTGCGTCCTCAATGTTTCTCCAGTACTGGTAGAACTCGTAGGGCGTAGTTTTGTTGGGATCAAGCCAAACGGCGCCCTTGGCGGTCTTGCCCATCTTCTTGCCCTCGGAGTTGAGGAGCAGGGTGATGGTCATGGCGTGAGCGTCCTCGCCAAGCTTGCGGCGGATCAGCTCGGTGCCGCCCAGCATATTGGACCACTGGTCGTTACCGCCGAACTGCAGGTTACAGCCGTGGGTCTGGAACAGATGATAGAAGTCGTAGGACTGCATGATCATATAGTTGAATTCGAGGAAGGAAAGACCCTTCTCCATTCTTTGCTTGTAGCACTCGGCACGGAGCATATTGTTGACCGAGAAGCAAGCGCCTACCTCACGCAGAAGCTCTACGTAATTCAGGTCAAGAAGCCAGTCGGCGTTGTTCACCATCTGTGCCTTGCCCTCGCCGAACTCAATGAAGCGCTCCATCTGCTTCTTGAAGCAATCGCAGTTATGCTGAATGGTCTCCACCGTCATCATGGAACGCATATCGGTTCTGCCCGAGGGGTCACCGACCATTGCGGTTCCGCCGCCGATGAGGGCGATGGGGCGGTTGCCCGCCATCTGCAGACGCTTCATCAGGCAAAGTGCCATAAAGTGACCTACGTGCAGAGAGTCCGCCGTGGGGTCGAAGCCAATGTAAAAGGTGGCTTTTCCGTTATTGATGAGATTTTTGATCTCTTCTTCATTGGTTACCTGAGCGATCAGGCCGCGGGCAACCAACTCGTCGTAGATTGTCATATCAGAAATCCTTTCGTGTTGTAAATCAAAGTAATTATATATCACTTGTCCCGAAATGTCAAGAGTCGACCTCGCATTTGTCGGGATTTTCGGTTTTTGCGATGAGAATGCCCTCAATATCATCTTGGGTTTCTACTAAGAAGCCGCCGATGTGGGAGGATATGGGAGTGTTCGGGACATACTCGACCACAACGTCGCGGCTCATTTCCTCAAGGTCGGCAAGCAGGTCCTCGCCCGTAGGACGGACGGAGAGCACCTTTCCGTCGGCGATCAAAGCGCCGACGTAGCCGTACAGCTTCTTCAGATCGGCAAAATCGGGGATGCCGTCGGCGGTATACAGGGGATCCAAATAAAAGATCTTGGTGCCTTTTCCTTGCGCGGTGGCAGAGGGGGTCACCGCGGGGAGGGGCGCAACCGTAACGGCGGAAAAAGCGGTCTCAGCGGTCTTATCCATAGTAAGGCAAGGAGAATTTCCACGAAGGGCAAACTCCGCCTGCGCGCGATACAGACCGAGAATGGTACCCAGCGCCTCGCCCACACGCCGAGGGGACAGGGTAAGAGCGGCGGCGAGCTTGGTCTTCGTTACGTCAGCACCTGCGGCTACACAGTGGGACAGAGAATACACGGTGCCAAGCAGGGCGGCGCGGAAGGAGGCGGTGCTGTGGGCGTCCACCTTCACTACGGCATTCCGTTTGCCGTTCAAGGTACACGTTCCTATGCGCGCGAGGGACACGTCCGCTTGCCCGTCCCTCGGGGCTTCCACCGTCGCGGTACACAGACGGGAGAAGGTGAGGGAGCGAAGAAAGGAGAGGGGGAACTGCATCGAGGCTCCGTTTGCCGTGACGTGCAGGGTGTCGGCAGATCCGATTTTTGCCAGCAGACAGACGCGAAGATCGCAGTCCTGCGCCTCAAGCAGAAGGTCGGCAGAGCGGGACGGTGATGCGATCAAGAGAGCGCCGGTGACGGGCTGAACAAGGGCGGACACGGGGTCCGTATCCTTAAATACCCGCTCGGGATATACGGTCATACCTGCCTCCATATCCGCAAGGAGAGGAAGCAGGGCTTGCTTTTTAGCGATGCTGATACGCTTGACGACCTCGGCGGTCGTGGGAGAGGAAAGAAATTCCGAAAGTGTACGGAAAAAAGGCTCATTGGCGTCTTCAGGAGAGAGGACGGCAAACACGTAATCACCTGCCGTCGGGGCGTGTCTGTTTTCCGCGAAGGCGCGGGGACGGACGCCGATGGAAATATCGGTGTCCTCATTGCCGGAGGAGGCGGTGTGCTGATAGCCGTCGGCGGCAAGAAGCAGATCGCGGTAGGGAGAGAAACGAATGCCGACGTCGGCGGGAGAGGCATCCTCGGGGTCGTGAAGCGTGAGCCACGCCTCCATAAGTCCCGCGAGGGTCGCAAGAGAAAGAGGCTTTTTATCGGCGCGCTGTGCCGCGCTTCTTCTCGTCATCAGATCGGCAAAGGTATCCGCGATCGCGTCGCTTTCGGTGGTCATTTCCAAAAGTAAGAGGGTGTCGGGGCGGGTGTAGCCGTCCTGTACGATGCTATCCAGCAGTCGAAGCTCCTCGATACGGGGATCCCGCTTTTGCGTGCGGTAATAGCTCTGACAAAAGCGCAGACCGAGGCTTCCCATAGAGAGGGAAAGCTCTCTTGCCAGCCTTGACAGATCGTGCTCGGAGAAAAACGGAAAATTTACGAGCGAAATATCGGCGGTATCAAAGACCTTCGCGGATTCGTTCTGATTCATAGGTATCCTTTCTTCGCGCTTTGCGGCTTAGACAAGCTGTCCCACAAGACAATCCCCGTCTGTGCTTTGCACAACTACGTCGGCAAAGATCGAATGCATGGCGCGGGGGGCGGGAACGCGAACCTGTATAAAATTATCGGTGTGTCCGTAGGCAAATCCGTTCTTATAGTCTTCAAAAAGAACGGTAAGACGGGGACGCTCGGTGAGAGCTTTTTCAAGGATGCCGCGGCGGATCTCGTTCTGACGTGCCGAGAGGATGCGGACCCGCTCGCGGCGGATCGCCTCGGGCACTTGTCCGTCCATAGCGGCGGCAGGGGTATCCTTCCGCGCGGAATAGGGGAAGGCGTGGATCATAAGGAAGCCCGCCTGCTCAATAAAGGCAAGGGTCTCCTCAAACTCCTTTTCGCCCTCGTGGGGGAAGCCGAGGATCATATCGGTGGTAAACTGTACGCTCGGCATCGCCTCGCGGAGCAGACGCATGCCGCGAAGTGCCATCTCGGCGTTGTACTTTCGCTTCATCAGCGCAAGGACGGTATTGCTTCCGCTTTGCATGGAAAGATGAAAGTGGGGGGCGAGGGAGGAGAGGGAGGCGATCCGTTCTACAAACGTGGGCTTTATGAGGGAAGGGTCGAGAGAGCCAAGACGGACGCGTCCGATGCCCTCAATCTTATCCACCGCCTCCAGAAGGTCAGCGAGAGAAAGCCCGAGATCCCGTCCCCAGGACGCCGTTTCAATGCCCGTAAGCACCACCTCGCGGCAACCGTTTGCCACGAGCGCCTTGACCTCCCCGATGACGTCCTCCATCGGCTTGGAGCGAATGCTTCCGCGGGCGCGGGGGATAATACAGTAGGTGCAGTGGGACTCACAGCCGTCCTCGATCTTGACGTATGCCCGTGTGCGCTCAAAGGTCTTGATGTGCATTTCCTCAAAGGGAGCGGCTTCGATGGGCGCTACACAGATGCGCGGCGTTTCGTTCTTTTTTTCTGCGGCAAGAAGCCGCTCTGCCGCGTCTATTACCGAGAGCTTATCGGTGTTTCCGCAGATATAATCGATCCCCGAAACGGTTTTTAGCGCTTCGGGTGCCGTTTGGGAAAGACAGCCCGTCACAAGAATATACGCCTCGGGATTGCGCGATATGGCGCGACGGATAAACTGCCGTGATTTTCGGTCGCTTTCCGCGGTGACGGTGCAGGTGTTGATCACGTACACGTCACAGACGTCCGACGGGGATACTACCGCAAAGCCTCTTGCCGCAAACCCCTCGGCAATGGCTTCGGATTCGTATTGATTGACCTTGCATCCCAAGGTATAGATGCCTACGGTCGGTTGGCTTGCCATACCAGCCCTCCCTTCTTAAAATTCTCTTATCAGTATATCACAAAATTTGCTTTTCGTAAAGGCTTATTCGAAAAATCGGGATGAAGCGATGGGATTTTACAATTTTTTAAAAAACTCTTGAAAAGGGGGGAGAAAGGTAGTATAATGTCTTTGAAAATAAAACAAGGGAGAATGAAACCATGAGTCAGCTTCATATCGTAGACCACCCTCTGATCACACACAAGCTTTCCATTATGAGAAATAAGAGAACGGGCTCCAAGGATTTCCGCGAGCTTTTGAACGAGATTGCTATGCTGATGGGCTATGAGCTCACCCGCGATCTCCCTCTTGAAACCATTTCCATCGAGACCCCTCTGACCAAGATGGACGCCAAGAGAATCTCGGGTAAGAAATTGGCGATCGTGCCGATCCTTCGCGCAGGTCTTGGTATGGTGGACGGACTTCAGCGTCTGGTTCCCGTGGCAAAGGTGGGACACATCGGTCTTTACCGTGATCCCGAGACCCATATGCCCGTAGAATATTACTGCAAGCTTCCCACCGACATTGAGGACAGAATCGTCATTCTCGTTGACCCCATGCTGGCAACAGGCGGCTCGGCGGTCGATGCCCTTACCATGCTGAAGAATCGCGGATGCAAGAGCATTCGCTTTATGTGCCTTGTTGCCGCACCCGAGGGTGTGAAGAAGGTACAGGAGGCGCATCCCGACGTAGAGATCTACACGGCGGCGCTTGACGAGTGCCTGAACGAGCACGCCTATATCGTTCCCGGTCTTGGTGACGCAGGCGACAGAATCTTCGGTACGCTGTAAGAAAATAGTTCACATTCGGGAGAGCGAAAGGTTCTCCCGTTTGTTTTACAGGGAGTTATATGCGAATTTTAACGGTCAACAAAAACGATGCGGGACAGCGACTTGACAAGTTCTTGACTAAGGCGGTCAAGGGGCTTCCGCAGTCCATGATGTACAAGCTGATCCGCACAAAGAAGATCAAGCGCAACCGCAAGCGCACCGAGCCGAACGTGATGCTTGAGGTGGGGGACGAGATCCAGCTCTTCATTCGCGAGGAATTCTTCGATTCCCCCGAAAAGGATACGGCTTCCCTCTATACCATCGAGCCAAAGCTTGAGATCTGCTACGAGGACGAGAATATTCTTCTTTGCAACAAGCGCCCGGGCGTGCTCGTGCATGAGGATACCGAGGGCGCGGACAATACCCTCATTATGCACATCAAGGCGTATCTCTGGCGCAAGGGGGAATACGATCCCGCGTCGGAGCAGTCCTTTGCGCCCGCCCTTTGCAACCGTATCGACCGCAATACGGGGGGCATCGTTATCGCCGCCAAGAATGCCGAGGCACTTCGGGTGATGAACGAAAAGATCCGTGACGACGAGCTTCGCAAGTTCTATTATTGCGTGGTACACGGTGTTCCGAAAAGGAGGGAAGCTACCCTTCGCGGCTGGCTTCGCAAGGACAGCGCAAGCAACACGGTGAAGGTCGCCGACGAACGGTTTGCGGGCAGTAAGGAGATCATCACCAAATATCGCGTGATCGCCACCCGAGGGGACGAGAGCCTGCTTGAGGTGGAGCTGGTCACGGGACGCACCCATCAGATCCGCGCCCATCTGGCGCATATCGGTCATCCCCTTCTCGGTGACGGCAAGTACGGCATCAACCGAGAGGACAGACGCCGCGGCTATAAATATCAGGCGCTCTATGCGTTTCGCCTGATCTTTGCCTTCAAGACGGATGGAGGCGCATTGGAATATCTTCGGGACAAGCGGGTCGAGCTTCCCGAGGACGCCGTTTGGTTCTTAAAGGATTTTCTTCCAAAGGGTAGGACACGAGTATGAAACCGATCATGACCTATCTTGAGGATCGCCGCCTGCGCTGGCTGTGCCTTGCGATCAGTGCCGTTCTTTTGGGAGTCACCGTGTGCTTTCCCGCGGTGGGCATTCTTGAATGGATCGCTCTTGTCCCTATGGCGCTGGTGCTTTTCTTTGAAACGCGGCGGGAGAAATTTTCCTTCGGCAGGGCGTATCTTGTGGGTCTTGCCTTCTTTGAGATCTACCTTGCGGTGATCTACCATTGGTTTTTCTATATGTACCCGCTGGACTTCCTCGGGATGTCCAAGGGTGCGGCGGCGGTCGTTGTGGTCGTTGCTTGCCTTGGGCTGGCGTTTCTTCACGCCATTCCAAGCGCATTGTTCTTTCCGCTGCTTTTGGTAGCGGCGAGAGGGAAGGCGGTGAAGCGGTGTCCACTCCTTATGCCGCTTCTCGCGGCGGCGCTCTGGTGCGTTGCCGAGTGGTCGCTGACTCTTGGCTGGTCGGGCGTGCCGTGGGCGCGGTTGGCACTTGGACAGATGGCGTTGATTCCCATGGTGCAGACGGCGTCAATCTTCGGCTCCTACGGGATTACCTTTCTTATCGTCCTCGTCAATTTTCTGTTGGCGTATGCCGTGCTTGAAAAAAAGCGGATGGCGGTAGCCGTATCGCTCCTGCTTGTCGCCATCAATCTTGCGGCGGGCTGCGTGCTGATGTTGAGGGAGCCTGCCGAGGGAGAACCCATTCGCATGGCGGCGATTCAGGGCAATATCTCCTCCAAGGACAAGTGGGACGACGATAGCTTTATCGATTCTTTGACGGTCTATACCCGATATACCCAGCGGGCGGCGACGGACGGCGCTACCGTGGTGGTCTGGCCCGAGAGCGTGGTGCCGTACAGCATCAACGAGCTGCCATCGGTGGATTCCTACCTGCGTACCCTTGCGAAAACCGAGGAGATCCATCTGCTTGTGGGAGGCTTCTTGACCGACGGCGACGAGATCTACAACGCCGTTTACGCATACGCTCCCGATGGCAGTCTGAACGAAACCTACTATTTCAAGCGGCGGCTCGTTCCCTTTGGCGAATTTTTGCCCATGGAGGGCTTTATCCGCACCTTTATTCCGCCTCTTGCGGAGCTTAACACCCTTGCGAAGGATCTTGAGGCGGGGAAGGATAGTAATATTATCCACACCGACGCGGGCGACTTCGGTTGCCTGATCTGCTTTGACTCGATCTACGAGGAGCTGGTGCGCGACAGCGTACGGGACGGCGCCGAGATCATTCTTCTTTCCACCAACGATTCCTGGTTCTCCGATTCGGCGGCGCTTTATATGCACAACCGCCAGGCGGTGCTCCGCGCCATCGAGAACGGGCGGTACGTGGTGCGCTCCGCCAACACGGGCATTTCGTCGATCATCACCCCCAAGGGTGAGATCCTCGACTCGGTGGGGGCTCTGCGAAAGGGCTATGCCGTGGAGGACGTGTATTTGAAAACGAACACGACACTTTACAGCCGCATCGGAAACGTGGTGGTGTGGCTATCCATGGCGCTTTGGCTTGCCGTGGTGTCCTATAACGTAACGGAAAAAATTTCAGATAATAAAAAGCGCTGAGCTTTCTCACTGCGTTCTTAGCGAAGAACTAGCAGCACGAAAACTTCGGCAGAGAACTTGTTTTCTCTGCCGATTTGTGTTATAATAATGCGGGTGGTGGAAATGAATAATGGGCAAGAATTGCCCAAACGAAAAAAGAACCGTTTGGAAAATTATGATTATAGCTCCTGCGGTGCATATTTTATTACAGTATGCACGTTAGAGAGAAAAAATTATTTTTGGAAAGATGTAGGGGCGATCATTGATCGCCCGCAAAACGTTGAATTATCGTTATACGGCAAGATGGTCGATCAGGCAATACAAAATATTCCATCTGCCTATCCTGCATTGTCGCTTGAAAGCTATGTGATTATGCCGAATCATATCCACATTTTATTGCGAGTTTGCTCCGATGAATACGGGCGACCACTGGTCGCCCCTACAATGTCACGGGTTGTAAAACAACTTAAAGGAATCGTTTCAAAACAGATCGGGATAAGCATCTGGCAGAAATCATTCCATGATCACATTATCAGAAACCGCAAAGATTACGAAGAACATCTGCGGTATATATACGACAATCCGATGCGTTGGTACTATGATGAACTATACACAGAAGAATAGGGGTATGGGCTTAGCCCGAAGCCTTTGTAATACAAAGGCGAAACTGGCGCGATAAAGGAGGAATAAGAATTGGATAACAACAGAATCATAGAGGCGCATAAGTATAGTTCGAATCATAAAAAAGAATTGAAAAAAGACAATTTATGTGGATGCTTTTATTGTTTGAAAATTTTTAATCCTAAAGAAATAAAAGTTTGGATAAAGGATACGGATGGAACAGCATTATGTCCTTATTGCGGAATAGATTCCGTTATAGGAGCGTACTCGGGATTTCCGATAACAACCGAATTTTTGTCTGAAATGAAAAAATACTGGTTTTAATACAAAAGCCCGACAGACTCTTCTGGAACCTGTCGGACTTTCTATTTGTTTACTGCGAAGCAAATCTATGCCATATGGGAAAATAGCTTTTGATTTCCCGCTAATTGTGCACGAGGTTCACTCTGCGCTTTTCTCATATTATTTCTCGGGATCGAGGTATTTCCAGCAAGCGGTGATGTAATTGATGCCCGACCAAACGGTGAATACAATGGCGACGGCGGTGGTAAAGTAAGTAAGAGCGTAGAAGCCACCGAAGAAGAAGTCGGGAACGGCGCGACCGATCAGGTCGTGTACAACAGGCTCAACCAGCGCCAGAATAATGCAAACGATCTGGGACACCGTCTTGATCTTGCCCAGCATATTGGCGGCAACCACTACGTTTGCCTTGGTGGAGGCAATCAGTCGGATGGATGCTACTGCCAGCTCGCGGAAGATGGTGACGATCAGCATGACCATAAAGATCCAGAACATTAGATCATTGTTTCCGAAAGCATCACCCACTACTCGGTAACGGCAGACCACACCGAAGATGGCGGCAATGACCATAAACTTGTCAGCGAGAGGGTCAAGGAACTTGCCGAAATCGGTGATCAAATTGTCGCGGCGTGCGATCTTGCCGTCAAAATAGTCGGTAATGGACGCGCCCGCGAATACGATCAGGGCAATGATATTATTGACGATGGAGTAGGGGAGAAGCATGACCACAAGGATCACGGGGACGAGAAGCAGACGAAGAACCGTCAGCTTGTTGGGAAGATTCATTTTCATATCACGTTACCTCTCTTTTTATTGTACGCTTGCCGTAACGGCAACGCCGAACAGATCGTAGTCCACCACCTCGCGGATCTTTACCTTGACGAAGGAGCCGGGGGCGATGCGAACGTCGCTTCTGAAATAGATCTTGCCGTCGATGTCGGGGGCGTCCATGACGGAGCGCCCGAAATGCGCCTCGCTGACGGGATCAAAGTCCTCGCAGAGCACCGTGAGGGTCTTGCCCACCATCTTTTGGTTGTTGGATTCGTTGATCTCAAACTGCTCACGCATCAGGATGTCGCACCGATCCTGCTTGACCTGCTCGTCAATCTGGTCGGGGAAATCGTAGGCGGGGGTGTCCTCCTCGCGAGAGTAGGTAAATACGCCCGCGCGGTCGAATCGCGTTTCCTTAACGAAGTCGCAAAGCTCCTCGAAATCCTCTTCCGTTTCGCCGGGGAAGCCGACGATGAAGGTGGTGCGGATAATAATATCGGGAATCTCGCGGCGGAGCTTTCCGATCACCTCCTCGATCATGGCACGGTCGCCGTGACGGTTCATGGCGGTAAGCATATGGTCGGAGATGTGCTGAACGGGAAGGTCGATGTACTTGATAATGCGGGGATTGTCGCGGATCTCGGCGATCAGCTCGTCGGTGATCTTGTCGGGATAGCAATAGAGAAGACGGATCCACGGGATATCGGTTTCCTCGGTGATGCGGCGGAGAAGGGCGGCGAGCTTATATTCGCCGTACAGATCCTTTCCGTAGCGGGTGATGTCCTGAGCGATAACGTTCAGCTCGCGGACACCCAGTGCCTCTAGCTGCTTTGCCTCGGCAACAAGATCCTCCATGGGACGGCTGCGGAATTTTCCGCGGATGCCGGGGATGGCGCAATAGGCGCACTTGTTGTCACAGCCCTCGGCGATCTTGATGTACGCCGAGTAGTCGGGGGTGGTCAGAATTCTGTCACCGCCGAGGCGCACCTCGTCGTTCTTTTCATAGGAAGAATATTTACGCTTCGAGCCCTTTTTGCGCTTGGTGGTAACCGACTCGACCGCCTCTACGATATTGTGGATACTGCCCACGCCGAGGATCGCATCGACCTCAGGCAGTTCTTCGAAGATGCTGTCACGGTAGCGCTCGGCAAGGCATCCCGTCACCACGATCGCCTTGAGGGTGTGGTGCTTTTTCAACCACGCAATATCTAAGATGTTGTCGATCGACTCCTTTTTCGCGCTCTCAATAAAGGCGCAGGTATTAATGATCACAACGTCTGCCTCGGTCTCCTCGGGGGTGATCTCGTATCCCGCCTCGGCAAGCTCGTGCAGCATGACCTCGGTGTCAAGCTGGTTCTTGGAGCAGCCAAGAGAAACAAATCCGATCTTCATTTGATCCGTCCTTTCTGGGGGGAAGATAATCTCATCTAATAATGATACCATATTTGGATGTCCGTGTCAACCGATTTTCCTTTGAAAAAATTTTAAAAAATCTTCCGAACCCTCTTGACAATCATTTGACCGTGTGATATAATCATAGTGTAATCGAAAGCGGAAAGGAGAAATAGTATGAACCTGATCGTAGACGACAGTATGATACCGGGGACGATCTTAAAGCGCGCCGACATGGGAAATGCGACGGGATTGGAGTTCCTCAACAAGATCTTCTACATTTCCGACGGCATTATGATGTCGGAGATCCGAGGTATTTCGGGAATTGACACCTCCACCCTTCAGAATTGGGTCAAGCGCCACTGGGTAGAGAGTGCCAAGCTTAAGAAGTATAACATTGACCAGGTCGCGCATATTCTCATTATTAATATGCTTCGTGCCTGTATGCAGCTGGACCACATCGCGTTTCTGATCCGTTACATTAACGGAAGCGTAGAATCGCGGGAGGACGATATTATCAGAGATTCGGTCCTTTACGATTATATCTGTCGGATCATCGACCGTATGACCGAGAAGGACTGCGTCCCGGAGCAAAAGGTAAAGCAATATATCGAGGAGGTCACCTCGGACTATCAGGAAAAGGTAAGCGGTGCCAGACGCAGGTTGGCAAACGCGCTTGAGATCATCATTGTGGCGTACTACGCTTCACTGATGAAGCAGCGCTCCGATGCTATGCTTGCCGCCCTTATGAAATGATTTTGACAGAGAATAGAAGGAGGACTTATTATGTTTGAATGGTGGGACACCTTAAATACGGTGCAACGGGTCTTTGCTATGATCGCCATTCCGTCTACCTTGATCATGGTGATACAGACGGTAATGCTGGCGCTTGGCTGGATCGGTGACAGCGACGTGGATATGGACGACGCGCCCGATGGGGACGGCGATCTTGCGGACGACGGTCTGACCCTGTTCTCGGTTCGCGGCATCGTAGCGATGCTTGCCGTAACGGGCTGGACGGCGATCGCTTTTATCGAAAGCGGACTGAATCAGATCGCTTCGGTTCTAATCGCTATCGTTCTCGGCTTCCTGACCCTTGTGGGAATGGCGTATTTTATGCGCGCCGTATACCGTCTTCAGGCGTCGGGCAACCTTGACATAGAAAATGCCGTCGGCAAGGTGGCAAAGGTATATATTCCCATTGCGGGGAACGCCAAGAAGCAGGGAAAGGTTACCATGACCCTGCAGGAAAAGTATTGCGAATTTGACGCGATCACTACCTCGTCCGAGACTCTACCCACAGGCTCGTACGTTCGCGTGGTTGCCGTGGACGGCACGGGAACCCTCGTGGTAGAGCCGATTGCCGAGGAAAAAAAGGAGAGCGCGGATGAAGAAGCATGATCTTGCGGTGTTTGCCGTCTTTGATCTGATGTATCTTGCGATCTCGTGCCTTGCGGCGTCGGTCATCGGCTTTGTGGTCATATGGGGCGTGAATCTGTTTTACGATACAGGCTTTGCCGTAGACGCGGGCGTTCGCGCAGGCGTCCTTGGACTGGTGTCGGTAGGGTTGTGCGCGGTCTTTGCGTATTATGACGGATACCGCTACGCAAGCTTCTCCTGGCGCGGCTCTCTGATCTCGGCGGGCATTGCCGCCGCCGTGCATTACGGCTTGGGTCTTGCTATCCGCTTCGCGCCCATCCTGTTCGGTCCCACACGGCATCTTTCGGGTCTTATCGCCTTTGGCAAACACTATAACGAGGCGCGGATCGCGTCGATCCCCCTCGGCACACTTGCCCTTGTGGGCGCTATTATGATGTTGGTATACGTCGGAGCCTTTCTCCTTGCGGGTCGGCTGGGTTGCGCAAACCGCTTGCGCGATCGGGCAGAAACGATAGGCGGGGCAACGACATCCAAATAACATTACAACGGAGGTACTATTATGCAAAACGTAACACTTCTTGCCGCAGGCCTTTCCCCCTCGTGGGTCGCAGTTATCTGCGTGATCGCTGTGGTCATTTTCACCGGTATTATCCTGGTCGTTTCCCGATATAAGAAATGTCCCTCGGATAAGATCATGGTCATCTACGGTAACGTAGGTACCAACAAGGACGGTACGTCCCGTTCCGCCAAGTGTATTCACGGTGGCGCGGCGTTTATCGTTCCCGTGGTTCAGGCGTACGAGTATCTGGACCTGACCCCTCTTTCCATCAGCGTTGACCTTAAGAGTGCGCTGTCCCGCCAGAATATCCGTGTAGACGTTCCTTCCAGCTTTACGGTAGGTATCTCCACCGAGCCCGGCGTGATGCAGAACGCGGCGGAGCGTCTTCTTGGTCTTAAGATGACTGAGATCCAGGAGCTTGCCAAGGATATCATCTTCGGTCAGCTTCGTCTGGTTATTGCGACTATGGACATCGAGGAGATCAATACCGACCGTGATAAGTTTCTTGACGCGGTTTCGGGCAACGTGGAATCCGAGCTGAAGAAGATCGGTCTGCGTCTGATCAACGTAAACGTAACCGATATTAACGACGAGAGCGGATACATCGCCGCCCTCGGTAAGGAAGCCGCCGCAAAGGCGATCAACGATGCGAAGGTATCGGTTGCCGAGGCAGACAGAAACGGTGCCATCGGTGCCGCAAACGCAGAAAAAGAGCAGAGAATCGACGTGTCCCGTTCCAACTCTGAGGCAATCAAGGGTGAGAATGAGGCAAAGGTTGCCATCGCCGAGTCGGAAGCCGTTCGCCGTGAGCGTGAGGCAGAGGCACTCAAGCGCGCAACCGCCGCCGAGAATATTCAGAGCGCAAAGGCGCAGGAAGAGTCCTACGCCGCACAACAGGCAGCCGAGGAAGCGCGTGCCAGCCTTGAGAGAGCAAAGCTGGAGGCAGACGTGCTTGTTAAGGCGGAGATCCGCAAGAAGGAGATCGAGCTTCAGGCAGAGGCAGAGGCAGAAGAGACCCGTCGCCGTGCCAAGGGTGAAGCCGACGCTATCATCATGAAGATGCAGGCAGAGGCACAGGGTATCCGCGAGATGCTGACCAAGCAGGCAGAGGGTCTTGCCGAGGTCGTCAAGGCTTCGGGCGGCGACGCCAACGACGCGGTTCGCCTGATGGTTGCCGATAAGCTTGAGGAGCTGACCAAGATCCAGGTTGAGGCGATCTCGAACCTCAAGATCGACAAGATCACGGTTTGGGACAACGGAAAGGGCGAGAACGGTAAGACGACCACCGCCAACTTCCTTTCGGGTATGATGCAGTCGGTTCCCCCCATGCAGGAGGTCTTCGACCTTGCGGGCATGAAGCTTCCCGAGTATTTGGGTAAGAACAAGGACGAGAGCGCGCCTGCTGACGCCGAATAAAATTCATAGGTTCAAAATCGGGTCGGGAAGCTCGGCTTCCCGACTTTTTCTACCAATAGTTTATTAACATCAACGAATGGGTGATTGACTTTAGGCGGACGGTGTGGTACAATAGGAGTAACCAAACAGAACGGGGGACAATATGAAGAATTACAAATCGAACATCAATTATTTCAAAAAGTGGGAAGGGCTTAAAACTCTTGGTCTCGGAATGCTGATTGTTGGTTTTGCTTGCCTTTGGCTGGCACGAACCTACTTTATGTGGATCGCAGGCGGCGCCATTCTTACAGCAGGTGTTATCGTTTTCCTGCTCGGCAACATCGGACGCTCTACCGAGGAAGAGATCGTAGCGGAGATCAAGCGGCGCTCCGAGGGAATCGAATTTCCCGAGGTGGAGAAGGAGCGCTATTTCTATACCAGAGTCCCTGCAAAGCCTGAGATCCTGGAGTTTTCCGGCTTCGTGCTTTCCGAGGGATTGCTCTTGAAAAAGATGAAGAACGGAAGCATCTGCTCCTCCGAATATCGCGTAGGACGCGTATTTTTGCTGACCGATGCCTTTTACGCGAAAACGAGAACCTTTTCCTTGGTTTCCGACGTTTGCGAGGAGGAGACTCTTGAGATCCCCTTTGCATCCGTAGAGGAGGTTGCTGTTCTCCGTGAGAGCAAGGAGCTGCCCTGCGGAAAAAGGATCTTTTCCGTGAAGCCCTGTCATCTTGTGATCGTATTTGACGGTGGAAAGAAGCTGTACCTGCCCGCGTCCGACGACGTATACGTAGACGAGCTTGCCGAGCGGCTGAAAAAGCTTACCTCCACCGCGAAAGGTGAATAAAAAAAGCCAAAGGCTGTTGCGAGAGCAACGGCCTTTTTTTGTATTCAAAACTTGACAATACGGCGCTCGCGCGGTATAATAAAAAGAGAGAAATTTTCCCGTTACCGACGGCTTTTTCGGTCAATACTCAAGAGAGAAAACAGGAGGATATACTATGACCTACGTTATGTCTGATATTCACGGAAACTACAGCGCGTTTAAGCAAATGCTGAAGGAGATAAACTTTACCGACGACGATCTGCTTTATATTGTAGGGGATCTTGTGGACTACGGCTCCGAGTCTATGGAGCTTTTGTGCGACGTCAGTATGCGGGCGAACGTGTACGCCATCGTAGGCGACCACGATTTTGAGGCGCTCCGTATGCTTTCGGGCTTTGCCAAGATGCTGGAGAGCGGCGCGGCACCCGATCCCGCCTTTGCCGCCTCCATGAAGGAATGGGTGAATGACGGCGGTGCCGCGACCCTCGAGGGCTTCCGTGCCCTTGACGCCGATATGAGAGAGGGGGTTCTTGACTATCTTTCCGATATGGCGCTGTTTGAGGAGATCACGGTCAAGGACACCGACTATATCCTTGTTCACGCGGGCATCCGCAACTTTACCGAGGACACGGTTCTCGACGATCTTTCCCCCGCGGATCTTATTTACGAGAGTCTTGATCCCGAGAAGGAATACTATGAGGACAAAACCGTCATCGCGGGTCATATTCACACCAACGAGCTACCCGACGCCGACCCCGATATGATCTATTACGGAAACGGCACCATCTTTATGGATTGCGGCTCGGATAAGAACGGCACCCTCGGTTGCCTTT
The DNA here is from genome assembly GCA_045121195.1 of Eubacteriales bacterium. GTDB lineage: Bacteria > Bacillota > Clostridia > Oscillospirales > CAG-272 > RGIG8775. The sequence goes on from JBGVFO010000167.1 coordinate 68,937, forward strand.
GCCTTGATAACGGAAAGGAATACTATGTTCGCTAAGAATCAGACGGTCACGCTGGACATTACCGAGCTCAACAACCTGGGATGTGGCGTAGGCAAGCTCGACGGCATGGTCTTTTTCGTCAAGGGCGCCGTCAGCGGCGACCGTGTGGAGGCGAAGATCATCAAGGTCAATAAAAGCTACTGCGTGGGACGCCTTGAGAAGGTGATCACGCCGTCGCCCTATCGCACCGAGGAGAACTTTTGCGATGCCCCCGAGGCGTGCGGCGGATGCGTGTACCGTCACGTGACCTACGCCCACGAGCTTGCCACAAAGCGGGACTACGTGAAAAACGCCTTTCGCAAGGCAGGGCTTGCCGACGTGACGGTTGCGGATACCCAAACGGCGGACAACGAGAGCCGCTACCGCAATAAGGCACAGTACCCCTTTGGCACGGCAGGCGGCAAGGTGACCGTCGGCTTTTACGCGGGCAAGACCCACAAGGTCATTCCCTCGACCGATTGCGCCCTTCAGCCCGATCTCTTTGGCGAAATTTGTCGCTTCGTCTGCGATTTTGCGGATGGACGCGGCTGGAGCGTTTATGAGGAAGAAACGGGACGGGGACTTCTCCGTCACCTGTACATAAGAGAAGGGAAGCAGACGGGGGAGATCATGGTCTGCCTTGTGGTGAACGGAAAATCCCTTCCCGATGAGGATGCCTTTGCCGCCGAGCTTGCGGCGAGATTCCCACGCGTCAAGAGCGTGATGCTCAACACCAACACCAAGAATACCAACGTAGTGCTGGGCAGGGAATACCGCACCCTGCGCGGCAACGGCTATATCGAGGACGTGCTTTGCGGAAAGCAGTTCCGTATCTCGCCCGCGTCCTTCTATCAGGTCAATCACGACGGCGCGGAGCTGCTCTACGGCATCGCGAAGAAGCACGCCGCCCTCAAGGAAGGGGAAACTCTGCTTGATCTGTATTGCGGCATCGGTACCATCGGTATCAGTATGGCGTCGCCCGGAACCCGCCTTGTGGGCGTGGAGATCGTGCAGGCGGCGGTGGACTGCGCCAAGGAAAACGCCACCCTGAACGGACTTGCAAACGCCGACTTCCTTTGCGGCGACGCGGGGGACGCGGCAAAGCTGGTAGATTCCGCCCTTGCCCTTTGCGGCGATCCCGAGAAGACCACGGTGGTGGTGGATCCGCCCCGAAAGGGACTTGATAAGGCTCTTATCGACTATCTTGCGGACAAGCAGATGAAGAAGATCGTCTACGTGTCCTGCGACCCCGATACCCTGGCGCGCGACTGCGCCCTGTTCCGCGCTCGCGGCTACGCCATCGGCGAGGTCACGCCCGTGGATATGTTTCCCCGTACTGGACACGTTGAATCAGTAACCTGTTTGCATCGGCAAGGTGCCGTTCACCCTATGAAACTGAATCCCGCGCCCTTTGAAATGGTCAAGAACGGACAAAAAACCGTTGAGCTTCGCTTGTTCGACGAGAATCGGCAGAGGATCAAGGTAGGCGACAGGATCGTTTTTACCAATACGGTGACGGGGGAGACCCTCGGCAAAACCGTTGTGAAGCTGCACCGCTTTGATAGCTTTGCGGAATTATACGGATCGTTGTCGCTTCTGCAATGCGGATACACGATTGAAGACGTTGACAAGGCGCACCCGTCCGATATGGAGCGGTATTATTCTGTGGAAGAGCAGAAGCAATACGGCGTTGTAGGAATCGAGCTTTCTTGACGCAGCGCTGTATAACGAGAGTGATATAAATACAAGACAAGGAGAAAATCATGGTATCTCTATTCGCCACCCTGCCCATCGGCATTTTGATCATGGTATTCGGCATCTTGAATATGACGGGGAATATATCGTCCCTCCACTCGTATCACAGACACCGCGTGACCGAGGAGGATCGCAAGCCCTTCGGCAAGCGCGTGGGGCTGGGCACGCTGATTTGCGGCGCTTCCGTGCTGATCTACGGCGTGATCGCCTTTCTCGGTGAAACCCTTGACAAGAAGGTCCTTGTCCTTGTTGGTGCCGCACTCCTTTTTGTCGGCATTGCCGTAGGGGCGGCGATCAGTCTTCTTGCTATTAAAAAATACAATAAGGGGATCTTTTAAGGAACCGTTGTGAACTACATAATCAGAGAAATCGAACATAAGGATAATAAGCAGGTGGAGTCGGTCATCCGCACCTGCCTCATTGAGTTTGGCGCCAATCACGAGGGTACCGCGTGGGCGGATCCCGATCTTGGGCGGTTTTCCGAGATCTACAACACCGAGGGCAATCGGTATTTCGTGGCGGAGGACGGGGACGGAAACATCGTCGGCGGCGTCGGCATCGGCGGCAGAGGCTTTCCCGAGGGGCTCTGCGAGCTACAGAAAATGTACTGCCTGCCCGCCGTGCGCGGAACGGGACTGTCCCATCGGCTGATGGAGATGGCGCTTGCTTATGCGGCGCGGTACTACGACCGCTGTTTTCTCGAGACCCTGCCCAACATGATCGCGGCACAAAAATTTTACGAAAAATACGGCTTCGTTCGCACCTACGAGCCGATCATTCCCACCGAGCATTTTGCCTGTGACGTGAGATATATCAAGACCTTGAAATAAACGGAAGGAGAGGGAAGGAAATGAAGCTTTTGGCAAATGGGCTGATAAAATTTTTGGCAGGGCTGATTCTGATCGGTCTGTTGCTGTTTTTGCCCGCGTGGACCTTCTCGTATCCCAACGCTTGGCTGTTTATCGGACTTTTATTTGTTCCTATGCTCATTATGGGAATCGTTCTTTTCCTTCGCGCGCCCGATCTTCTTCGGAAGCGTCTTGACAATAAGGAAAAGGAAGCGGCGCAGAAGGGTGTCATCGCCCTTTCGGGGCTGATGTTTCCCGCGGGCTTTATCGTTTCCGCGCTGGATTTCCGCTTCGGCTGGTCGCAGGTGCCCTCTTGGTGCGTGATCGTCGCGTCGGTGGCTTTTCTTGTGGGATACGCTATGTATGCTGAGGTGATGCGCGAAAACGCCTATCTTTCCCGCACCGTGGAGGTGCAGGAGGGGCAAAAGGTGATCGAAACGGGGCTTTACGGCATCGTAAGGCACCCTATGTATCTTGCCACCCTCTTTATGTTTTTGCCCCTGCCGCTGATTCTCGGCTCCTTTCGGGGGCTGATTCCCTTTGCCCTTTATCCCGTCGTCACCGTGATCCGCATCCTAAACGAGGAAAAGGTGCTTTGCGAGGGACTTGCGGGCTACCGCGCGTATCGGGAGAAGGTCAAATACCGCTTGCTTCCGTTGATTTGGTAAGGAGAGAGAGATGAAACAAGGATATTGCGACCTTCACACCCATTCCTGTCATTCCGACGGCACCTTCACTCCCGAGGAGCTGATTGCCGAGGCGGAGCGAATCGGTCTGTCTGCTATTGCGCTGACCGACCACAACACCGTGATGGGACTGCCGTCCTTTTTGGCGGCTGCCGAAGGCTCGTCCGTTGAGGCGATCCCGGGCATTGAGATCTCTACCGAGTACGGTGAGACCGAGCTACACATTTTAGGCTTATTTATTGAAAAACAATATTACGGCGTGATCACCGAGAGAATGAAGCCCCTCGCCGAACATAAGGAGCGGAGCAACGTCGATCTGATCCGCGCCCTTTCCGAGGCAGGATACGACATCACCTACGAGGAGGTAGCGGCGCGGCTTCCCGACGGCACGTTCAACCGTTCCCACGTGGGGGAGGTGCTGACCGAAAAGGGCTATACGCCGTCCATCGCGGAGGCGTTTCGGACGGTCTTGTCCAAGGACGGGGGCTTTTACAAGCAGCCCCGTCGGTTGCCTGTATTTGAAACCATTGCGTTTTTGAAGTCCATCGGCGCCGTCGCCGTGCTGGCGCATCCCTTTCTCAATCTTGAGGAGGACGAGCTTCGCGTTTTTCTTGCCGAGGCGGTGAAGTACGGACTTGACGGTATGGAAACTCTGTATTCCGCATACGATGCGGAAACCACGGAAAAAGCCAAGGAGATCGCCGCGGAATTCGGCATCAAGCAGAGCGGCGGCAGTGATTTCCACGGCGGACGGAAGCCCGGCGTTGCTATGGGAACGGGCAAGGGGGACCTTGCGATCCCCACAGAGCTTGTGTCGCTGTTAAGGCAGAGATAAGGAGAGGCAACTATGGAGCTGAAGATCAAACGATTTGACGAGCTGACGGCGCGCGAGGTGTATGAGATCGCTCGGGCGCGGACAGAGGTCTTTCTGCTGGAGCAGAGGATCATCTGTCAGGACCTTGACGGCGTGGACTACCAAAGCCTGCACTGCTTTTTCGAGCAGGACGGCAGAGTGGCGGCATATCTTCGGGCGTACCGTGCCGAGGACGGCACCGTTCGGATCGGCAGAGTCCTTTCGATCCCCCACGGAATTGGCTTGGGCACGCGCTTGATGAAGGAAGCGCTTCCTAAGATCCGAGCACTGCTGAACGGCGACGTTATTACGCTTCATTCCCAAAAGCACGCGCAGGGCTTTTACGAAAGGCTGGGCTTTTCCGTTACCTCGGAGGAATTTTTGGAGGAGGGCGTTCCGCACGTGGCAATGACACTCGCCCCCGATCAGGAGATTTTTTGAATATCGGTTGGAGAAGCAAATGAATACAAAAAACACCTTGAAAACTCTGATGATCGACGTCCTGTGCGCCCTTGTGGCGGGCGTTATCGTTGGTACGGCGTACTACATCTTCCAGAACAGCAACGGCTTTGCCCCGGGAGGCGTGGGCGGCTTGGCAACCATCACCCATCATCTGTTGGCGGGGAAGGTGAGCTGGTCGGCTTTGATGATTGCATTCAATCTGCCGATCTTCGTGCTTGTGAGCGCTATTGTTGATAGAAAGCTCGGCGTAATGCTCAGCCTTTACCTGTGCGTGCAATCCTTTATGCCGCAGTTTTGGGAAGCGCTCGGCGTCCGTGCGTACAGCGCGGCAAATAATGCGGAGGACTTCAACGTGGTGTTTGCTTGCATTGCGACGGGCGTGATCTCGGGCTTTGGCTTTTCCATTATGCTCAAGCATTTCGGTGCCAGCGGCGGTACCTACGGGATCTCGGCGATGCTGAAAAAAGCAAGGCCCGAAATGAACATTGCCTATGTGTCCTTTATTATGGATGCCTCTGTGGTATTCATCGCCTTTTTCGTGTACGGAATGCGGATTACCCCCGTTATCTGTACATTGCTCAATCTGTTTATTGCCAATATCATCGTGGATCGGGGACTCAGCGGTATCAAGAACGGCTACAAATTTGAGATCGTCACGACGCACCCGAACGAGCTATCAAAGGAATTGATGCAAACGCTTCGTCACGGCGTCACCGAGATCCGCGTGCACGGTATGTATTCCGACACCGACAAATATATGCTGGTCTGCATTATCAACAAACGGCAGATCGGCGAAATGATGAAGATCATCAAGAGCTATCCCGATACCTTTGCCAGCTTCCAGAAGGTAAATGAAGTGTTTGGAAATTTTAAGAGGAATATCTGAATGAAGTGGTTTTGCTATACGGTTGACGACAACATCCGCTTCTTGAAGGAAATCAACGAGCGGCGTCCGAACAGTCTGTTTGATCATCCTTATCTTGCTATGTACAAGAGGCTACACAAGCAATTCGGACTTCACGTTCAACTGAATCTGTTTTATCAATGTCCCGATTTCGATCTATCGGAGATGACCGACCGCTATCGTGACGAATGGGCGGCAAACGCCCATTGGCTGAAGCTTTCCTTCCACTCGCGGTGTGAGAGCGCACGCCCGTACGAGAAGGCGGGCTATGACGAGGTCTTTGCTGATTGCGGAGCGGTTCACCGCGAGATCCTGCGATTTGCGGGTGCGGAAAGCCTTGCGAGGACAACGACGGTGCACTATTGCCTTGCGACGGACGAGGGCATTGCCGCCCTTCGGGATCACGGTATCGTCGGCTTACTGGGACTCTACGGAGAGGATCAGCAACCGAATCGTTCCTATCAAAGCACCGACGAAGAGCGCACGCGCCTGCGCGCGGGCGAAACGGTGATCTCGGGCGGCATCGCCTACGCGGGCATTGATATTATCCTGAATGGCTTTGGCAAGGACGAGATCCTTCGGCGCCTGTCGGCGCTTATGGGACGGCACCTTATCAAGGTTATGATCCATGAGCAATATTTTTATTCCGACTATCCTCGTTACCAGCCCGAATTTGAGGAAAAGCTTTACCAAGCCTTTTCGTATCTTTCGGAAAACGGCTATGAAAGCCGATTCTTTGAGGAAACCTATGAATCTATGGGAGGACAGCTATGAAACAGTATCAAGAGGCGTTTGAACGGGAATATCAAGCCACCTCGGAATTTCTGTTCCGAAACGTGCAAAGCCCCGGAACCAACGCCACGATCCATCATTACACCCGCGGCGTGGCGGTCAACGCTATTTTCGTCAACGGTACGCTTCGATTCACTCGCTGGGACTTCCTTAACGATATGAGCGAATTCACTTACGTGTACGGGCTCGTTAAGGAAGCGCTGAACAGCGCGGAGTACGATCCGGATTTTACCGGCTATATGAAGGAGATCAGTGATATTCACGACGCACTTCGCAAATCCACCGAGTATCCCAAGGCAGAGGACTATTTCGTAGCCTCCTTCTCCTTCAACGGCGACTGTCTGCCCCTTTGGAGCAACTACGCCAAGATGAACGAGGCGGACGGCTACAGTATCCAGTTCAACTGTGACGATCTGCGGAAAAATCTTCAGGAAAAGAACGGCGTGCCGATCTTTCAGGGCTGTGTTATTTACGACATTGAGACCCAGAAATCGATCGTGCGGAAGATCCTTTCCTCCCTGTATACGCTGTACGGCATTCTGGAGGGAGAAGAGGACAGGGCAGAACGCATCGCCAACTGCTTTGAGGAATATATCTCCATCGTGGCGGGCTTTTTCAAGCATCCCTCCTTTGCGAACGAGGAGGAGTTCCGATTCGTATATAAGTGCTGTAAGTCGGAGAATCGGTATCCCATCAAGAGCCGTGTGCTGAACGCCATTATGATTCCGTGTATCGACCTTGAGTTTGATACCGGCATGTGTGAGCGGATCACCATCTCTCCCGCGGTCAATCCCGTGGTGGCACAAAACGGCTTGCGCTTTTTGCGGGAGCTTGTGGGCGGACAGTTTGACATTTCGGTGTCCTGCATTCCGTACCGAAATATTTAAGGTCGGGAAGCAGAAATTTCAAAGAGCGCTTGACTTATTGCCAATATTTCAGTATAATAGTATAAATGATAAAAATTCAAGGAGCCTATTGATATGTATAGAATTGGTGTTGATCTCGGCGGCACGAATATCGCCGCAGGACTTGTTGATGAAAGCTATAAGATCGTTCGTAAAAAGAGCGTTCCTACGGGAGCCGATCGCGCGCCCGAGCTGATCGTGGCAGATATGGCAAAGCTTTGCCGCGCCCTTTGCGAGGAGGCGAAGGTGGAGCTTTCCGAGGTGATTTCCGTAGGAATCGCCAGCCCCGGTATTGCCAATCACGATACGGGCGTGGTAGAATATGCCAACAATTTGCCCTTTATCAATTTTCCCATTGCCTCGATGCTGTCTGAGCGTTTCGAGGGCAAGCCCGTTTATATTGAAAACGACGCCAACGCCGCCGCTCTTGGCGAGGCAGTTGCCGGTGCCGCAAAGGGCACCCGCAGCTCGGTTATGATCACCCTCGGTACCGGTGTGGGCGGTGGTATCATCATTGACGGCAAGGTCTATTCCGGCTTCAACTACGCAGGCGCCGAGCTGGGGCATATCGTAATCGAGCACGAGGGCAGACAGTGCTCCTGCGGCCGTAAGGGTTGCTGGGAGGCGTATAGCTCTGCGACGGCTCTGATCAAGATGACGAACGAGAAGCTTGAGGAGTGCCGCGCTCGCAAAAGAAAGACGATCATGGCAGACGCGCCCCGCATTTCGGGACGCACCGCGTTCGATGCGATGAGAGCAGGCGACGAGGCAGGCAAGGAAGTTGTCGAAATGTACCTGTCCTACCTTGGAACGGGACTTGTCAACATCGTGAATATCTTTCAGCCCGAGATGATCTCCATCGGCGGAGGCGTTTCGGGTGAGGGACAGTGGCTGGTTGACGCGCTGGTAACCAAGATCCGTTCCGAGGAGTACGGTCACGGCGTGGTTCCCGGAACCAAGGTTCGTATTGCGGAGCTTGGCAACGACGCGGGTATCGTCGGCGCCGCCGTTCTCGGTATGTAACGAAAGAAAAAGGAGATGCTGATGCATCTCCTTTTTTATGATAGACTGTCGGCGAAGGTGGTGGCAAGGGTGTCACACCGTTCGTTATAGGCGTGACCGTTATGACCGCGCACCCAGATAAACTCCACCTTGTGGACGGCGAGTAGCTCCAAGAGGGTCTCCCACAGGTCGGGGTTGAGGGCAGGGGACTTGTCCGCCTTCTTCCAGCCCCGCTTGCGCCAGCTCTCTGCCCAGCCGTTCACGATAGAATCGATCATGTACTTGGAGTCGGAATACAGGGTGATCTCGCAGGGCTCCTTGAGTGCCTCCAGTGCCTTGATGGCGGCGGTCAGCTCCATGCGGTTGTTGGTGGTCTCGCGCTCGCCTCCGCTCATTTCCTTTTCATGCTTTCCATAGACGAGAATGGCGCCCCAGCCCCCTTTTCCGGGGTTCCCGCGGCAGGCGCCGTCGGTGTATATATCCACGTGCTTCATTATCAGTTTCTCCGTTTTGGGGCAGGCATCCGATACCTGCTTTTTTTCTAATGGTACCACAAAACGAAAAAAAAAGCAAGATTTTTGAGCGATCTGTTGCAATTTCTTAAAAAATATGATAAAATTGTTTTGTATTTATCTTTTGAAACAAGACAAATCGACATTTTACGGGAGGAACCCTTATGAACACCGAGCAGCTTGAAAAGCAAGCCCCCGTGGTAGAGAAAGAGGCACCGAAGGAAATGCCCGCGGCATCCAAGTCCCCTAAAAAGCGTCGTCGCAGATGGGGTGATCGCCCCGACGGTCGCAGGCTTCGCACCACAAGCCCGATGCTGAAATTTACGCCGTACATCATGGAGCACCGCTATGACGCGGTCAATACCTATTCGGACAGCTTTGACGTCACCAAGGTGGATGCTTACTGCCGAAAGAAGGTCAAGCAGGGATATACGCATTTTGGATTTCTCCACGTATTTCTTGCGGCTTACATCAGAACGGTTTCCCAACGTCCCGGCATCAACCGCTTTATCAGCGGACAGAGAGCCTATTCCAGAAACGATATTACCGTGGTTATGACCATCAAGCGGAATATGTCCCTTGAGTCTGACGATACCTGCATCAAGGTCCATTTTTCGCCTGACGAGACCATTGATCAGGTGTATGAGAAATTCAACGCGGTGGTTGAGGAGAACAACAAAGAGGGCGAGAGCAATTCCTTTGATAAGGTCAATCGTCTGTTGCTGTTTATTCCCGGACTTCTGCTTCGCTTTACCGTGAAGTTCCTGTCGTTTTTGGATTATTTCGGATGGCTTCCCAAGAAGCTTCTTGAGGTCAGCCCGTTCCACGGCTCGCTGATCATCACAAGTATGGGCTCCCTTGGCATTAAGCCGATCTATCACCATCTTTACGATTTTGGAAATCTTCCGATATTCGTGGCTTACGGCGCGAAGAGAAGTGCTATCGCTCTTGACAAGGATGGAAACGTGAGCAAGCGTCGGTATATTGACATTAAGGTCGTGACCGATGAACGTATCTGCGACGGCTACTACTATGCGTCTGCCTTCAAGATGATGCGCCGTTTCGTAGAGAATCCCGAGGTGCTGGAGCTGCCGCCCGAGCAGGTCTTTGAAGACATTGATTAAATTAAAAAAATTTTTAAGAAAAGTGTTGACAAAGAAATTTAGATATGATATAATACTGGTGTATTTTGGAACAATATTTATCGGAGGATGACACGATGAAAAAGGTATATACCGCACCTAAGGCTGAAACGCTTGTAATCGAGGCGAAGGATATTATCACGTCGAGCCGTATGCTGAGTCTCCACTCGCAGAACGACGCTACCAATACGATCTCCGAGATTTCTTGGGACGATTTTGTAGGCGGCGGCAACTGATTGCCCGATGAAGAAAGAGGATGTATTTTCATCCTCTTTTTTCTTTTTTATGTCACTGGCAATTTATACAAACCGAGAACGATTGGTTTGGTAAATGGCACAAAAATAAAAGAAATATATTGACAAGAACCGGACTTTGTGATACAATTCTAATGTATTATTGCGGGGTCTGTTGAAGTTCGACGGACACTTGCAAATGACCGCGCAGAATCGCGCGAACAAATTTTGTAAGGAGAACGATTATGAAAAAGATTTTCAGTTGCCTTCTCGTTGTTGTTATGCTTGCGGCTCTTCTTGCTGTCGGCGTAAGCGCAGCAGAGAAGAATTATCTCGCCTTTGAAAATTACGGTGAGATCGCACAGGTTGAGAGAAAAGTGATCCGTCTTGACGGTGATAAGGATGAGCTGTATGACGCGGCTACTCCCATCAGCATCGCTACTCTGCACGGCGGCCCTGCCGGCAAGACCACCAACGTAACCGGAACGGCGTACGTTGTATATGACTCCCAGTACATTTGGGCTCTGGTTGAGGTAAACGATACCACCTTGAATACCCACGCATCCGACGCGCTGAATGCATCTTTCAGAGAAGACAGCGTTGAGCTTCTGGTTGAATGGGAAAATGGAGGCATTGATATTGCCAACAAGACTCCCTACCAGTGCCGTCTTTCTCACGAGGGCTACATTTCCGCAAGACTTGGTCAGACCGGAGAGTCCATGTTCGGTTCTGTTGAGGACGGTGGAACCGCTCCTGTAACCTGGCTGAACGGTGCCGCAAAGGTAAGAGCTGACGGAACCGGCTACAACTGTGAGTTCAGAATTGAGCTTCCCGAGGGCGTTAACGTAGGCGAGAGAATCGGTATCAACTTCATGATCAATGACTGGACCGATCAGGGCGGCGACCGTTTCATGATTACCAGCGCAGCGAACGGCGCAGGTGAGTGGAACGTTGCTGATATTGGCTATATGAGCTTCAACGGTGTTCCTTATACCGCTGATATGACCATCGTATACGTTGTAATTGCTCTGGTTGCTGCTCTTGCAATCGGCGGTGCTACGCTTGTTTCTCTGAAGAAGAAGGCAAAATAATCGAACATCGTTTACATAATTTGCATTCATAGCAGATCGCACATCGATATTGTTTCGGTGTGCGGTCTGTTTTTTTTGGCGAAATCGGCATAGCCGTCACTTTTTTGCAAACAATAACATTGATAAAAACAAAAAGGAACGGTTGCAAAAATGAACCGATTATCAAAGGATTACCGAAAAAACGTGGAGCTCCTTGACCGATTGCTTCGCGTAAAGGAGAATTTTGATATTATCAAAAAGCCTCTTGCTATGGGTCGGGATGAACTGACCTTTTATTATATAGACGGATTTGTGAAGGACGCCGTGATGCAGAAGATGATGATCTATTTTCTGTCGGTTGGGAAGCTGGGCGAGGGCGCGGACGCGGCGCAGACCTTCCTTGACGCTCACGTGCCTTACGTGGAGACCGAGCTTTGTGAGTCGGTGGACACGCTGACGCAGATGATGCTTTCGGGCGCCGTGGTGATGCTTGGAAGCAGCTTTGGCGACCGTGCGATCCTCATCGACGCGCGAACCTATCCCGCAAGAGAAACCTCCGAGCCGCAGAATGACCGCGTGATGCTAGGCGCGAGAGACGGCTTTGTAGAAACCTTGATCTTTAATACCGCCCTGATCCGAAGACGTATTCGGGATACCTCGTTGACGATGAAGTATATCACGGTCGGTGAAAAATCAAGAACCGACGTGGTGCTTTGCTATATGAGCGACCGCGCGGACGGCGCGTTTGTGGATCATATTGAAAAAAAGCTGACCGCAATCAAGACCGAGGCACTACCTATGGGGCATCAATCTCTTAGCGAATGTCTGATCCGCAGTCGGTGGTACAATCCCTTTCCCAAGATCCGCACCACAGAGCGCCCCGACGCCGCGGCAGCACAGCTTCTTGAGGGAAGCGTTATGATCCTTGTGGACAATTCTCCCGAGGTGATGATCCTGCCCACAAGTATCTTTGACTTTATGCAGGAAACTAACGATTATTATTTTCCACCCCTTACCGGTACCTTTCTTCGCTTGGTGCGGCAGGTCATTATGTGGTTGACCCTTTTTATGACCCCGGTTTGGTTCCTTTTGGTGAAAAATCCCCAACTGGTTCCCGATTTTTTGGCGTTTACCCTTCCCGAAACCACGGGGAAGATCCCGATTCTCGCCCAATTGCTTCTCACCGAGTTCGTGATCGACGGTCTGCGGATGGCGTCCATGAATACCCCCGATATGCTTTCCAACTCGCTTTCGGTGGTGGGCGGATTGATCCTTGGCGATTTCGCCATCGGCATCGGCTGGCTGATCCCCGAGGTGATCCTGTATATGGCGTTCGTTTCCATCGCCAATTTTTCACAACGAAACTATGAGCTTGGCTACGCCTTCAAATTCTTGCGGATCCTGCTACTGATATTTACGGCGATATTTAACGTCTGGGGCTTCGTCATCGGCGTTGCGGCGGTCATCCTTCTGATTGCCTCCAATAAGACCGTCAACGGCAAGCGGAGCTATCTGTATCCTGTGATTCCGTTTTCTTGGCAGGCATTCAAGGCACTTTTCTTCCGCGTAAAAAAGCGGGATGTTTCGAAGGAATCCGACGCATCATAAAAAGAATATAAGATTGGCGTGCCGACGGTGAAGCGGTACGCCATTTTTATATAGAGAAACTCGAATATCGGTGGAATTGCGGTCAAAAAGCAAGTTATTGATTCATTTTGATTTTGTGATATAATGATATTGAAAGCAGAGCTCGCTTATCTTTTTCAAAGGAGAAACGATATGACGCATATAGGCATGAAGATAAAAGAATTGCGAAAAGAGAAGGATATGACACAAGAAAAGCTCGCGGAATATCTGAATGTGTCTTTTCAGGCGGTTTCCAAATGGGAAACGGGCGTAGCATCGCCGGATCTTTCCATGATCGTTCCGTTGGCGCGGTTGCTTGACGTGACTACCGATGAGCTTTTCGGGCTTGTAAACAACGAGGATGAACGGCGGGAAGAATTGCGCCATTTGTGGGAAGGAACTTGGAATACCGGAGACACGGAAAAACGGTATGATATCTCAAAAATCGCTGTGTCGGAATACCCCGGAGACTTTGAGTTTTTGATGTGGCTTGCCGATTCCGAGGCTTCTTATGCCATTCATAACTGTGAAAAAAACTCCGCAGAGCAGAACGAGCATTATCAAAACGCTGTCAAATACTATGAGATGATTATTCAGGATTGCTCGGACACGGAAATCAAAAACGATGCCATATATGGAATTGTGATGGTGTTACCCGATATTGGAAGTCGGGGCGAGGCGGCGATGTACGCGAAGCAGCATCCGCACTCCGACGAACTGCTGATGTGGTGTCTTGTTGGTGAGGAAAAAGAGGAACACAGGCAAAAACTTATCCGCAGATATATGGATAAATTGATTGGGTATTTGGAGTTTGGAAAACACGATCTTCCTTCAATAAAAGCCGCCGAGGCGATTATTAAAACTGTTATTTCGGACGGCAATTATTTGTACCACAACGATACGCTAATGCACAATCACATATGGCAGGCAATGTGTCTTACCCGCGAAGGACGGCTTGACGAGGCAATCGACGCTTTGAAAAAATCACATCAATATGCGGTTTTGTATGAGGGTGTGCTGACGCAAGCAAAAAAGAAGGCTCTCCCCTATACCTGCCCTATACTGAACAAATTGAAATTTGACGGAAATGATATGTCAGTAAGTGGAACGACTACTTTGACAGAGGATTTTAAGGAATATCTTACATGGAAAGCATTTGATGTTCTGCGGGAACGTGAAGATTTCAAAGCATTGTACGATTTATAATATTTCGCTTTGCCCCGCCTCGCGCGGGGCTTTATTTTTGTGTGAATAAAGAGAGAAAAAGGACAAGACCGTGGGGGAGGACTTGCTCTCGTTACAAAACAAAAATCGGCAGAGGTGTTGTTCCTCTGCCGATTTTGTGGTATAATGGGATGGGTGATGAAAAATGGAAAACGAATTGCCGAAACGGAAACCTACGCGGCTAAGAGATTTTGATTATAATTCTTCTGGCGCATATTTCATAACGATATGTACTGAAAACAGACGTCAGATTTTATCTCATATTGTAGGGGGCGACGTCCTCGACGCCCCGAAAAGTACAGAATTATTGCTATGTGGAAAGATTGCGGATAAATATATAAATCAGTTAAACGATTTTTATGATAATATAAAGGTCGATAAATATGTAATTATGCCCAATCATATACATATTATGTTGTTTGTATCGGAAGACGGGGCGTCGAGGACGTCGCCCCCTACAAGACAACATTCGGTGGTGTCACAATTTGTATCGACATTTAAACGGTTTTGTAACAAAGAATACGGTTGCAACATTTGGCAACGCCATTTTAACGATCACATCATCCGAAACCGAAAGGATTATGAGGAACACCTGCGGTATATCTATGAAAACCCGACTCGTTGGTACTATGACGAATTATACGCAGAAGAGTAGGGACTTCGCCTTCGCATTTGTAAGATAAATGTGAAATTCAAATATAAAGCAAACCCCGACAGAAAATCGTCGGGGTTTTGCTATCGTTTGTTTTTTATGTAAGCGAATCCAATTTTTCCTTGATCGCCTTCATATCGACGAGCATTTCCTCCTTGCGACGTGGGTCGCGGAGAAGCAGGGCGGGGTGATAAACGGCGGTCATCAGGAACTGCCCCTTCTCAAACCACTGTCCGTGCTCCTTGGTGATCTTGAAATCTGGCTTGATGAGGCGCATCGCCGAGATGCGTCCAAGGCAAACAATGATCTTGGGGCGGATCAGCCGTACCTGTTCCCGAAGATAGCCGATGCAGGCATCCTCCTCGGCGGGCAGGGGATCGCGATTCTTGGGCGGGCGACATTTGAGAATGTTGGCAATGTAGACGTCCTCACGGGGAATATCTACGGCATACAAAAATTTATCAAGCAGCTGTCCCGCGCGTCCCACAAAAGGGGTGCCCGAAAGATCCTCCTGCTCGCCGGGGGCTTCTCCAACGAACATCAGATCCGCGTTGGGATTTCCCACGCCGAACACGCAGTTGGTTCGCGTTTCGCCGAGGGGACAGGCGTGACAATTCACACAGGCTTCGTAAAGCTGATTTAAGTTTTCCATAGGGCATCCGTCCTTTTTGCATTTTACAATGCTATTGTATCACAAAGCAAGGAGAAATGCAAGGGGCGGAGCGTATTTTAGAGGACTCCCAACTGCTCCACCGCGTCGTGAGCGCGGATACAGGTGGCGTGCTCGCTTATGTAAAGCTTGATCTGTCCCACGTTTTCCGACCAACCGTATTCCGAGATAAAGGAATATTCGTCGAGATAGGCATACGCGCCATAGGTGTATCGGTACAAAAGAAGAAAAAACTGCCCCCGACTGTCACGGTAGGCATAGCTCTCCCCCTCATAGCCGAGGGTGAGCAGACGGCGGCAAACGCAGAGCATCGACTCCATATCGGAAAACGCATAGGCTTCCATGCGCATGTGTCCGCCGTAATGGGTGTCCGTCGGCACGATCTGCAGATTTTCTTTGGCAGAGGGAAGACGTGGCTCACCTATTTTGGTGACGTACATTTCACAGCCGCCCTTTTTGCAGGGATAGAGCTGAATGAATAGCTTATCACTTGCCGCGTTGAAGCCCGTTTCGGTCTTGGCGTCATCAAGGATGCTCCAGAACGCCCGTCTGGTTGCCGTTGTGTCATAATCTATCTTGTCAGTGTCAAGATCGTACTTTTTCATATCGTCGCCCGAAAGCATGATCTTGAGCTTGCTCGAATTGATCATAATGAGTTCCATGGTAGCCTCCTTCGATTTTTTATCTGCTATCATTATAAGCCATTTGCCGCGGGAATGTAACCCCTAAAATATTGGAAATTTTCAAGTGCATTGACGAAAAAGCGGGAGTGTGCTATAATAAGGAGAAGAAATTGAGACGTTCGTTCTCGGAAAGGAGGCACCGCATGAAATACGATCACAGCTCGGGGCAAATTCTTGTATCGGCGGAGGAGCTCTGCCGCTTTGTGTTGCGCCGCGGTGAGGCGCAAGCCCTTTGGGATGAAAAACGCCGCACCGACCGTGAGGCGGTTCCTGCCGTGCTTTCCATTTTGAAAAAAGATGCTTCCTGTGACTTGTTGCTTTGCGAATCGGTGCCGTGCGGTGAGCTTACCTACGGGCTTTCCGGTGCGGCAGACCTTGTCTTTGTCGAAAACGGCGCCCCCATTTTCGGCTTTGTGCGCGCCGTAGCGGCACGGGATTTTAACAAAAAGAACAGCGAGGAATATACTGCTTATATCAAATGCTGTGCCTTTTTGTTCTGCCTGAGGGAAAAGCTGCAGACCGTTCGCGTCTGTGTCTTTTTCAAGAACGCGGAGGGGGAGGAGATTCGACAGGAGAGCTATCGGCTGGACGCGTCCACCCTTGCGCTTTACGTGGGCGGTCTGCTGTCCCGCCTTGCCTATCGGGCAAAGCTTCTTCTTACCCACGAAACCGAGATCCGCCCTTCTGCCGCCAAGGTCATTTTCCCCTATGGGGACATCCGCGACGGACAGGATGAGCTGATCCATCGGGGTTATTCGGTGATCAAGCAGGGCAAGCGGCTGTTCGCACAGGCACCCACAGGGATCGGAAAGACCATATCCACCCTTTATCCCGCGGTGCGCGCCTTCGGTCGCGGACTTTGCGATAAGATCTTTTATTTTACCGCCAAATCCTCTACCGCAAGGGAAGCCTATAACGCGGCAGGGCGGTTGTTTGAGGCAGGCGCTCGCCTTAGAACGGTCATTCTGACGGCAAAGGAGCAGATGTGTCCCACGGGACACTGCGGCGGAAAGTATTGCAATCCCCGAACGTGTTCGTTTTTGCGCGGCTACGCGGAGCGGGTGGATGATGCCATCGACGAGCTGCTGGCGCGTCAAAACGGCTACTACTCCGATGTGATCCTTCAGGTTGCCGCCAAGCACGGGATCTGTCCCTACGAGCTTTCTCTGGATCTTTCCGAGCTGTGTGATATTATCATTTGCGATTATAACTACCTGTTTGACCCTATGGTCTACTTGCGGCGATATTTTGAGAAGCCGGGGGACTTTGGCGAGTACGTGTTCCTCATTGACGAGGCGCACAATCTTGTAGAGCGCGCCCGAACCATGTATTCGGTCACGCTGAAAAAAGTCGATGCGGTTACCTTTTTGGAGCAGCTTCCCGAGGACGAAAGGACGCTTCGCGAGGCGGTCGCTCCGATGGAAGCCGCCTTTGACGGCTTGCGCCGCCTTTGCCGAGATTCCCTGCACACGGATGTCGAGGGAAGAGAGGTGGGTTATTACGTCAGCCGCAATCGCATTGAAGCCTTCTCGGATTCGGTGACGCGCCTTGGCGAAACGCTCTCGAAATGGCTTCGTGCCGCCAGGGAGCATCCGCTTTACGATCTTGTGGACGGCTATTTTTCCGCCATTCGCAAATACCTTTGTATTCTCGATTATTACGATGATAAATTTATGAGCTACGTGGAGCTCTCGGGAGAGGAGATCGCCATATCCCTCAACTGTATGGATCCCTCCGAGGTGCTGGACGGTTGTATGCGCCGCGGTCGCGCGTCGATCCTGTTTTCCGCTACCCTCACACCAACCTCCTATTTCTCGGACGTTCTCGGTGGAGGAAGGGATGCCGTTTGCGTGGAGCTTCCGTCCCCCTACGAGCAGGGAAATCTCTGCCTTGCGGCGGTGGATACCGTCAGCACGCGGTACGAGGATCGGGAGGCAAATTGCCGAAAGATCGCCACGTTGATCGCGGCGGCGGTTTCGCCCAAGGCGGGCAACTATATTGCTTATTTCCCGTCCTATAGCTATCTGCAGAAGGTACACGAGGCATTTACCAAGAAATATCCTAAGGTCAAGACCATCGTGCAAAGCAGGGGAATGACCCGAGGGGAGCGGGAAGCGTTTATCGAGGCGTTCCGCGAGGACGAGGGCAAGATGCGCATCGGCTTTTGCGTGCTGGGCGGCAGCTTTTCAGAGGGTGTAGATCTTCCGGGAAGCCGCCTTATTGGAAGCATTATCGTGGGCGTGGGACTGCCCGGATTCTCCAGCGAGCGCAATCTGATGCGGGACTATTTTGAAAACCGATATGAAAACGGCTTCGACTACGCCTATACCTTCCCCGGAATGAATAGCGTATTGCAGGCGGCAGGGCGCGTGATCCGCCGCGAGGAGGATCGCGGTATCGTAGTGCTGATCGATGACCGCTACGGCACGCCCGTCTATCAAAAGCTGTTTCCGGCGCATTGGAAGCACCTCAAATATGCAGGAAATTCCGCTTCTCTTGCAGAAATTGCACGAAAATTTTGGGAAATTGCAAAAAAATAGGGTTATTTTTGCAGAATTTGAAAATAGTTCTTGCTTTTTCTCTCTATGTGTGATACAATAAGGGAGTCTTGTAAAGAATAGTAAAACCATTACGTATTAGGAGAGCTCCATGAAGTATTCGGAAATGAGCAGAGAACAGCTGCTCGAGCAGAAAAAGGTATTGCTTGCGGCGTACGAAAGCAAGAAAAGCCTGGGTCTTGCGCTTGATCTGTCCCGCGGAAAGCCGGGCAACGAGCAGCTCGACTCTTTAGTGGGAATGCTGGACTGCATTTCTGCCAACGAGGATTGCCGTTCGGAAAGCGGTATCGACTACAGAAATTACGGTCTGCTTGACGGCGTTCCCGAGGCGAAAAAGCTGTTTGCCGAGCTTTTATCCCTGCCCGAAAAGAATATATTTGTTGCCGGTAACTCGTCCCTCAATTTGATGTACGATTCGGTTGCCCGCGCCCTTCTTTACGGCGTGTTCGGCAGCAGACGTCCCTGGGGAAAGGAAGAGAAGGTCAAGTTCCTTTGCCCCGCGCCGGGCTACGACAGACATTTTGCCATCTGCCAATCTCTCGGTATCGAGATGATCACGGTGGATATGACCCCAACGGGTCCCGATATGGAGGCTGTGGAGGCGCTCTGCGCCGCCGATGCGTCTATTAAGGGTATCTGGTGTTGCCCTAAATATTCCAACCCCGACGGCATTACCTATTCGGATGAAACGGTAGAGCGCCTTGCTTCTATGAAGACCGCCGCCCGTGACTTCCGTATTTTCTGGGACAACGCGTATGCCGTTCACGATCTGTATCCCGACCGTCGCGACGAGCTGATGGATATTTTCGAGGCTTGCGCCAAGTACGGTACCGAGGACAGAGTGTTCTATTTCGCATCTACCTCGAAGATCTCCTTCCCGGGCTCGGGTGTAGCGATCTTTGCCGCGTCCGACCACAATATGGCGCAGATCAAGCCCATTATGGGCGTGCAGACCATCGGCTATGATAAGATCAACCAGATCCGTCACGTCAAATATTTCAAGAACGCGGATAATATCCGCAAGCACATGATGGAGCTTGCCGATCTGATCCGTCCGAAGTTCGAGATCGTTCTCGACATTCTCGAAAACGAGGTCAAGGAAAGCGGTGCCGCTACCTGGACGGAGCCTCTTGGGGGCTATTTCATTAGCCTTTACACCCTGGACGGATGCGCCAAGCGCGCTTACCGTCTTGCCAAGGAGGCAGGCGTAACGCTGACTACCGTCGGTGCCACCTATCCCTACGGAAACGACCTCCGTGACCGCAATATCCGCATCGCGCCTACCTATCCCTCCAACGGGGATCTTCAAAAGGCGATGGAGGTGCTTGCCATTTGTGTCAAGCTGGCGGCAGTTGAGAAATTCCTTGGAGAATTATAACGAAATATGTGAGATCCCGAAGGTGTGTCCTTTGGGATTTCTCTTATGGAGAGGATATGAAACAGACACAACGGACCAGCAATCCGTATCCCAACAGCGATTCCAATAAGCGGTATTATACCTACGACTACTATTTGAAGCAGACCTTTGGCGGGAAGTGCGCCAAGATTCCCATTGACGCGGGCTTTACCTGCCCCAATATTGACGGCAGATGCGGCGTTGGCGGTTGTATTTATTGCTCCGCGCGTGGCAGCGGCGACTTTGCCGAGGGCAGGGGACTCTCGGTTGCCGAGCAGTATCGGATTACCCGCGAAAAGCTTTCAGGCAAATGGTCTACCGAGCGGTGCATTCCGTATTTTCAAGCCCATACCAATACCTATGCGCCGACGGCGCGGCTCCGAGAGCTGTTTGAGGAAGCCGTGGCGCTTCCCGGGGCGGTGGGGCTGAATATCGCTACCCGCGCCGACTGTCTTGCGGATGACGCGGTGGCGTATTTAGCAGAGCTTGCCGAGCGCACTGTACTTACCGTAGAACTTGGATTGCAAAGCACGAGCGACGAAACGGCGAACCGCATCAATCGTGGGCATACCTACGAGGCGTTCGTGGAGGGGTATCAAAGGCTTCGGCGGGCGAGTGATAAGATCGGGATCTGCGTGCATCTGATCCTCGGCTTGCCGGGGGAGGATGACGGGATGATGATGCAGTCGGTGAGGGATCTTGCCGCCCTTCGTCCCGACCAGGTAAAGCTTCACCTTTTGCACGTGCTTCGCTCCTCGCGCCTTGCGGAGATTTATGAAAGGGGAGAGTATATCCCACTTGAGCGAGAACGCTATATCGACCTTGTGGTAAAGGCGCTCACCCTGCTTCCCCCCGAAACCGTTATCGCACGACTTACGGGGGACGGTATGGGGGAGGATCTTTTAGCGCCTGATTGGAGCCGAAAAAAGGTTTCGGTCATCAACGATATTGACAAGCGACTGTATGAGCTGGATCTTTGGCAAGGGAAATATTTTACACAATAGATTTGAGAAAAGAACAGAGAGGAAAGCCTCTCTGTTTTTTTGTTTAAAAACATCTCTTTTTCCGGGGCCATCTCAAGAGGACG
>JBGVFO010000168.1:0-4709 GCA_045121195.1 Eubacteriales bacterium
TTTGCATTTTTCTGATTTTAAAAGACGGTGGAGAGCAAAGCAAAGATACCCCTACCTTGACCGTAGAAACCCCTCAAAAATTAAGTATATCCGAAACGGATACCTTCGTGCTTGACGTGACTGTATCCTCGTTTGGCGACGCGATCTATCCCGCCGCGAGTATGAGTATCGCATTTGATGACTCACGCCTTGAATTTCTTGGCATTGAGGAAGGAAACGTATTTATTAAAAGTGACAATACCTCGGGGCAAACGCTTCCCGAGTGGAGCTATAATACCGCCGCCTGCAACGAATCGGGGCGCATCAACGTAATGTATCTTGATATGACGGGCGGTAAATATGCATTTTCAAAGGATCTGCTGGCAGAAGACAACAACGTTGTGCTTCGCCTGAAATTCAGACTTCGCGGAAGTGTCCGCGCGGGCGACGTGTGCGACCTCATTGTAGAGGATGCCGTGTTCGCCGCCTCGGATGAAACGCAGAGCCTTGCTATGACAACAAACACATTGACCGTGAAAAACGGTAAGATCGTGATAGGAGAATGAAAATGAAACGTCTGATACCAATTTTAATCATTTTTTCGCTTCTTCTGTCGCTCTCTGCTTGTAGCGGTAATTACGCCAAGGTCGATCTTCAAAAGCCCGTCTCCATTTCCGAGAACGGCATCATCAAAAAAGAAATGCTTTCGCAGATCAAGGATGAAAATGCCATTGCTACCTTTACGGGAACATCTGGAGAATGGGACTATGAATGGACGGTCTTCGGAAGTGATATCACCGATGTGCGTGATGTAAACCTTTCGATTTCTCTTGAAAAGGTAGAGAATGGCATCAAGGTCGTCTTCGGGGAAAAGTCCGATTTTGGTTTTCCCGCATTGCTCTCGATCCATCTGAATGAAAAATGGACGGCGCTGGGCGCGACCGGCTACAAGGATGATACCGCCGTTTTCTCGGTATCCATTACCGGAAGTAAAACGAGTATTCTGAATATTTCGGTAAACCGTGCCGTGGGAGAATGTGTTATTCGCCCTAATGAAGAAAATGAAACAACAACCGATCATAACCGTCCGAATTCCGACGGAAGTGCCATCGATCAGGACAAATATCTGACCGATCCCGTACCCGTGGGAAAGCCACTACCCGTTGAGCCCGAAAATCAAGAGGTCAACAAGGGCAAGACATACACCTGCACATTCTCAATTGAGTGCTCTACCATTTTGAATAATCTTTCCGAGCTTGATCCCGATAAGCTGGAGCTTGTGCCGTCAAACGGCGTGATTTTAGCCCCCACCACCGTGACCCTCTACGAGGGCGAATCGGTGTTTGACGTGCTTCAACGGGTATGCAAGGATAATAATATACATATCGAATTTTCTTGGACGCCTATTTACAATAGCGCGTATATCGAGGGCATCCACAATTTATATGAATTTGATTGCGGCGCACTATCGGGCTGGATGTACCGTGTGAACGGTTGGTATCCTAATTACGGTTGCTCACGCTATCAGCTTGCCGACGGCGAGGTTGTGGAATGGCGATACACCTGCGATCTCGGTGAGGACGTCGGTCGTGAAGGATCGTGGTAAGCTTATGCGAGATTCCTTTGCAAACTATCATCCCATCGTAAATCTGCTCTATTTTGCGTTGGTCATTGCATTTTCAATGCTTCTTACGCACCCCGTGGCGCAACTTGTCGCACTTCTTTGCGTTGCTGCCTATGCTGTAAGTGTCGAGGGCAAAAAGAGCGCTCTGTTCTTGCTGAAATTCTGTTTGCCCATGGTGCTACTCACCGCGTTTATCAATCCTGCCTTTAACCACGAGGGCGCAACCATTCTGTACTATTTCAGCAGCGGAAACCCATTGACGCTGGAAAGCATTTTGTACGGTCTTTCGGCAGGTGCTATGCTTGTTACGGTGATATTGTGGTTCTCGGCATTTTCTCGCGTGATGACCTCGGACAAGTTTATTTATCTGTTTGGCAAGGTCATTCCCTCGCTCTCTCTTGTGCTGAGTATGTCGCTCCGCTTCGTGCCAAAATTCAAAAAGCAGACTGAGGTCGTGGTGGAGGCGCAACGCTGTATCGGGCGCGACATCTCCACGGGTAGCCTTTGGCAACGCTTCAAAACGGCGGTGGTCATTTTCTCGATTATGATCACTTGGGCACTTGAAAACGCCATTGAAACGGCGGATAATATGAAAAGCCGAGGCTACGGACTGAAAGGAAGAACGGCATTCTCGATTTACCGCATGGATGACCGCGACAAATACGCGCTGATTTGGCTCGGATTTTGCGGTCTTTTTCTCACGGCAGGCGTCATGCTTTCTGCCTTTGGCTTCCGCTATTTTCCAAGCATTCGCTACGCCGCGCTTGATATGACTACCATACCGTTCTATACGATTTATTTTGGACTTTGCATCACTCCCGTGGTGCTGAATTTTACGGAGGAGAGAAAATGGAAAACTATATATTCAAAAATGTGAGCTTTTCCTATCCCGAGGTGGAAGAAAAAGCCTTGGCGGATATCTCCTTTTCCGTACATCAAGGAGAGTTTTTGATCCTTTGCGGCCCCTCGGGATGCGGAAAGTCCACGTTGCTCCGACACTTAAAGACCTGCCTCACCCCTCACGGAAGACACGGGGGAGAGATTTTGTACGGCGGTGTATCGCTTGAAACGGTGGATGACAGAACGCAGGCGCAACAGATCGGCTTTGTGATGCAATCTCCCGAAAATCAAGTGGTGACAGACAAGGTTTGGCACGAGCTTGCTTTCGGACTTGAAAGCATTGGCTACGATACACCCACCATTCGCAGACGTGTTGCCGAGGTTGCCGCATTTTTTGGCATTGAAAATTGGTTTTACAAGAACGTGACCGAGCTTTCGGGTGGTCAGAAGCAGCTTTTAAGCCTTGCATCGGTCATGGCGATGAATCCGCAGATATTGGTGCTTGACGAGCCGACGTCCCAGCTTGATCCCATTGCCGCGTCCGATTTTTTGGCTTTGCTCGGCAAGATCAATCGAGAGCTTGGCATTACGATCATTTTGACTGAGCATCGCTTGGAGGAAGCCTTCCCGTTTGCAACCCGTGTTATTGTTATGGAAAAGGGGCGTATCGTTTGCGATGACATTCCCGAAAAGGTTGGACTTGCGCTCCGTGAAAAGGACAGCGGCATGTTCCTTGCGATGCCGACCGCTATGCGCGTGTGGGCGGGTGTGAAAACCGAGCTTACTTGTCCTTTGACCGTCCGCGACGGAAGTGAATTTTTAACGGCACGAAATGGCGAAGTGCCGCTGAATCCCCTTGCAGAAAAAGAAAGCCGCACCTATGGCGAGGAGATTGCCATAAATGCGGACGAGCTTTGGTTTCGGTATGAAAAGGACTTGCCCGACGTGGTAAAGGGATTTTCGCTGACACTCCGCAAGGGTGAGTTTTATGCCATTCTTGGCGGTAACGGTGCGGGAAAAACTACAACGCTGAAGCTCATTTCGGGCTTGAAATCTGCTTATCGCGGAACAGTCACACTGAACGGCAAGATCGGACACCTACCGCAGAATCCGCAGGCTCTCTTTGTCAAACGTACCGTGCGCGAGGATCTGTACGAGGCACTTCGCGGTATGAAGATCACGAAAGAGGAAAAGGACGAGCATGTCGCACGAGTGGTGAAGCTCTGCGAGTTGACTACATTCCTTGATCGCCATCCTTATGATATTTCGGGCGGTGAACAACAACGAACCGCTCTTGCCAAGGTGCTTTTGACAGCACCCGATATTCTGCTCCTTGACGAGCCGACAAAAGGCTTTGATGCGGAGTTCAAGGTCAACTTTGCCGCTATTCTCCGCAAGTTGAACGCCCAAGGCGTAACTATCTTAATGTTCAGCCACGACGTGACCTTCTGCGCTGAGCACGCCCACCGTTGCGGTATGTTCTTTGACGGACATATCGTAGCCGATGGTACGCCGTCGGAGTTCTTCTCGGGCAATAGCTTTTATACCACCCCCGCCAACCGTATGGCGCGGCATCTGATCCCCAAAGCCGTAACCGTTGCGGACGTTATTTCCGCTTGCGGCGGTGAGGTAGAGCAAGCCGAAGAAACCGATGAAGAAATTATCCCCTTTCCCAAGCCCGCACCGCGAAGCGTGAATTATAAACCCAAAGCACTTCCGATTTGGAGAAAACTGATCGCACTTGTGTCGGCTTTGGTGGCTCTCGGAGTGTTCTTGTACGCTACGTCGATCACCGATCTCTCGGCAATCATCAATTCGTCGGGCATCACGGCAGAGGGTAAGGATCAGCTTTTTCTCTATTTAATTTTGTTTGTGGCTCTCTCAGTATTCGTTGCCGCCATCGGGCGCAGAAGTGAGCCTCCGCTTGTTGTTCAAACACCGAAAGAGAAACGAAATCTGAGCAAACGAACCATCCTGGCATCCATTGCCATTCTCTTGTTCATACCGCTGACAATCTTTGCAGGCATCTTCTACTTGGAGGATCGGCACTACAACTTGGTTGCCGTCCTGGTGCTGATCGAATGTATGCTTCCGTTTATGCTTGTGTTTGAGGGACGAAAGCCCAAAGCGCGTGAGCTTGTAACGATTGCCGTTCTGTGCGCTATTGGCATCGCAGGACGCGGGCTCTTCTTTATGCTTCCGCAGTTCAAGCCGGTGCTGGCACTCACCATTATCGCAGGCGTTGCCTTTGGCGGGGAGGTAGGAT
>JBGVFO010000169.1:0-6390 GCA_045121195.1 Eubacteriales bacterium
ACGAAAAGGAAACGCACAAACCCGTAGGGGCGATCATTGATCGCCCGTTCGTTGGGTAATTGTCGTTCATGGCGGGCGAACACTGTTCGCCCCTACGGAAAAGACGTTGCGCTGACAAACATCAATTTTGTCAACAAAAACGGTGTAATATTTGAATTTGAAAAACAAGGAAAACCGCCGCCCTTCGGCACAAATTCCAATGCCTTTACCAAAAGACGGCAAATTTTGATTTGTCGGTGTGTTAGCAAATGCGAAAAGGTAACGCACAAACCCGTAGGGGCGATCATTGATCGCCCGTTCGTTGGGCCTTTGCCGTATATGGCGGGCGAACACTGTTCGCCCCTACAAACCATCAATTTCGTTTTACAAACTCCCCGACAAACATCAATTTCTCCTCACAAAGCGACAAAAAATTCCACCAATTTTCTTCAAGTCTTTACAAATGCGGCGGGCTTTGCTATAATATTATTATGAAGACAAAGCGCCGTATGGCGCAGAGGAGGAACAAATGCAGGTATTTATCAGCTGGGCAGGCGCGGACCGCGAGGTCAAGAACGCCATTGTCGCCCGATTGGAAAAGGAGCAGGTGGACGGTAAGGCAATCGACTGCTGGGATTCGGATAAACGGTGCAATAGCAACTTTTCCGCCGAGTGCATTCGGGGCATCCGAGGCAGCGCTGTGTTCATCGTGCTGGTAAGCGAGGCGTCCATGGACCCGAGATCCTACGTGCTCAGTGAGGTCATCGAGGCGCGCCGTCTGGAGGGCGAGGGAAGTCTAAACATCCTTGTGTACAAGCTGACCGATGAGCCTTATACCGAAAGCTTTGCCATGCAGCTCAATCACGTTTCCGACGCCAATCACGTGACAAGACTTCAGCGTCTTGGTAGCACGGCGGGCATTGAGACCCTTGTCAAGCGCGTCAAGTATCTGCTGCATTGCCGTGCCGAGGGCGTCCCCGAGAAGCCCTACGACGTGCTTGTTCCCCACGTGATCGGCACGCAGGTGCCTACGGGCGGCTATTTTGTGGAGAACAGCCGTGACGACGTCATTGACGCCATTTCGGAGGGCTTCTCCCGCTCCAACGTGGTGATCCTCAGTGAGCTGTTCGGCTTCGGCAAGAAGAGCGTGCTTCGCCGATACGTGACGCATCACGGCTACAAGTCCGCCGTGGAGATCCAGGGGCTTCACGAGCCTCTTTACCGATTCCTTCTGGAGGGTCTGCACTTTTCCAACGTGAACGAGGCGGCGTTTGACGGCGACGAGCGCAGTGTGATCCGCAAGAAGATCGACTTTTTGAAGAAGCTTGACGAAACCCACCTTCTCATCGTGTCCGACGTGGACGTTGAGGATGAGGTGGACGATTACGTAGTGGGACTTTTGGGCGAGCTGAAATGCCACGTGGCGTTCCTTACCCAGAACACGGCGGATGCTTACCGTGACTTTTTCCCCGTGATCCCCGTGGGAAGAATGCGCTCCGAATATCTGCTGGAGCTGTTTTTCCACTATTACGACCGACAGAACTGCCTTGACCGCGCGCCGCTGATCCCGCTTCTGGAGCGGTTCTTCGACGAGGTGGGCGGACACACCAAGACGGTGGAGCTGGCGGCGTCCGTGCTTTCCAAGGAGATGCGCGCCGACCCCGAGGAGCTGGCGCAATACCTTGCGGTAGGCGCAGACGATAAGCGCACCCTGAACGAAAGGATCGTAGACAAGCTTTCCGAGCTGATCACCATGGAAAGCTTTGATGAGGCGGCGCAACGCACCCTGCTTCTTATCGCCCTTCTCGCGAATCCCACCCTGGAGGTGGCGCGGCTCTATTCCCTGATGGAGGCGTGCGGCGTCGGCGACCGAAGCGTGATCACCGAGCTTGACAACCGCCGCTGGATCAGCTACGACGCCCGTAACCGCACGGTACATATCGAGCCTATGATCGCCGAGATCTGCGTCAACAAGCTCCTTTCTGACTATGAGGTGCCGCGGATCGCCTTCTCCTTCCTCCTTGCGGAGTACGAAAGGGTCGGTGCCAAAAGCCTTGCCGCGGTCTATTTGACCTACACGCGGGCGGAGCACTTCCTTCGCCTGATGGATATGAACGAGGCGGCAGAGATGTTCCGCGCTATGCGAATGTCGTCGGCGGGGAAGGAAACCGACGCGGGGATGACCGAGGCGGTCTGCGACCGCTTTGAGGCGTGGTACGCCGCCCTGTTGGAAAAGAGGGACGCTTCCCCGCGGGGCGAGTTCGTTCTGCTGGCGGCAACGGCGGTTCACCTGTATTGCCTGATGGCGTTGCGCACGGCGGCAAGAATGCCGATGCTGTTCGGGATGTTAGGCGGCGGTGCGCGTATCGCTACGGGTGAGATGGAGGAGATGTTCGACACCGTTTTTGATACGGATGACGGCCTTATCGAGGCGATGCTGGCGTATTTTTTCTTAAGTAAGCCCGAGGCGGACGTGGCGGAGGAGGATGAGAGCAACGGCTTCTTCTCCTCGCTGTGCATCGGTCTGTATTCCGATATTGCGACAAAGGACCTCGCCGCGCTGCACAGTCGGTTTGAGGCGATGGTGGAGTACCTGCAGAGCAGTCCCGAGCTGTGTGAGGACCGAGAAAACGTCGATGCGGTGCTGACGACGGTCAAGGCGTTTTCCGCCCTTTGCACAGAGGCGGGCGCCTATCAGACGGGCGCGGTGCTTTGCGAGCGGTTGCTTTCCGCACCGTTGCCGAGCTATCATATGCATCAGCTTCTTCTGACCTATATCAATCTGCTTTGGTGCATGGGCGCCAAGGAGGATGCGGCAAACGCCATAGAGGCGGCGGAGGAGCTTCTGCCCGAGGCACTTGAGGGCGTGTCCGTGGAGGATCGCGCGTCCATCCGACGGGAGCAGATTGCCTGGCGCACGATGCTTCGTGCCGACCTCGGCGACGTGGACGGCGCCATAGAGGGCTGCCGCGAGATCGGAACTATCGGACTGAAGAACTACGAGGCGGATATGCTTGCCGTGCTGGATACGGTGGTGAACGCCCTGTTGCTTGCGGAGCGTCGGGCAGACGCCTGTGACCTTGTGGAGCAGTACCGCGAGCTGCTGGAGGAATATCGGGACAGAAGCGATTCGACGGAAGGAACGAAAAGGCTTTGCGAGAGCCTTTTGGCACAGCTTGAGATCGACCGACTGATGCGTGAGGGCAAGCTTGCCGCAGGCGGCACGGCGATCAGCGAAAGCTACTATCAGCGCTATGCCGCGGAAAAAAAGAACGGCCTGTTTACCATGATGGCGTATAATCGGATAGCGGACGGGGTCAAGCGATTTGACTTCTCGTCCTGCACCGATGAGGAGCTTGCGGCGCACACCGCCCGTCTTCGCGCCCGCGCCGAGGGCGGCGAGGACAAGAAAAAGCTGGCGCCCGAGGCGTTTGCTCTGGTCAGCGAGGCGGGCTACCGTACCCTCGGCTACCGCCATCATCGCCCCCAGTATCTGGGCGCGGCGGCAATGCTGGACGGTAAGATTGCCGAGATCCTCAATGGCGAGGGCAAGACCTATACCATAGCGCTTGTGGCGTACGTCAACAGCCTGTACCACGATCAGACCTTCGTGATAGACGACTCGCCGTACCTCACCGAGCGAAACTATAAATGGATGCGGGGCATCTTCACCCTTCTGGGTGTGACGGTGGGGCATATGATGTCCCAGAAAACCTGGCGGGAGAATAAGACCGACGCCCGTATCGTATATACCGATTTGGCAACAATCGGCTTCGACCGACTGCACAGGGAGAGAAGTGACGACCCGTCCGATCGGCGTGACCTGTCCCGTTGCAGCGCCATTGTTGACGAGGCGGACGTGATCCTCGTGGAATCGGCAAAAAAGCCCATCA
The DNA here is from genome assembly GCA_045121195.1 of Eubacteriales bacterium. Classification (GTDB taxonomy): domain Bacteria; phylum Bacillota; class Clostridia; order Oscillospirales; family CAG-272; genus RGIG8775. The sequence continues at coordinate 3,873 of JBGVFO010000169.1, forward strand.
TAATTCCCGATATTGTCTACCATGACTTTGATCGTTCGGGAATCTGCGCCAAGGCGTATCAGCTTGCTATGGATATCAAGGACGATCCGCAGTACTGTACGGTGGACGGCGCAAGGGTCCGCTTTGAGAGGGCGTTCTATCCCCTCCTTGAGGAGACCTTCGGCATCGGTGCCGACCAGATCGACCGTATGGAAGAAACGGTCAAGCTGGAGCAGACGGTTCGCTTGGCGATATACTGCGTCACCCGTAAGATGGGAACCGACTATTTCCTTCGGGAGGGCAAGATCTTCGAGGAGGATACCGCTACGGGACGTCTGACCGAGGCGAGCGGCGAGCGAGGCTACTTTTTCGCCTGTGCCGCAGGAATCTCGACGCGTCCCTACGAGCAAAGCCTGCAAAAGAAAAGCGGAATTCTCAATATGACCCACGTCTACGGATTCCTGCGGAACTTCGGTGCCCTTTCGGGCACGTCGGCAACGGCGAGCAGCTTCAAAAAGGAATTCAAGGAGATCTACGGTCTGGAAACGGTGGCGATCCCCACCGTCCTGCCCGTAAAGCGGGTGGACCGTACCGTGGCGCTCTACACAACGCGGAAGGCGAAGGATCGGGATATCCTGAATATGATCGCCGAGAAGAACGCCAAGGGACAGCCCGTGCTGCTCGTGGTGAAGAACGTTCGGGATTCCCAATATTATTCCGATCTTCTCACGGCGTGGGGGGGTCCTCACGGCGTGCTGAACGCGGAGAACGCCGAGCAGTCCCCCGAGCTTCTGGCAAATGCGGGACTCTTCGGAAGCGTCCTCGTCGCCACGAGAATTGCCAACCGAGGGGTGGATATCAAGCTGGGCGGTGACGCCGAGCGAATGACCCTTCTTCAGCTCGCGGAGCAAGGCTACGATCTGGGCCGCCTTGAAGGAATGCTGTATACCGTCCCCACGGAGGAGGAGCGGCAGACCGAGCTGTACCGAAGCTATGCTATGCTGCTGGAGAAGAACCGCGCCGTGGTTGCCGTCAATCGGGAAAAGGTGCTGGCGGCAGGCGGTCTTTGCGTGATCAGCACCGAGCCCTGCGAGGATATGCGTATCGAGCAGCAGACCCGAGGCAGAGCGGGGCGGCAGGGCGCCGTTGGCGAGAGCTATCTGTTTGAGAGCGCGGAGGACGAATTCTTCTCCGACAACCTGCCGAATTACGATTCCTGGTTGCGGCTCGTGCGCTCCGTAGGTGTAGAGCTTCTGGATACGGGCTTCCTGAAACGGTCGCTTGCCTACGTCAACGTGCAGCTTCACCACGCCACCTTCCGTAGTATGAAGCAAGCGGCGGAAATCTCGGCGCGGGTCGAGAGCAGTAAACGGGAGGTCTTCCGTCTGCGGGACGCCCTGCGCGCGGAGGACGAGGGCGCGATGACGGAGCTCCTTGGTCGATGGACGGAGGACACCGAGGCGCGGGATATGGCGCAGTTCCTCGTAGATAAGACCGCGGAGCTGTCCACCCCCGAGAACGAGGCGGAAATGACCGTGTCTATCGCGGAGGCAAACGAGGCGGAGGTACGCGAGTCCCTGGCGGAGGGAAGGCTCTTCAACGGATCCCTGGCACTCCTTAAGCTGGCACGCCTTTACCCCGACGTGTTCGGAAGCCAAGGGGAGGGAAGTGCCGAGGAGCGTATGCTTGCCGCCGCCGCGCGAAGACGCGGGGACGAGGCTTGGCTCCCGAAGCCGGGCACCGTGCTTGCGGAGATGCTGCAGAGGATGCTTGCTGAGCACCTGACAGACGTGACCGAGCTTGAGAACGCCTATCGGGGCAAGAGCATCAAGAACGTGGATCGCATCCTCAACAAGGCATACCGAAAGGATCTGAACGAGCGCCTCGCCGACACCGTCGGCAAATGGCTTGGCGCCGAGGTGAAGCGGTCGTGAATTTCAGGATAAAAACAAAAAGCAGACTGCATTGCAGTCTGCTTTTTTGACGCCTATACGGGAATCGACTCTCGCCTGCGGGCTCGGAGGGATCCATCAAGAAAAAGACGGGAAGTTTGCCTGAGGCAAAGATATTTCGCCCTCCGCCTGGTGAGCGAGCTCCCCGATCTACGGGCGAAATATTCGCACCCATGCGCACGCTTTGCATACCCGTACGGGAATCGACTCTCGCCTGCGGGCTCGGTCGGGTTTGGCTCTGAAGCGCCCCCGGCGCTTCATTCACTCCCAAACCTTCGATTCCCGTCAATATCAAAGAACAAAAAACAGACTGCCAAAGCAGTCTGTCTTTTTGTTGGTGACCCGTACGGGAATCGAACCCATGTTTCCAGCGTGAGAGGCTAGCGTCTTAGCCGCTTGACCAACGGGCCTTAAGCCTGATTATTATAGCATATCACTTTTTACTTGTCAACCCCTTTTTTGAAAAAAATTTAAAAGTTCTTCGATTTTTTTGTCACGCCGCAAAAACTATCATATATTGTATACGTGCGCCTCGATTTTCAAATTTTGATTTGTCGGTGAGTTTGCAATTACGAAATGGCGAGGTG
>JBGVFO010000170.1:0-11069 GCA_045121195.1 Eubacteriales bacterium
TGATGTTTATCGGTTTGATGTCTTTATCGTAGGGGCGAACAGTGTTCGCCCGCCATATACGGAAAAGGCCCAACGAACGGGCGATCAATGATCGCCCCTACGGGTTTGTGCGTCGCCGTTTTGTCACATCAAACACACCGACAAATCAAAATTTGAATAAAAAAGAGAGAGCGGGGAAGGATCCTCGCTCTCTCGCTTTTATGAAGATTATCTCTGGATACGACCGGAGCCGTCGCCGCCTGCCAGCTTCTCAACCTCTGCCACGGTGACCATATTGTAGTCGCCCTCGATAGAGTGCTTGAGTGCCGATGCCGCAACTGCGAACTCAACTGCGCCCTGGGTGGTCTTGCCGTTCATCAGGGAGTAGATAAGACCGCCGCCGAAGGAGTCACCGCCGCCTACGCGGTCGATGATGTGCAGATCGTACTTCTTGGAGAAGCAGTACTCGTCGTCAGCCACGTTGTAGAGCATTGCCGACCAACCGTTATCGAATGCCGAGCGGCTCTCGCGGAGGGTGATGGCAACGTACTTGAAGCCGAACTTGTCAGCCAGCTGCTTGGCAACCGACTTGTAGCCCTCGTGGTTGAGCTTGCCGCCGTAGATGTCGGTAGCCTCAGCCTCGATACCGAATACGTCCTTGGCGTCCTCCTCGTTGGAGATGCAGACGTCAACGTACTGGCAAAGGTCGGTCATAGCGGCTCTTGCCTCGTCGCGGGTCCAAAGCTTGCCGCGGTAGTTAAGGTCGCAGGAAACGGTGATGCCCTTTGCCTTGGCCGCCTTACAAGCCTCGCGGCAGATCTCGACTACGTTCGGACCGAGAGCGGGGGTGATACCGGTGAAGTGGAACCACTCAACGTCCTCGAAAATAGCGTTCCAATCGAAATCGGCGGTGGTTGCCTTAGCGATGGCGGAGTTTGCGCGGTCGTAGATGCAGACCGAGCCTCTCTGGGAAGCACCCTTCTCGTTGAAGTAGATACCCACACGGTCGCCGCCGCGGACGATCTTGGAGATGTCTACGCCATAGCGGCGAAGGCTGTTGACAGCCGACTGACCGATGGCGTGGGTGGGAAGCTTGGTAACGTAAGCAACGTCCATACCGTAGTTAGCAAGGGAAACGGCAACGTTTGCCTCACCGCCACCGAAGGTGAACTCTACGTGGTCGCACTGTACGAATCTCTCGTAGTTATAGGGCTGAAGGCGGAGCATCAGCTCGCCGAATGTAACAACTTTCTTCATGGTGTTATCTCCTTTTTATTTTACAAGATGGTATGCGAAGCCGTCGATCTCGTCGGCAAGGTATACGAACTTCATGGAGCCGTCCTTATCGTAGGTAGCGGTGCTCATATCGAACTTCACGCCGCGGCGACCCAGATGGTAAACGGCGCGGTCAACGCTGTTGGTCTGGATAGCGATGTGTCCGTTGGTGCCGGGACCCTTTGCGTTCATGACCTCAAGCTCCTCGGAAACGAAGATGGACTTGGAGGTCTCGCGGGACGGGAAAGAGAATACGTCGCCAAGAACCTTGGCAGCCTCGGTTGCGGTAGTGCCGCAGGGATTGATACCCACGTGACGGAACTTGAAGCCGAGCATGGTGTCAACGGCGCCGCGAACCAGCTTGGTGATGCCGTCAAAGTCGCCTGCCGCGATCATGTCGGGCTTGACCATCCAGCTTCCGCCGCAGCAGAGGATCTTGTTGAATGCCAGATAATCGTTGACGTTCTTGGGGTTAACACCGCCGGTGGGCATGAAGGTCACGCCGCCGTAGGGAGCGGACATCGCCTTGATCATCTCGATACCGCCGGACTGCTCTGCGGGGAAGAACTTGACGGTCTTAAGACCAAGCTCCAGCGCCGCCTCGATGCCGGTGGGGTTGTTGATGCCGGGAACGATGGGGCAGCCCTTTTCCTGGCAGTATTTTACGATCTCGGGATTGAAGCCGGGGCTGACGATGAACTTGGCGCCCGCCTCAATGGCGTCGTCAACCTGTGCCTTAGTAAGTACCGTGCCCGCGCCCACGATCATGTCGGGGTACTCGCGCGCGATGATGGCGATGGCTTCCTTGGCAGCCGCGGTGCGGAAGGTAACCTCAGCGCAGGGCAGACCGCCGTCGATGAGCGCCTTGGCAAGGGGAGCCGCGTCCTTGGCGTCGTCGATCTTGATAACGGGAACAATACCGATGAGGGAGAGTTCTTTTAAGATATCGTTCATTTTGTTTGTCCTCCAAAACAAATTTTTACATATATCATTTTACACCCAATCCCCCCTTTCTGTCAATACGTTCGCCCACAATTTGCGGAATTTTTCATAAATCCGCAAGCGAGAAAAGGCGAAGACGTGTAAATTGATGTTTGTCGGTGTGTTACGGCTACGCAGAAAACGAGCGAAAATATCTAACACCGTAGGGGTCGACGTCCTCGACGACCCGAAAGCAACCAAATTTGATTTTGTTCATGGCTACGTTCAAACCCTTATCACAAAAGGCTTTCACCAATTTTATAATCGCAAATCCTTTCGTTTCGGGGCGCCGAGGACGTCGCCCCCTACAGGGTTTGTATGTCGCCATTCCGTCACATCAAACCCACCGACAAATCAAAATTTGAATTTCATAAGCCTCATACGGAAAACAGACGGGGAGGAGGGGCGCGTGAGGAATAGGGCGCGGAAAACTTCTATATGATTATATAGTCCCCCCGTGCGAGGACGGCGGAATATGGTATATTTTGGCAAAAATCGTTTGTGAGTTGACGCTTTTCCAAAAACAACCACAGAGAGAGAGTCCTAACTCGCAATGCTATCGTGGTATACTTAATATGTATTTTTATCCCTTGGCGAGAAAAAGCTCCCAAGGAAAGCATCCCCAAAAACATATTCACCGATTTATGGAGGAATTACTTATGAAACACGTAAGAATGTCAGGAAGATTCCTGGCGGCGCTTCTGGCGCTCCTTATGGTGCTCTCGACGGTCATTGCCTTGCCCGTCGTGGCAGAGGAGGGCGAAGCGTCATCCGAGGTCACACCTATCTGGTTCCTCGATATGAGCCAGGCGGGTGCACTTGATGCCACCGCTACCAACGCGTGGCTGAAGGCCAACAACGGCTTCGCTCTCAAGAACGAGGCAAACAGCACCAATGTGATTGACGCGGACGGCTTCTACAAGATCAGCAAGAACGCTATCTTAATTGACGGTGCGACGGAGCCGAACGATTTCTTCAAGCTGTTCTACGGTCTGTACGACGGCTACAACACGGTGGGCGCCACCTATGACTGGGCGTTTGATTTCCGTTTTGATGCAGCCGCTACGTACGGGAGAAATGACAACTCGGGCTTCACCTACACCGCAGCAGACGGCACCCCATACACCGAGCTTTGGACGGACGAGAGCGGCTGGTCCTTCTTTGCGGCTCTCGCGGGCGGAAACTACGACAGTATTTTCCGTGTTGCGCAGGTAGGCGGCGTGAATTATCTTTACGCGGAGAGCGCCGCTCTCACGGTAACCAACGCCAACTATAAGGAGATCGGTAACGTCTACTTTAAGGATGCCAACGGAAAAAAGATCCCCGTCGCAGAGGATGGCGGCAGCATCACCGAAACGGGTCTTTCTATTGCCAACGTTTGTGACGTGAACAACGCGTACAAGATCACCGTCGGTGAGGTCTACGCCATTCGCGTAAGATTTGAGATCCTCGGCATTACGGACGGCAAGGTTTCCATGAAGGCGCACCTTTACGTCAAGGGCGCGGGCGATACCGAGGAGACCTATCTCGGTTTTTCCGACTGGGCCTACAACCCCTCCTCTTCGAATCAGACCATCCGTTTGTCCGATAGTGGCGGTATTGCCAGCGTGGGCAATATGCGGATCGGCGTTAACGTTTGGGAAGCCGACCTCAACGCTTATGCGAACGTTTCGGGCGCGACTGACGTGCCCGCCACCCTCAAGGATTCGCTGGGTGTTACCGTTGCTAATGCGAACGCAAGGCTTCAGGACGGTCTTTTGAAACCTTATAACGGCGATACGAAGATGGGTGACACCGGTACCGGCAACACCTTTTACAATCTTTTGACCGGTACCTTCACCTCTGGCGGTGAGACCCTGGACCATACCTTCGTCGAGTTCGACTACAAGTTCGGCTCCGATAATCGAACGACCGGCCGTACAGATACCACCACGACGATCGCGGGAACCGCTAACCTGACCGCCGTCACCGATTACGGTGACGGCGGTGCGAACTGGAACTTCCGTTTTTCGGGCAGCGAATTTATCTTCCGCGTTTCGCCCAACAACTACCTGTATACCGAGGATCTGGCTACCAGCTTGCAGACGGTAAATACGGGTATTGACGGATACGTATATTACACCGACGCGACCCACGGTAAGCTGTATTTTGACGCCAAGGGCTACCGCTACTCGCCGAGCGAATTCAGCGGCTATACTGTCCTGAAGGACGGCAAGTATTATCTTGACGATCCCGCAGGCGCGGCGCCCACCGTTTCGGGAATGAGCCTCACCTCCGTTCTGAATCCCGCAAAGCGCGATCAGGCGTACAGACTGGAGGAGGACACCCTCTACCGCATCGGTCTTGATATTCGATCCACCAAGGATTCGTCCACGGGTAAGATCACCGTTAACCATACCGTATATGTTAAGAAGGCGACCTCCGACGTGTGGGAGAAGTGCGTAGGCACCTCCTCTCAGGTCTGGGCTTCCGGCGCAACCATTTCGTTTACCGGTGCCACCGGTATTTACTACGGCGGTAATATGGTAGGCTATACCTACACCTGCGGTAACGGTCAGCATCTGGACGGTATGTGCACCACCGTTCGCAAGTTTGCGGAGGGCGGCGCTGAGTACTACGAGACCTCTTGTATGTACTGCGGCTACTACAAGGTGACCAAGGACGGCGTGGCTTATAACAGCCAGACGGTACAGAACGGCTGCGGCGGCTCTCATACCCTCTGGACGGCGGCTGACGGCTCGGGCAAGACCTTCAAGACCGACGTCGTTGCATCGAACCACAATTATAACACGGCAGGCTATTGTGAGAATGTTATCGACGAAAGCGGCACGAAGTGCGGAGACTACAGCTGGTATGCCTTCCCCGCAAGTGATGACGGTAGCTACATTGCAAGAACCACGGGCGGCAAGGACTACGACGGAGACGGAAAAACTACCTCGCCGGCTTACAGTGCCGCCAAGGGGTATGTAGAAGCGCCTGAGAGCAATATGATCATGAGAGGTCTGCCCAGCAAGTACGTAGGCTCTCCCTACATCTTCTCCATGGATTTCTGCATTGACAAGGCAATTGCCAACCCCTTTGCCACGGCATCAAGCACTACTCCGTGGACGCTCTTTAGTTATCGAAGCGGTGTCAATAACACAAACACCTACGGTAATCTGGTCGGCGTCGCTCTGGATAATGGTGAGCTTTATCTGACCGGAGGACTTGACAACAGCAGAAAAGTGTTCAAGATGGCATACGACACCTGGTATAACATTCAGATCGTTTGTGATCCCGTTTCTAAATATTGTGCGATCTACGTGGACGGTGAGTACGTTGACGCTCACAACAATGTGGCCTTTGCAACAAATGCCAACTCTGCCGCCTTCGTAATCGGTCTTATCAACTTCGACGGTCCTCATACCTTTGCATACAGAACCAACAACATGAGTTTCACTCCCGTTACGCTGGAGACGCTGTTTGGCGGCGCGGACGCTTCCAATACCATCTTCACTCTTCGCTACGACGACGGTCTTGAGGAAAACTCCGATCTGGGAGGCGAAACCACCTCCGTTATGGGTAGCTACTCCGGCAACCTGAGCACGAACACCGAAACGGTAGGACTTGTGGGCGGTTACGCCATCCTCAATACCAGGGGCTGGTATCCTCAGTTTACCATGTCTCACGTCTCGGGCACGAACGAGTTCACCCTGTCCGACAAAAAGTACGAGATCAAGCTTGAGTTTGCCGTTCCCAACACCGACGCGTACGGTGCGTACACAAACGGCGTTCAGGCAGAAGGCGCGGACGGTCTTATCGACGCGTTGCAGTACACCCCCACGAACGGAACGCAGAGCGGTCAGCAGTTGGTAAGACTTTCCAAGTATGCAGAAGCCATTCAGTCGGTTCTGGTCAGCTATACCAACGAGGGTAATCTGACGGCAAACGGCGAGGAGCTTTATTACCTGAACGGTGAAAAGATCGACATCACCTGCGAATTTGTAAACGGCGTACCCTCCTCTACCACCGACCTTCGTGTGGTTGTGGATGAGAAGAACAACGTTTACAGTGTATACGTAAACAACGAGCCTGCTTATTATCTGAAGGGTGAGGTGCTTACGCCTTACCTCAATATGAAGATGCCCTGCTCACTTGGCTCCGATACAACGAACACTGACGGTACTGTCAAGACAAGCAAGATCACCGAGGTGGACACCTACGGGGAGGTCACCAAGGCGATCGCGAACGAGCACGGCTATACCGGCACCTACCATTACTGCCGCGTTCTCAGAAATATGTGGGACGTTGCGGTAAAGGAGATCTCCCTGACTCTCATTCCCGACAGCAACGCTGAGCTTGTTGGTGTACAGATGAGAAACTCCGATAATGGCGCTGCCGACAGAACCTTTGATCTTCGCGTGCTCTTCGGTCTTGACGACCTGTACGTACACGGCGTAGGCTATAAGGTAAAGGCGTATAAGAACGGCGAGGCTTTGGAGAAAGAGGTCGAGGTCAACTCCAATCTGGTATTCAAGGCAGTCAACGTAGGCACGAGCGGAGCGTTCCATTCCTATGAAACGTCCAAGGGCGATTTCCTTTCCGCTATCAAGATCACGGGCATTGAGGAAACGACGACCAACGTTACCTACACCCTTGAGATCCGCCCCTATACCGTTACGGCATACGACACAGAGCCGACCTGGAGCGATCTTGTTTACATTGTGAACTGCAACGGTCTTGGCGGTGATATTACCATCACCTCCCGCGCAGCGGAATAAGATCCTACAAATTCACCCCCGACGCAAATGCGTCGGGGGTTTTTGATCGACGGCATAGGGAAAGCGATGCGCGAAAGGGCGATCGCGAAAACCTATCAAATGCTTCGCACTTGAGCGGTTCTAAATCGTCAAATTCAAACGAGGCAAAGGGACAAGACCATTCGGTCTTGTCCCTTTGCTTGTGGTGTGTGTCCAATTTAGATGCACGAGGGTTTTGCAGAGGGTAGACTACCCCCCCCTTGGCGATGATGGGAGTTGCACTTGACCGCTTTCTTCCGGGTGCTGTGCCATGCTTGTAAACGAGGCCTATGTAACAAGAGATAAATTACAATCGTTCTTTCATAAATATCCACTGGTTAATATGATCATCTATTTTGCTTTCATAGCAATTAAGATCAAGGTAACTGAAAACATAAATTTGGCAGTGCTCCTTTCCAGTGTGGAGCGTTATCATATTGCGTTTATTATAATTACCCCTATCGTATGGAATCCATTTCGTGTCGCTGCCTGTGGGGTTTTTCACGTTGACTCGCAGGATACCGTTATTGTTTTCAATTCCTAAAAATTCAATAAAGGAAATATCGCCGTTTATCTCAAGATGCGCCTTTTCATCTTCTTTTTCGGTAACTCTAATATCACATTCGTTACCTACAAGAAACTCGACACGATGAAGCGGTTCGAAAACAAACTTCTTTCCATTGTCGTAATTGATACTCTCATTCTCCTCTTGACTTTGTCCGAAAAGAACACCAATGTCAACGCCGAAAAGTTCGGCGATCAGAGGGAACAAAGTGACGTCAGGATATCCTATGCCGGTTTCCCGTACTTAAAGATATTGGTTATGTATGAGTGCCTACGCCTACTTGCATAGGCACTCATATCTTTGTTTTTACTCAATTTTGCCGATTAAGCGGTAGTAGATGTCAATATTCTGCTCACGCACCCCTTCCTCCGTGGTTGCTTCGTGAATGACGATTTTTTCAATCAGTCCATTCAGAAGCTCTGCTGTCAGTTCGGTGGGATAGGAATACTGTCTGAGAAGTGAAATCCAAGTTTCCGCATCGACAGTTGTTTGTTTTTCAGATTCAAGCTCGGCAGACAGCCTTTCGATCTTCTCGACAAGCTCCTGCTGCTCGGTCTGATATTTCTGAGACATCATGTTGAAGTTGTACTCCGTGATTCGACCGTCCGACCAGTCCTCATACAGCTTCGCAAACTTGCGGTCAACCTCTGTTCTGCGCTTTTCGGCTCTGGTCAGCTCTGCGCTCTGCCTTTTTGCGTTGGCGGCAAGCTCGTGTTCGCTGGCTTTCAGTATTCGACGCAGAAGTTCCTTTTCATCCACCTGTGCCTGTCTCGACAAATCCTGTATTCTGGATAAAACGTAGGTGTAGAGGTAGTCATAGCGGATATAGTGTGCGGAGCAGACACCGCTGATCTTGCCAAGCTGTCTGTAAGAGGTACAGTTGAAATAGCTGTACGGTTTACTGTTCTGCTTGTTTGTGCCGAAGCTCATTGACCATCCACAATCAGCGCAGCGGACAAGTCCTGCAAATATCTGTGTGGTAGCGTCTTTTTGCTGTCTGCGGCGGCTGGCGATCTGCGTTTGCACCTGTTCAAAGACTTGCTTAGAGATAATGGCTTCGTGAGTATTCTCCACTCTGAACCATTCCTCCTGCGGCTTGCGTACCTTTTTCTTGTTTTTGTAAGAGATGTTGGTCTGCTTGTTGTGTACGCTGTTGCCGATATAGGTTTCGTCTTTTAAGATGCTCTTGACCTGTGCCAACGTCCATGCGTAGGACTTTTCCTCCGGCTGTCCCTCGTAGATATGAGCGAATGTCCCATATCGCTGATAGTTCAGCCATCCGGCAGTCGGAACGTGTTCATCCACCAATACCCTTGCGATCTTGGCAGCACCCGCCCCATGATAGGCAAGGTCAAAGATTTTCTCAATGATCCAGCGTGTCTCAACGTCAATTACAAGTGCGTTCTTGATTTCGGGATGTCGGATATATCCGAGGGGTGCATAGGTGAAGGTGCGTTCTCCTGCGGCATACTTGGCGTGAAGTGCGGTCTTGACCTTGCGGCTGGTGTCCTTGGCAAACCATTCGTTGAACAGATTTTTGAACGGCACGAAATCGGACAAACCCTTCTTCGTGTCCTCGTTCTCAGATACGGCGATATAGCGTACCTGTTTCTCTGGGAACACATATTCCAGATAGTAGCCGATCATGATATGGTCACGCCCGAAGCGGCTGAGGTCTTTGGTCACAATGCAGTTTACTCGTCCCGCCTCCACTTCCTCCATCATTCGTTTGAAATTCGGTCTTTCAAACGTAGTGCCACTCCATCCATCATCGACGAACTCGCCAACCACATGAAGCTCCTGTTCCTTTGCGTACTGCTGTAAAATGGTGCGCTGGGTCTCAATGGATACGCTGTCGCCAAAATTTTCATCGTCACGGCTGAGTCTCATATATAGTGCTGTATTGTACGGTTGTTTCATTAAAAATCCTCCTGTTCGTGAAACAACCCACGCTTACAATACTTTCCTATGATACATTATACCATAAGCGTGGGCTGTGATTCAATGCGATTCTGTTAACAATTCATCGAAATTTCTGCGGAAACGGTACTTCCTGCGGCAAAGCGGACAACCTTTTCAATCAGAGCGTCCATCGTCTTGCCATTGGAAGCGAAGAACTCCGTTACCTTGGTGCGGGTATTGCCGCAATAAAAATACTTCGTTCCGTCAGGCTCGGTGACATAGAACGAAGTATTTTCAAGGGTAGGCTCCGGCTCGTATTCTCCACGCAGCCTGCGCCATTCGTCCTCCTGCTCCTTGGGAGGATAGAACATCGGCTCATAGCAGTCGCAGATGTCGATAAAGGCACAGGCTTCGATGATCTCCCACAGAGGGAGGTCATCACGCATCATCATTTTGTTAAGCTGGGTTACAGTATAGGTCTTGTTTTTCTTCATAGGCAAAATATCCTTTCTTAAATCTCCATGTCCTGCACACGCTTACGGGCAGGTGCTTTGTGTTCCTGTGTTTCCTTTCCTCTTACGAGGATGGTATTGACAAAAGCCCATACCCTTTCGGATGCAACCTCTATCGCATCAAGGAAAGGCGGACTTTCTGCTTGAGTTCCTGGTACTGTTCCTGCAGCTTTTCAAAACGCTGCTTCTATACCTTTGCTCTTTTCTCAGCCTGCTCGTACTTTTGCTTGTATTTGATCTTCTCGGCCTTTTCCGCAAAGCTGCTGACCGCATAATCCTTTAGGGTGCGGCATTCATCCGTTGTCAGAGTGATATTTCCTGTAAAGGAATTTCTCTTACCCATCGACTCTATCTCCTGTGCGGTCAAAGCAACGGATGCAGCTACCTTGGTTTCCTTTTGCAGAGCTTCCAGTTTCTTTTTCTGCTTTTCTGCGGCGGCTTTGGCATCCTCCAAACTCTGTTCTGCCTGTGCCACCTGTCCAGTCACAGCTTCCAACCGCTGCTGTTCTGCCTGTACCTTGAACTGCGTCACCGCCAGATGTTCTTCGGTACTGCCACGCTCTCCACGCTCCACATCGGTATAACCGGCGTTTCGCATGAAATTGAAAAAGTCATCCTGCAAGACACTGTAGGATGACTTCAAAATCTTTTTTCCTTTTTCGTTGAGCTTGGGATTTCCGTCCTCGTCAAGCACCGGCTTGGAGTCCCACTTCTTACTGCGGCTGACCTGCATGATTGTTTCCTTTACGGTTCCACGGAGGGCTTCATCCTTACACCGCTTCGACCAGAGAATCTGTTTTTCTACTACCGGGATATAGACCACATGAAGATGATAGTGGTACACATCCTCGCCCAGTGCTTCGGACATTGCCCGGTTGCGCTCATCGGCGTGCATCACAGCGGAGAGGATATACTGCTCACCGCCCACGATCTCCACAGCGGCTTTATAGGCATCGGCATAAAACTGCTTTGCATATTCATAGCCGCCGTGATTGTAGAAGTAAGCGGAGTTCACATCGAATACCAACTCACCGTATTTGATGGCATCGGGTTTTAGACCTCTGGTAGAGATCACGC
>JBGVFO010000171.1:0-20088 GCA_045121195.1 Eubacteriales bacterium
ATTGACGCAATATCGGTCGTTATATTTTATGAGGTCGATAGCCCGTGCGTTCGCATCTAACTGAGTCTCGATGTCGAAAAACATATCCGAATCGCCAAAGTTGCGTACAAAATCGTTTCCCGTTCCAATCGGAATCACGCCAAGCTCTACGTTCGCAAAGCCGTACGCGCCGTTGAAGCACTCGTTGATCGTTCCGTCACCGCCGCAAGCGAAGATCCTGATCCCTTCCTCGGTTTCACGATTCTCCTCGCAAAGCTGCCTTACGTACCGCTCCGCATCGCCGACCGCGGTTGTGAGATACACGCTGAAATCCAATCCGCGGCGCGTACAGATCTCGCCGACCGACTGCTTCAGCTTTTCAATTTTGTTACCTTTTCCGGCTGATGGGTTAATCACAAAAAAGTATTTCACGGCATTTCCTTTCAAAAAAAGAATTTAACTATATTATTATAGCATCTTTTTTCACTTTTGTCTACCGCTACGGTAAAAATTCAACAAAAAACTGTTTTTCGCGCTACGGTACCTTAACAGAATCGACGCGATCCGCATAGGATAGGCATGACGGCGCCTCGGCGCAAATTCACAGAATTGGAGATTATCTTATGCAGCTTGATCAAAAAATGCTTCAAAGGATGCTTTCGTTAAACGATGACCAGCTCAAAAGCGTCATTCTTTCTCTTGCAGAGAATTCGGGGCTGGATCTTTCCGGATTTCATATCAGCCCCGATGACGTCAACAGTATTCGCGCCGCCCTTTCGGGCGCGACGGACGAGGATCTTCGACGCGCCTCCGAGCAGCTTCGGAACTTTCGCCCCAGGCGGCAGTAGATCGGAAAGGAGACGGTATGACAGACAATCAAGGTACCCCCTCCCCCGACGGGATCCCCGAGCTTCTGAACACCATTTTGTTGAACCGTGAGGTCATGGATAAAATTTCCGCCATCGTGGGAACACCCTCGAAGGATGGTAATTCAAAAAGCACCGATACCACGGAAACAGATCCCGAGTCGATCCTTTCCGATCCCTCTATTATGGCAAAGCTTCCCGAGGTAATATCGGTGCTTCGCCCTATGCTGGGGAACGTCGGTCACGAAAAAGAACATACCAAGAGCCCCCCTCACGCAGGCGATCGCAGAATGGCACTATTATTCGCGCTCAAGCCCTACCTCAGTCCAAGGCGTTGCGAAGCCATTGATTACATCACCCGAATCAGCAGGCTTGGTGACGTCATGAAAAATTTCAAGATCTGACAGAGAGGTGAAACGGTATGTACAGCAAACCAAAGACAAATCAAGATCCCTCCTTCCGTATTCCCGAGAATTACAGCGGAAACGCGTTTCAGGGAGATACCGGTATCCCGTCAGCCCCCGTTGATCCGCCTCTTGAGCCCCCTTCGATTCCTACCGAAGAGAAGCAGCCGGGAGAGGCTACCGCTGTCGCAATGGCGGTGCTCCCGCCAAACAAGGACAACGAAGAAAAGAGCTTTTCAAGGGCTTCTCCGTTTTCTTCTCTCCTTCCCCCAAGACTCACCGGATCACGGGGCGGACTGCTTGGCGATATCGGCGTAGAGGAGCTTCTTATTATCGGTATTCTGATCCTTCTCTCGCAAAGCGATGCCGACGACGATATTCTCCTTTTGCTGATGCTTCTCCTCTTCTACAAGTAAGCCTTCCCCTACCGAAGGGTGGGGGAAGTTTTCTGTTTTCTCTTCTTGACGAGCCTACCAAAAAGTGATACAATAAGGAAAAGGAAAGGAGGTGCGGAGATGACTACCGTTTCGGAAATGAAGATTACGGCGTTACCTGGTATCGGCGAGGCAAGAGGTCGCGCGTATGCAAGACTCGGTGTAAATACCGTGGGCGATCTGCTTTATCACTATCCCCGCGCCTATGAAAACCGCGGCGACGTCCGTCTGCTTACCGAGTGTGACGGACTCTCAAAGTGCGCCGTCATTCTGACCGTCGCCACCGCTCCCCGCGTAGCGAGGATCCGTCGCGGTATGTCGATCCTTCGGTTTCGTGCCTACGACGACAGCGGAATGTGTGAGATCACCTTTTTTAATCAGGATTATCTGAAGGCGACCTTTACCCTTGGCTCTACCTTCCGTTTCTTCGGAAAGGTGGAATTTGAACGCTCCAAGATGGTTCTGTCCTCCCCTGCCTTTGAGCCTTATGCGGAAGGATGCTCTCTTCCTCCGTTCACACCTATCTATCCTCTGACGGAGGGGCTTTCTCAAAAGCAGGTCGCCCAGAGCATTTCCGCGGCGATATCCTTGGGAAACCGTGAGCTTATCGATTATCTCCCCGTGGAGATCCGTCTTCGCAACAAGCTCTGCACCAGGATCTCCGCGCTCCGCGGCATTCACTTCCCTCAATCCTTTGTCGAGCTTGCGGCGGCGAAAAAAAGACTGATTTTCGACGAGCTGTTTCTATATGCTCTTGGGCTTCGTGTCAACACCAAGCGTCAGAGAGAAGCGGGGGCGCCCTGCTGCCACAATACCGATACGCGCCCCTTTTTGTCGAAGCTCCCCTTTGCTCTGACCGGAGCACAGGACCGCGCGATTCGGGAGATCGCGCGCGATATGGCAAGCGAGATTCCTATGAGCCGCATTCTCGTGGGCGACGTCGGCTGTGGAAAGACGGTATGCGCGGCGGCGGCCATGTATATTGCCGTCAAAAACGGATGCCAGGCGGCTTTGATGGCGCCTACCGAGATTCTGGCACGGCAACACGCAAACGACCTTATCCCCTTACTCGGTGCGCTTGGGATTCGTTGTGAGCTTCTCATCGGCGCTATGACGGCGTCGCAGAAAAGCAAGGTCAAGGCGCGGCTTGCCCACGGGGAAACCGACGTTTTGATCGGAACGCAAGCGCTTTTGACCGACACCGTGGAATTCACCCGTCTTGGGCTTGTCGTGGTTGACGAGCAGCATCGGTTTGGCGTAGAGCAGCGCGCTATTCTCGCGCGCAAGGGCGCGCACAGCCATATGCTGGTAATGAGCGCTACCCCGATCCCCCGCTCTATGGCGCTGGCGTTGTTCGGGGATCTGGATATGACGAGGATCGACGAGATCCCTCCCGGACGACAAAAGGTTGACACCTTTTTGGTAGACGAAAGTTACCGCGAGCGTTTGGACGGCTTTATTCGAAAGCAGGTTTCCGAGGGAGGACAGGTATATATCGTATGTCCCGCCGTAGAGGAAACCGAAAAGCAAGATGAAAACGAGGTTTTCCTTTCCGAAATTACCGATTTGGGCTTTTCGGAGAAAACACCGCCCCTGAAAGCGGCGGTGGAATACGCCAAAGAGGTCGCGGAGAAATTCCCCGAGCTCAAAAGCGCCTTTATGCACGGAAAGATGAAAAGTACGGACAAGGAACGGGTGATGGCGAAATTCGCCGCAGGCGAGTTGGACATCCTCGTTTCCACAACCGTCATTGAGGTTGGCGTCAACGTTCCAAACGCCTGTCTTATGATTGTGGAAAACGCCGAGCGCTTCGGTCTGTCCCAGCTCCATCAGCTCCGCGGGCGCGTCGGTCGAGGCGCCAGAAAATCGTACTGCATTCTGGTTTCTGACAGTCACGGGGAAAAAGCGCAGGAGCGTCTTCGCACCATGTGTCGCACCCACGACGGCTATGAAATCGCGGAGAGCGATCTCAAGTTGCGCGGTCCCGGCGATTTCCTTCGGGACGCGGCGGGAACCTTGCGACAGAGCGGAGGCATCAACTTCCGTATTGCCGATCTTTGTGACGATTCCGGACTTATGAAGCTTGCCTTCACGGAAGCAAACGCCATTGTGGAGCAATCTCCCGATCTTGGCGAATTCCCCCTCCTTGCAAAAGAGGTGCAGGCGATGTTCTCCGCGGACGGAAGCTCTATCAGTTAAATAAGTAAGCCATCGAAGGACATTTGCCTTCGATGGCTTTTTTTACAGGAGTTTTTTCATCAGCTGCCGCAGCTTGCAGATCGACCAGGATATCAGCATAACCGCGCCTAGGATCTTGACAACGCACCAAAGCGAATAACATTGCTCGTCCTTCACCCGCATAGCGGCAAACGGCGTTTTTTCGCTTCGGCTGGCATACATCTCTACGTCCGCCGACACCTTATGCTTCACGTACGGCATCTTCATTTTCTGAACCATCCCGCAGAGCCCGTTTTTTTCCATCATTTATATCACCTCCGTTTTGTCTTTAGTTTTAACAAAACGAGGTGAAATAAAACAGAGCAAGGTAAAATACCTTGCTCTGAATTTTTTAATAACTGACCAAGATCAGTCTGCGGTAAGACCGGAACGCTCGATACCCTGTACAAGGAATCTCTGGCAGAATGCGTAGAGAATAACCAGGGGCGCGATGATCATAACGCCGCAGGTGTTTCGAATCGCCGACTCGTACATAACCTGACCCGCGTAATCGGTGTCAAGGCTTACGGGAATCGCTACGATCTTAGGCAACATATTGATCTTTGCCGATACGTAGAAGAGTCTGGTGTAGAATTCATCCGTCCACTGCCAGCAGAATGCGAACAGGAATACCGTGATCATCATGGGAACGGAAAGCGGAAGAATGATCTGGATAAAGGTACGGAACGTGCCGGAGCCGTCCATGTACGCAGACTCCTCAAGCTCATCGGGAACACCACGGAAGAACTGGCGAAGAAGGAAGATATACAAGCCGTTCTTGAATGCCAGACCGCCGAGGGACAGGATGATGAGAGGCCAGTGTGAGAACATCAGATTGATACCGTTGGCAAGACTCTCGGGGAGAATACCGATCTTACTCAAAAGACCGATGATGCCGTAAACATCAAAGTAGGTGAAGCTCATACTGAAGGAGGAACGCAGCGTCATATGGGGAATGATCATCGTAAGAACGACCGCCATAAATACCGCCTTGTTTCCGCGGAACTTGAACTTTGCAATTCCGTACGCGATAACGCAGCACACAAAGGTCTGAATGATCGCCGTGGTAAAGGAAAGCATGAACGTGTTACCGAACGCCTCAAAATATCCGTTGTCCCGTATGATCGCTCGATAGGTATCCAGCGTAAAGTGCTTGGGGATCAAGCGCACCGTTGCGTCAACGAAGTCCTCGGGCGACATGAAGGAGCCCGCAACCTTGGAGAAGAACGGATACAGAACGATGTAACAGATACCGACCAGAATAACCAGTCTGAAAACAAACCAAACGATCTTCTTCAGGAAGAAGAGGGACAGGAACTTTGCCTTCAGTCTTTCTATAAGAGGTGTTCTTTCAAATTCGACACGAATCTTATTCTTTGTTTCTTTTTGAATTTTGGGTTGATTCATCGTAACACCTCCTTAATCCTTTCTCTGGTAGAACACGAATGCGGACATAATACCCGCAACCGCAGCAAGAATCAGAATAACTACGAAGAAGTACATCCAAGCCATTGCCGCGCCCAGCGTTTCACCGTTGGAGTTCGCCATTGCATTCTGGATGAAATCCATCATGGCGTTGTTCTTACCTGTAAATGCGTCGATAATCGTATAAACCGCATTTACGAGGATCATCGGGCTGATCATGGGAAGGGTGATCTTCCAGAAGGTCTCCCAAGCCGTTGCGCCGTCGATGGAGCAAGACTCGTAGATCGCAGGCGAGATCGACTGCAGACCCGCAAGGAAGATCAGCATCTGTACACCGGAACGGTTAACGATATCGTAAATATCGTTGATCATTGCGGTAACGTACTCCACAAGCTCGGTACCGACCTTCATGTTGGCGAAAAGGACTTGAATATCCATTGCCGACACGATCTCTTGCGTCGTATTGACGCCGGATCCCGATTCGATTCCCGCCTCACCCAGCTCACCGATCTGGTTGGTTGCCTCGATGGACTGCATAATACCGGTGGAAAGAATAACGGGAATGAAAAGGATTGCACGGAACGCGCCTCGTCCCGCCATCTTCTGGTTCAAAAGCACAGCCATGAACAGAGAGAAGATAACGATTGCGGGAATGTCGAAGGCGAGATCCTTAAGACCCGAGACCAGCATTTGCAAATACTGGGGGTCTACGAAAAGCGCGTTGCTATAGTTCTCAAAGCCAACGGGAACGAGGTTATATCCACCGCCTTGAATACGGTCCATTGCGCTGAAGCTGAACTGCAACGAACGGAACACGATAGGAAGGTAAACAATTACGAACCCGATGATGAAGGGCATTACGAAAAACCATCCTGCGCGCGCCTTGCGCCTATCAAGAGATGCGATCTTTTTTCTTTTCTTAGGGGCTGCTGTTTTATTGCTCAGCTTCCCTGCCAAATCTTTTGCATTTGTCATTTGTCACACCTCTCTTTCTCAGTTTTCATGATCGATTACTTCGAATCCGTAGCGATCGATCTCATAGGTTTCTCCGTTGTACTCAACGGAAACGGTAAAGTAGTTGTAGTTCAGAATGAAGGTTCTGTAAGGCTCGCCCTCCTCGCCGTAGGTTACGGCTACGATGGATCCGTCATCAAGAAGATATCTCTCGTTGATTGCTGCCTTACCGTCCTCCTCCTCACCGTCAGCATCCTCTTCCTCTTCGGTTACGAGGTATGCCTTGGCGATCTCAAGAATACTATCCTGATAGCCCTGGATAGTAGCTACGATTTCGTTCATCTCTTCAACAACAGCAGCGATCTCATCAAGAAGAAGGGCGGTGTCATCGATAAATGCCTGAGAGTAGATGCCGCTGGTCTTAAAGTATTCCACTGCGGTTTCTACGATTCGAGCCTTATCGGCAACCGTTTCCTGCGACTGCATGATTGCGGTGTAAGAGGACATGAAGTTGGTATAGATTCTTTCGATTTCCTTCTTCGCGCTTTCGATCTGCGCCTCAAGCTTGGAAGGATCCTCGTCCTCGCCAAGAGCCTCAAGCTCGGCAAGCGTCTTTTCGATCAGCTCAACCTTCTGCTTGATGTTGGAGAGGTTCACCTTGAAGGTGGTTTCTCTGGGAATTCTGTTCTTCGCGGAAGAAGCGGCGATCTTTGCAGAGGAGATCGCGGAAACTCTTGCCTCGAGAAGCTCTCTACGGAAGGTCTCGGCAGCTTCCTTTGCCGCCTGCTCTTCTGCCAGCTTCTTTGCTTCCTCTTCAGCCTTTGCATCGGCCTCAACCTCGTCAGCGTCGGGAATTCTCTGTCCGACAAGAAGCTCGTGATCGATGATCAGCTTGGTCTGAAGATCGTTGGTAACAGAATTGAGCGTGTTATAGATGTCTACAAGCTCGCCTGCCTCAAACTCACCCTCGTCGTTATACTGACCTGCCCAGATGTCATAACGTACCGAGTAGTACTGGCTGAAGTAATAATCCTCCTTCAACTCGGTAGCATTGTCGTACGTCAGGATAAAGTACAGCGAAGCGCCGTTTTCGATGGCACGAAGAATACCGTACTGGATATTACCTTCCATATTGATCGCTCCGCCCGCGTACTCAAGGAAGCCGTGAAGCACGATTCCCGTGAACGGAATGGAGTTGCTGGAGGAAAGGTAACGGCTGCCGTCGATAGGCAGATCCAGAATGTAGTCAACGTACTGCCAGGTGTATGCGTTACCGCCGGTGGTCATAACCTTACCGTAGCTTTCGGAAAGCGCCTTGACCGCGTCAACGGTGAACTGCTTGGAGTCCTCACGGTTGTAAGGCTCATCCTCGTCGAAGTCGGAGTTCAGATCGGTTCCGAGGGTCGATACGGAGATGCCGAGATCTGCGCCCGTTTCATCTGCGCTGAACTTCAGATACTTGGATGCCAGCTTGTCATAGAAGCGGCTGAAGTATGCGGGGGAAACCGCAAGGCTTCCGTCGTACTCGTAGGTCTGGAAGGTTGCGCTATAGGTTCTCTTGCCCGTATAACGGTCATCGATCGTCTTAAGCGCGTGCTTCTTCAGGCTGAAGCCGTCAAAGGAAGACGTATACTTTACGTTGGCAAAATCGAAATCGGGATAGATGCCAAGGTTCTTTCCGTCAGTACCGGAAACCTCGTTGATCCCGCTTGCATATGCCATCAGATCCTCAAAGCCGGACTTGCCGCCGACTGCCTTCTCCCATTCCAGCTTATAAGGAATGGTGGAGTACAAGCCGCCGTTTGCATAACCGGTAAGCTTGAAGTTGATGTTTCCGATTCCAACGCTCTCCTGAGAAAGATCCTCATAGATCTGACGGATGTCATCAAAGGTGGTGAGAGGCGTCATAACGGTAACGGGAACAGAAAGCACTCTTTCTACCGTTTCCATTGCGCCGAAGGTCTCAAGATACAGCGGAATGTCACGCTCTACCTGATTTTCGTCCAAGCGGCTCAGCACGGAGGTCTGGTTTTCTACCGCTTCCTTCTGGGTTCCCGTAGAATAGGGAGAGGTCAGATAGTCGCGGTATGCCTCTGCCATACCGAAGTAGTTAGCAGAATAGGTGTTATCAAGCCCCTTCTCTGCCGCAACGGCATCGTCGGTAAGCATGATATAACGGATGGTATAGTTGCCGACGTACTTTCTGTCGGAAACGACCGTCCAGGTCGTAGCGTTGCTGACCGAGATCGCGTCTGCTACGTTATACGTATCGTACGGACGGGGCTTAACCGTAACTTGAACGGAATGATACTCACCAGTCTTACCAAGATGTCTGGAACGGATCTCGGCAAGCGCGTCACCCTCTTCGATGATAGCGAAGAAGCCGCTGCTGGTGGGATTCTTGTTCTCTACGATATCGTACAAGCCCGTGGTGGTATTCTTCTCATAGGAGTAAAGATTGTCCTGAACGACACCGTAAACAGGCATTCTCAGGGTTTCCTGATACTTGCTGCTGGTAATGGTGTGGTATGCGTAGTCCTGACCGTAAATGGGTCCGCCAATGGTTCCACCGGAGGCTGCGAGATCCTCAAAGCGGAAGATCGCGCCCGAGCCGTCAGGCAAGAAGGTATAACCGGTGTTAGCGAGGGTCTCGGTACTGTACATACCTGCTCCCATATAAGGAAGGATGGTCACGTTGGAAAGCTGATAAAGCGACTCGTCAAAACGGATACCGTTTGCGGGAAGCGTTACGCTGAGTCCCAGCTCATCCAGCGTATACTCAAGCGCCATCTTGAATACTGCGGGGTTCTGATCCGCGCTGGTATACTCGGTGCGCTCGTGGTCATAATCCATTTCCTCGTAGGTATATGCGGGACAGTAGGTCTTGATATAACCCTCGATCTTTTCGATCTCGGCGATACCCGCAAATGCGTCGAAGGAATAAACCGCGCCAAGAGTAGCGGTAATGGGGAAATCACGGTACAGACCGCTGAGCTTCAGCGGAGAATCCGCAAATTCCTCGGGATCCTGAAGCACGTAGAAGGTTTCGTAATCGTTATCGAAGCGTCCGAAATACTTATTCAGATCGTTTGCGATCTTTCTCTCGTTGGCGTTCGTGGAATCCTTGAGGCTCTCCCATACCTGACGCATGGGCTCACGGATCAACGTGACGAAACGGTCCTTTTCAATCAAACGAGGAACCAGATATTTGGTTTCCTCACGACCGATGGTGTACTCTACGCGGACACCGTTCTTGATGCTCTTGATCTTGATCTGTCCGTTGCTTGCCGCTTCCGAGAAGCTCGTAAACTTCTGGACACCGGAAACCTCATTTCCCGTATATTCGATCAGAATCTGGGAAAGAAGCTCTGCCTTAACGGAAGCCGTGGATTTGCTCAAGCCGACATCGTAGGGGTTGGTGAACAGCTTTTCACCGGTTGCGGTGTTAACAACGGCAACCTCACCCGTATACTCGTGCACCCAGATCTGATAATCGCCCTTTTCAAAGCGCATCTCCATGGTGGCAAGCTTTTCCTCGGCAGTATAATACGCCTCGGTGGTAAAGTCGACCTCGGACCAATTGATCTCGTCCTCTTCCTCATCGGCAGCAAACACCTCAAAGGTAAACAAGCCTGTCATGGCACCGAACAACATGCACACAGTCAAGAGGGTCGATATTAATCTTTTCAATTTTTCCATTCTATCAATCTCCTTTCCGTGTGTTTACAGTCGGTAACTGATCTCGGTAATAATGTTGGAAACGAAGCCGACGATCTTACCGAGCAGCGTGGTGAACAGCAATGCTACAAACATAATGAACACCATACCGACGATAGTACCGATAACGGTAATTACGTTCTTACCGAGGGAATAGTCGTGAGTAACCATCGTGCCAAAGAAGATAAGGAAGCCCGCCCAAATGAACGCGAGGGAAACAAGCAGGTTAACAAAGCTCTGCTCGTTTGCGGCAACCATATTGGACATAATGGTCGAAGGAATGACAAGCAGCGGAACGGGAACAAGGGAGTACGAAACCGCAACAAAGATATCCTTGAAGCTTCCCTCGCCCTCGAACAGGGTGGTAAGACACCAGTTTGCCGTGATGAACAGCAGAAGCGGTACCACTACGCTGACAAGCTGTGTAAAGATGGTGGAATACGATCCGCGGGGATTAAACAAGTAACCCTGACCGATCGCCTGATAGTAGAAGGTTGCTACGGTAACGGCAACAAATACCAGCGCCGCTCTCACGGAGCCTCTCTTCTCATGCTTCAGATCCCAGAAGCCGTCAAACGGATGCATCATCAGATGGAAGCCGTAAAGGAGCTCCTTGCCGAAGGTGATCTTTTCACCGGACGTTGCCGCACGAATGTTGATCTTGGAGATCTTCTTGGAGAGAATGACCACTGCCACGCAAAGCACGATAATAGCCACGGGAATCAGTGCGAAATAATCTTCAATGGCATTCTTACGGATCTCAACGAAGGCGTTGGAGTAGTTCGCGGTATCGTAAGCAGACTTATAATACTCGATCGCTTCCTGATACTGACCGCTTCTGTAGAGGGACTGACCGATACCGATATACGCGGCATCGAAGTTGGAGTTTCTCATCAGGATCTCGGTCCAGTTCTCGATGGACTTATCGTACTCACGGTTGATCTGATCGGAAACCGCCTGATACAGGATATCTCCGTACTCGGTACGCTCATAAACCGAGATGCTCTTACTGGTACCAGAATCGAGGATCAGAAGCTTATCGCCCTGATACGCGATCGACTGAACGTAACCGATGTTACCAAGCTGCTGGTTACCCATATCACCGAAGGCAAACAGGAGGTTACCCTCAAAATCATAGGTGAACACCTTGCTTCGCTTGGTATCGCTGATGGACCAGGTGCTTGCCTCGCCGAGGGCAACGTCGCCGACGGTAGAAACGCCGGTATACGTATAGCTCGTATCGTTGGTCTTGTCGATATAGCTGATCTCACCGAGAGGAGGATAGAAGCCGTTACGGCGCATGATCTCGGAGCCTGCCGCATTCAGCATCTTAACGGGAGAATTATCTCCGCTCTTAGACTTGCTTCGGATCGCGCTTGCGACCTTGCTGGAATCGATCTTGTCCGAGGTCGCGTAAATGAAGTCATCCTCACTTACCGTGATATTACTGAAGGTAACGGGAACGAAGGAGGAGGAAAGCTTCTTCTGCTCGTCGGTCTGGAAGCGTCTCCAAATAATATCCCAAAGAGAGATACTAACCTTCTGAGCACCGATAAATCCGGTGAACTCGCCATCCTCGGTCAGCACGATGATACCGTCGGTCGTCGTATCGGATACAACGTAGATTCGGTTGTACTTATCGACGGCAACCGCAACGGGACGGTAGATATCATCGTCCTCGATCAACTGGGACTCGGGTGCGTCCAGAACGTAGAGGAAATTACCCTGACGGTCAAATACCACCAGTCGGTAATTCAGCGTATCGCACACGTAAATGCGACCTTCCTCAACAAGCTCGCCGTAACCGTTATACTTGTTCTTGGTTACGAACACGCCACGGGGGGAGTTCAGCTTATCGGGGGCGCCGATCTCGTTGGTAAAGGTCGAGATCGTGAACTTGTGCTTATAATATCTGTCCAGAACGATGACGGTATTTGCGGTCATATCCGCAATATACACGTTCATATCCTCGTCAACCACCATATCGTTGGGGGCGGAAAGGGGGCTTTCCAGTCCCATATGGTCGGAATTGTAGGTTGCTACGGGAATATACGCATCGGGCGAATACAAGGGATCGCCGTTGATGGAATAGGTGTAGGTCTGGAAGGAATTGAACGCGCCTACGGGTACCGCCAGCAGCATAACGAGGATGAGGGCAAATATAATAGCTATTGTAAACTTTTTCATTTGCTTCCTCCTTAATCCTTCATACCGCTGGAGCCCATCGTTTCAATGATGTTCGACTGCGAAATGACGAACACTATGATGGGAACCATCATCATAATAACCGTAGATGCGGCACCTGCGCCTGCACGCTTGATACCACCTGCCATAACCTGCTGGATCGCGTAGTTGAAGGACTTGAGCTGTTCGGACTGAATGTAGACCGACGCGCCTGCGTTCCAAAGGTCCTTGAACGAGAAGATGATCAGGGTCAGCCACGCGGGCTTAACCATAGGCATCGCGATCGTCCAGTAGGTTCTCAGCTCCCCTGCTCCGTCAAGGCGAGAGCTTTCAAGAACCGAGTCGTTTACGTTGGTCTCCATGAACTGCTTCATCAGGTACAGACCCATGGAGGTTGCCCATGCGGGAATGATACGCGCCCAGTAGGTATCGACCCAACCGAGAGCACCCATGATCATGAAGCTGGTGATCGAGGTAACGGTTGCGTGGAACATCAGAGATCTCTGAACCGTCTTGAACATCAGCTTGCCACCGGGGAATTTGATCTTCGCCATTGCGTATGCCGCAAGAGACGAGAAGAACAGGTTACCTGTTGTTCCTACAACAGAAACAAACACCGTATTGAATATGTATCTCGAGAACGGAACCCAAGAGGTATTCATCAGGGTGAACAGGTCAGTGTAGTTAGAAAGTGTGGGATTTACCACGTAGAATCTCGGAGGGAACATCCAAAGCTCATCCAAGGGCTTCAGTGACTGCATCACAACGTAAACCATGGGAAGGAACATAAAGAGACCGAGAATACTCAAAATAACGGTAATTCCCGTATCGCCTCCGACAGAACGGTTCAGTACGACTTTATGATTTCTTGTTCTTAATTTTGCCATATTACGTACCTACCTTTGCAATAACCTTCTTAACCAGCATGTTGGAGCCGATCATGATAACGAACAGCACCACCGCTATGGCAGAAGAGTAACCGATCTCGAAACGCTGTCCTCCATAGTCGTCCAGATGGTGCATAATGGTATGCGCCGCATAGTCAACCGAGGGGAATCCGCAAAGTGCCGTAACGACACCGCCGAAGCCGAACGCATTGGTGATTGCAAGCACCGCACCGAACATAAGCTGGGGACCCATATTGGGAAGCGTAATATACCAAAGCTCTTGCCATCTGTTCTTGACACCGTCCACTGCGCCTGCCTCATACTGCGCCTTATCAACGCCCTGAAGACCTGCAATGAAGGTAAGGAACGACGTACCGAGAGACGTCCAGAGTGCAACGACGATACACAGAGGCATAACGTAGTCAGCGTCCTCAAAGAACTGGATCGGCTCGGTTACAAAACCAAGTTCGAGAAGCTTCGCATTGACCCATCCATAGGAGTCACCCGAGAACAGGGTCTTCCAGATCAGGTAGACCTGACCCGAAATGGAGGGGGCGTAGAAGACCAGAGTAACCACCGCTCTGATCTTGGGAGGAAGCTCGTTAATAAACCATGCAACCACGAAGGACATCAGGTAGGATACCGGTCCTACGATAACTGCAAAGACGAATGTATTGCCGCAAGCCGTGATGAAGATATCGTCGTCAAGGAAAAGGCGTACGTAGTTATCCACACCCTTAAACTCGGGCCACTCAAGCAAGTTAAAGTCTGTGAAGCTGAACACGACGGACAGAACGACCGGCACGACGGTGAACAGGGTGAAAATGATCATATAAGGTGCTACCATAAGGTACGCTGCCTTATTTCTCTTCATTTCCTTCCATGTCCACTGTGCCCGTGTCATGTCCTTTCGCGAAACAGCCTTCTTCTCTGCTGTTTTCTGTGACATTACTTTTCTCCTTACATATCAGATTCGAAACGCATTACTTTTTGAGCTGGTAGGAATCGAGTGCTTCAATGGCGTCATTCATAAACTCGATCGCCTTATCTACACCCTTCTGATCCTTCTCGCTCAAGGTGGATTTTTCTACAACCATTTCCAGTGCCGCAATGGCATCCACAAGGATCTGACGCTGTCTTTCCTCGCTGATGCGGTCGTTGACGTCAGCCGCCTTACCAAGCTCCTCCGTCAACCGATCGAACACATCGGCGTTTGCCTTGATCACGTCGCCGCCGATCGTATAAACCACGTCTTGAATCACGATGATCTGGTCACCGTTCTTATCCGTGCTATAAACGCCTTGCTCAACGGCGATCTCACCGTTGGAGATCAACTCGTACGCTTGGCTCAAGCGCTTTTCGGAAAGCTTCTGTCCAATGTAATCCAAGGTTTCAAGATCGAACTCCTCGCGCTTTCTCGTAACCTCTTTGTTGATCGTATTGATATATTTCAGAAGCTCCTCAACGGGATCCGCGTTATCGTTGTACGCCGCAAGGAAGGCGAATTTCGTATAACGGTCGATAATGTAAGAACCGGGATAGTTGGGAATCGATGCAAGGTTGTTGAACTGAAGCTGAATCTCCTTGATCTCCTCAGAGGTCCAAGGAAGGCTTGCAAGTGCCTTGATATTTGCCGTGGGATGCTTCGCAGAGGGACCGAGGATCGATACCATCTCGTTGGAGTACTGCTCCTGGCAGCTTGCTCCCGAGTGCCATCTCATGAAGTCCCAAGCACCTTCGATGTTATCACAGCCTGTGATCATTACGATGGCGGAAACGCCGGATACCGAAGCATTGTTGATATTACCGTATCCATCCTCGGTACCGGGCATGGGATACATGCCCCAAACACCCTCGATTTCGGTTGCGAAGACCTTCAACTGGTTGTAGGTTGCCGTATATGCCGCAAAACCGATAGGCATCTCACCGGTTCTGAAACGGTTAGCACCATCGTACTGATAGGGGAAGGAGTACATGGTAAACATGTTACACATGGTATCAAATGCGTCAAGTGCTACGTCGGCGTCAAGGTTGATTCTCATACCGTTATCCGCGAACAGCTCTCCGCCACTCTGATACAGGAAGATCTTGTAGTCGGTATGCATACCGATCTGCATGTTATTCGCCTGAAGGACGGGAATTGCCGCCAGAACGTCATCCCATGTCTTGGGAATGTCAAGTCCAAGCTCGGCAAGGATATCCTCGCGAATGAACATCATATTAAAGGACTGGGTCTCGGGAAGTCCGTAGTAGTGCATGGTGCCCGCTGCGTCCTCCATACCGAGAACGATCATTGCCGCGTCGTTGAACTCGCGGGTCTCGGGATTGGATACCAGATCGTAGAAGCCCTCGCACTCCTCAATGGGAAGCAGAGCTCCGCGGATCGCGTAGTTGATTACGTCACCCTGACCAAGACCGATATAAACGTCGGGTCCGCTCTTGGAAAGGATCGAAGGAAGAAGAGTTCCGCCCGCAACCAGCTTAAGGTTTACGGCGTGCCCGTACTGAGGTGTGAACTCGTTGTTGATCAGGTTACGGATAACCTGTGTCTGGTCACGACCGTAGGCAAGCCATGCCTCAACTACTGCGCTGTCTTCCTCATCGTACTCCTCGAGAGCACCCATTCTGTCGTAGTTACGAATGAAGCTCTGGAAGAAGCTGCTCATCTCGTGACCGAGATTCTGGAAGAAGTTACCCTCTGCACGAGGGAGCTTGCCTCCCTTGCCCTGAACCAGAAGGTAGTCAAGCTGAAGGGGCTGGGTCTTTGCATCACTGATCCAGGTACCAAGAGAACCGATGTAGCTCTTGAGCTGGGTCAAGTTCTTTGCGATCTCCGCCTCGGGATCCTTGCCCATACGGTCAAGCAGCCACGCTACCTTTTCCAGCGTTGCCACCATGGAGCCCTTGACGCCTGCCATATTTCTCAACTGCTCTGCAATATCGTAAAGCAGCTCGGAGCAATCCACAAGGTCTTCGACGACCTCGGGCATCACTCGGATAAAGCCGTAGTCTCTGTAATCGTCAGGCTCGGCACCCGTAAGCTTCAGGATAGAAAGGTAGTCGGAGTTGATGGACGTCAGCGCGCCCTCAACCTGGCTCACCAAATCACCCATGGATCCGAGCGTAACGCTCATCGACAGGGTATATTCAACGCCTTCTCTGAAATAGAAATCAAAGTCGGTGTTTCCGTCGGAGAGGATCTTAGTCTGCCACTTGGAGGAATAGTCAAAGCGAAGGCGAGTTGCTTCCTGGAACGGAATACCGTTGTAATATCCGTCAAGATTTCCGTATTTCGCCTTATATTCTTCTTCCGTAAGGTTTGTATGGATCTCGAGGGTTCTCGAGGTATACATACCGTCCAGCGTCGACTGGCTGAATCTTGCTACAATATTATATACGCCACTGTTATTGACGGCAAACTTGTAGGTCAGCTTCTGTCCGGAGGTCTGCCACTTATCACCGCCGACGCCGCCGATGGTGTTAAGCATCGTATACTCCGCCGTGTTGGGGCTGGTAACGGAGGATCTCGTATCTTCAATCGGATAGATGGTGTGAGAGGTGGTTCCGTTGATATACTCTGCCTCGATCACAACACGGTCGGTTCCCGCAGGTGCGGACGCATATGCGCCGCTGACCTCCGCATACGCCTTGTTGGACGCGTGAGGAACGAGCTGGATCGACTTGATCGCCATAGGCTCGTTGACACCGGTCAGAGAGATCAGCGTTTCCTCGGAAGCCTCAAGCACGAACTCGAAGGACTCTGCATAGTAGCCGTTCGCGTCGTGGATCTCGTAGGTCGTCCAGAGGGGGGACTGGACCGTCGAGGGACGGATCTCGTTTCTATCAATATCGGAGCTGAAGAATCTTACCTCAAGCTGCTCACAGAGATATGTATAGATCTCACTGGTCCAAACCTCGGGGATCTCGTATACGATATAAGTAGCGCCGTCACGAAGCTCCGACATTGCCACAAGACCAAGCTCGTTCGCCTTGTTCAGATAGTCGGATGCAATCTCGTTTTCGCCAAGCTTATACTCTGCATTAGCATATTGGTTCGCATAGTTTTTGGAAAGAGTAAGATATCTCGCCTCAAGGAAAGGAACCGCCGAATTGATACGGAAAATTCTTTCGATGGCAGTAGACTTACTCACCACGTTTCCGTTGGCGTCCTTGTGAACGGGATAATACTCGATCACTACGCTGTATCGTGCCGTTTCGGGCACACTCACCTTCCATGCCACCGTTCCGTTCGATGGGGTGTAGAGCGCCTCGACGCCGTCGTAGGTTTCCACCTTCCACTCGGCATCGGTTCCCTCCTCATAAAGCGCGTCGATCGCGTCGATAATGATGGGGGCTTTTGCGACATCCACGGACCAAACGCGTTCGTAGGTCTTAAAACCGTTTTCATCGGTCTTTTCAACCCGTACGGAGTTTTTCTCAAAATACTCCGCATAGGACATGGAGTCGAGAATTTCCTTCACGTCATCAATCGTCGCATCGGTAACCGACGAATTGCCGCGCGTAGAGGTCACGGGGGCGGAAAGCAGCACGTCTTCCGCGAAAACGGAAACGGTTGCGCCCGACACAACAAACAACAGCGCGAGCATAAAGGAAATCACTCTTTGGATTTTCTTCTTGTTCATAAGATCTCCTCCTGAAAAATTCTATGAGTGAAACACTCGCCCACAATGAGATAAAGCACAACAACGGAACACCTCGCCAAACGAAAAACGGAAAGCGCGAAACGCACAAGCGTGCGAGGTGGGAGCGCATTCCGGCATTCCGGCGTGAGAATATCTCCAGAGCAAGTACCATAGCAGTGTGGGTAGCCTTTTGTTAACGCTCGCCTCATCGGTTTCACGGAACGCACCGATTCGTCCGAACATCGCCCAAAAAAGCCATAATATAATATCATAATAATATCACATAAAATTTTGCTTGTCAAGAATTTGAAGAAGTAGAAAATTACTGCTTACAGTTCTTCGGTTTGAAGAATTTTGCGGTGTTTTTCCTTTAGAAATCCCTTTGCTTTTTGCTATTTTGACAGTTTATTTCTTCTATTTCGCTCACGTTGGTAAATTTCACTTACCTATGCGCGGGTGAAAGCACCTCCAGAAGACGAAATGCCTCTCTTTTTTGTGCAACTTTTTCAAGACTGTTTTTCAATCCGAGGAAGCAAAATGTAAATCATTTTTAACATCATTTTTACCAAATTCAATTTTCGCTTTTTGACAGCTCCGTCAGTTTTTTGTTCATTTCGCACAAAAAACAACGACATTTTTTTACGTCGAAACAAAAAAATATTTTCAGCCTTTTTTATTTTTCAAAATCAAAAATTCACTTTTCGCGAAAAACAATTCCATTTATTGGATTCCGTTCTTTTTTTATCCATTTCCACCGTTATTTTCTTCCGCCGGATACACCGCCATAACGTATGTTCAAAAAAGCCGGGAGAGCCGCGTGGACGGAGGGAGGTAAAGCCTCAAAAAGCAGAGCATATATCCTCTTTATCGGACACCTTCTCTCTCGGCAAGCCCTCTTTCTCAGCATGGCAAAAAATGCGAAGCACAAGTGGTTTCCGCAAAAGAATTATCCGTTACAAATTAAAAATATTGCCAAAAAAAGGCGCTGAGCAAAACGCTCGGCGCCTTTTGATTTAGGAAGACTCAATCTTCGTGGTGATGACCGTGCTCGCACTCACAGTCATGGCAATGCGAAGAACCGGGGATCTCCTTTTCGATTCCGTTCTTCTTGTAATAGTCGGCAACAGCCGCCTTGATCGCCTCCTCCGCAAGGACGGAGCAGTGAACCTTCACAGGCGGAAGTCCCTCAAGTGCCTCAACAACTGCGGAGTTGGTGAGCGCCAAAGCTTCGTCAATGCTCTTCCCCTTTACAAGCTCAGTAGCCATGGAAGAAGTTGCGATAGCAGCGCCGCAACCGAAGGTCTTAAAGCGAACATCAACGATAATGTTGTTCTCGACCTTGATAAACATCTGCATAATATCACCGCACTTTGCGTTACCTACCGTACCTACGCCGTCGGCGTTTTCGATCTCTCCCACGTTTCTGGGATGGGTGAAATGATCCATTACCTTTTCGCTGTATAACATTTTTATTTCTCCTGTCTTTTCTGATTTCAGTTGCCCGGATAGATCGGACTCATTGCGCGCAGCTTTGCTACGATCTCGCGAACCTTCTCAATGATCGTTTCCACTTCCTCCTCCGTGTTGGCGGCAGAAAGGGAGAAGCGGAGAGAGCCATGCGCCTGCTCAACGGGAACACCGATAGAGAGAAGCACGTGAGACGCCTCCAGAGAATTGGAGGAGCAAGCAGAGCCTGTGGAAGCGCTGATACCACTCATATCCAGCCAAAGCAGAAGGCTTTCGCCCTCAACGAACTCAAAGGAAACGTTCACGTTTCCGGGAAGGCGAAGCTCTCGGTCGCCGTTCAGTCTGGAGTAAGGGATGGTAAGCAGTCCGTCGATCAGCTTATCGCGGAGTGCCTTGACCCGATCCATTTCCGGCAGGCCCGCAACAGCCAACTCCACAGCCTTGGCAAGACCGCAGATATACGCTACGTTTTCGGTACCGCCGCGACGGTTGCGTTCCTGTCCGCCGCCGTCGATCAGATTGCGAACACGAACGCCCTTCTTGATGTAAAGACCGCCGATGCCCTTGGGTGCGTGGATCTTATGTCCCGAGAAGCTGAGCATATCCACGCCAAGCTCCTTGACGAGTACGGGAATGTTGCCCAGAGCCTGAACAGCATCGGTAAACATCAACGCCCCCTTTGCATGCGCGATCTCCGCGATCTCGCGGATGGGCTGAACCGTACCGATCTCGTTGTTTGCCATCATGATCGAAACAACGGCGGTGTTTTCATCAACCGCCTCACGAAGCTCGTCAAGCTTTACGATTCCCTTCTCATCCACTCCAACGTATACAACGTCAAAGCCGTCCTTCGCCAGCGCCTCACAGGTGTGAAGCACGGCGTGATGCTCGATCTTGGAGGTGACGATCCG
>JBGVFO010000172.1:0-20734 GCA_045121195.1 Eubacteriales bacterium
AAAAATTAGCAAACAGCCTCACACCTCCACGAACGGTAGAGCCCTCCCCTTCAAAATTCCCAAAATGAGAGGTTTACAAATTGCAAAAAAAATCGTATAATAAAGGCAAGATAACAATCGCCCCCCGTTTTCACTTTGAGACTTCAACAAATTCATCGCAATTTACAAAAGGAGAAAACCATGTTAATTATCAACAAGCTTACCTCACATGAAACGGTTGATTTCGCCGCCTACGAGCTCAAAAAGTATCTCAGAATGATGATGCCAAACGGCGGTGACATTCAAATCGCATATGATCCCAAAGCCGAAAGCGGCTTCCGTTTGGGCTTTATGCAGGATATGGGACTGGATGTCTCGGATGTTCAGAACACCGAGCTTGACGACATTTTGTACATTGACACC
This sequence comes from Eubacteriales bacterium, assembly GCA_045121195.1. Taxonomy (GTDB): domain Bacteria; phylum Bacillota; class Clostridia; order Oscillospirales; family CAG-272; genus RGIG8775. Next base: position 403 of record JBGVFO010000172.1, read on the forward strand.
ACCGAGAATGGCGGAGTTATCGCGGGTGACAATCCTCGCTCCGTCCTTATGGCGGTATATGAATATTTGAGACAGAACGGCTGCCGCTGGCTGTTTCCCGGCACCGACGGCGAATATGTTCCCCTCAAGACGGTCGGCGCGGTAAAATACCGCCATGCCGCCTCCTGCCGTTACAGAGGTCCTTGCATCGAGGGCGCCTGCACACAACAGGATCTTATCGACACCATCGAATTTATCCCCAAGGTAGGCATGAATCTTTTCCAAATGCAATTCCTTGTCCCCACAGTATTCTACAAGCGTCACTACAATCATACCTCAAACCCCCTGCGCCCGGCCGAGCCGGTCTCAGACAAAACCATGCTTCAATGGAAGACAGCATGCGAGACCGAAATGGCCAAACGCGGCATTCAATTCCATGATGTCGGACACGGTTGGACGGTTGCCCCCTTCGGCGTTGACACCTCTACCGGCTGGGGCGTCATTGACGACAACAACCTTCCGGAGGATGCCAAGAAGTATCTGGCACTCTATGGAGGCAAGCGCTCTCTTTTCCGAGGAATTGCGCTAAATACTCAGTTCTGTATGTCCTCCGAGCAAGCCCGGAAAAAGGTCGCCTCGTACATTGCCGATTATGCGGAGATCCATTCAAATGTCGACTATATCCACGTTTGGCTGGGCGACGGTCACAATAACCACTGTGAGTGCGAAGAATGCGCGAAAAAGACAGTTTCCGACTGGTATGTTTTGCTTCTGAACGAGATCGATCGCTCACTTGCCGCAAAATCGCTGAATACCCGTATTGTATTTATCGCCTACCACGAAACCACATGGGCACCGCTCACCGAACGCCTTGAAAACGCCGATCGCTTCACACTCATGATCGCCCCGATTTCCAGAAACTACACCCTGACCTTAACCGGCAAGCAAGTTGATTTGCCGCCTTTTGTAAGAAACAACGTCAAACTCCCCGCCGATCTTGACGAGTATATGGCGCATTTTAAGGCGTGGCGCAAGGTATGGAACGGCGCGTGTCTTGCCTTTGAGTATCATTTTTGGCGGCACCAAGTGGCGGATCCCTCGGGAATGTTCCTTGCCAAGAGAATTTATGAGGATATTGAATGCTATAAGGAAAACGGCATAGACGGGCTCATCGCCTGCGGAAGCCAGCGCTCCTATTTCCCCACCGGATTTGCCTATTATGTTTTCGCGAGAAAACAGTACGATATTTCGCTCAGCTTTGACGACATCCTGAAGGAATACTTCACCTGTGCATTCGGACAAGATTGGGAGCAGTTTGTCGCCTATCTTTACGAAATTGCAGATTGCTTTGGCGACAAATATCTTGAAAGCAAGGAATCTGCCGATCCTTCAATCTCCCTGTGCTATAACCCCGAAAGAGCCAAGAAGCTCCGCCTCGCCCCCGAGGTCCTTGCCAAGGGTGCCGAGCTGATCAAGGCTCATTACAACTCGGATGACAGAATTCAAACGGCTTCCGTAAGACTTCTGGAGGAACACGCCAATTACTTCTCCCTTTTGGCAACCGCCTTTTCCTATAAAGCCGACGGCGACAACGAAAAAGCCCTTGAAGCCTACGAGCTCGTCCACAAAAACAATTGTGAAAGAGAGATCTATACCGAAAAATATTTCGACCTCTGCATTACCAATATGCATTTAAGACAACTGATCAAGGGATAAATATCACAACAAAAAAAGAGAAGGTTCCCTTCCCAATAAATGAATTCCAAAAAATCCGAACCCTTGCCTCTCGGCATCGGTTCGGATTTCTATTGTTTGAAATTGACCGCAGGATTTAGAGGGGACGAATCTGTGAATGGTGGCAGGTAATTTTTGTATAGGCTGACGAGCAATTGAAAAAATTTCCAAACTTGGCTCAGCCCCTTGAAAATGAATCCGTTCCCTATATTGGCGCATCTTGTATCCAGCTATATGAAATGTCTGTTTTTTCGGAACTCTCTCGGCGTCAAGCGGTACTTTTTCTTAAAACTTCGCAAAAAATGAGAAAGATTTCCAAATCCGCACTCAAAGCATATTTCCGTTATAGATTTATCGGTTTCCTCCAATAACTTCGCGGCATATCGCAAACGAATATCAGCAAGATACTCCGAAAAACCGGCTTCAAAGATTCGTTTGAATATTTTGGAGAGATATTGCGGCGAGATCGAAATGCGTTTGGCAACCTCTCTTTGAGATATTGGAGAGGCAAACTCCTCGTGCAATATTCTTGCCGCTTCTGATGCGAATCGATACATCTCTCCCCGCTTGATGCAACCGGAAGGCTCACCGCGGGATGAAATTTGAAATGCGGCAGCGTTAACAAGGTGTGATACATATTGCTCCGACCACCCGGTGCATGACAGCTCTCCGAAAAGCGCAACAAGAAAATCTTTTTTTCCTATCCCTTGCAATACAAAAGAAGAATACGGGTGCTCAGTGACCAATGCCTCTGCCTTTACCTTCAGTTTAATAAATCTCGTGTCGCTTTTTCCAACAACATCAATTTTGTGCAAATCCAAGGGCGCGATCATAATACAGGTGTAGCTGTTAACGTTGACCACTCTCTCGTTCACTGTTACACTCCCCTCAAAAGGCTCATATAGAATAATCTCATAGTAAGAATGTATGTGAGCGTGATAGCTGAATACCACACCTGTGCTCACCTGAATGGCACTTTCGTTTGCTTTGATTTTTTCAACGCTGTAATTCATATTTGCTCCGATCATTTAAAATACGCAACATTTCCATTAAAATAACGCAAGAACAACGCGGTTTTATGTGCTAATATTATAACATATAAATTAAAAAAAGTCAATTTGTGGAGGAAATATGAAAGACTACGGGAATTTATGCAAAAACGGAAAGCTCTTTTTCGGGCTCAACTATTGGTCATCAAAAGATGCCATTAAAATGTGGGAAAATTGGAATGCCAAAGAAATAGATAAGGACTTAAAAATCATTAAAGAATACGGCATTACACATCTGCGAGTATTTCCTCTTTGGTCTTACTTCCAGCCGATTCATGCATTAAGATCCAACAACAAAATTGTCGAGTATGCTTTTGCAAACGAACCACTCCCCGATACGGAAGCGGGGCGCGCCGGTGTGAGTGAAGTAGCATGTCAACGTTTTGAGGAGTTTTGCGCACTCGCAGAAAAATATGACTTCAAACTTATTGTAGGCTTGATAACAGGTCACATGAGTTTTCGCTATTTTGCCCCGCCCGCACTTGAGGGAAAAAATCTCGTAAATGACCCAACCGCCATAAAATGGGAGTTGCGTTTTATCCACTATTTCGTTAAGCGTATGAGCAAAGAAAAATCCATTGTAGGCTGGGATTTGGGTAACGAATGCAATGGCTTTGCCCTAACCAATGGTCTTAGACATCCCGATGAAGCATATGTATGGTGTAGTGCCCTTTCAGATGCCATAAAAACATCTGATCCTACACGTCCGGTTATCACCGGCTTTTCTGTAATTCCCATTGAGCAGGAAGCGTTCAACATTTTCGATGTTGCCGAATGCGCTGATATTCATACTGTACACACCTACAATATTTTTCAAACCAAAAACGCGCCGCTCGTCTCCATGCGCTCAATTCTTCACAGCTCGATACTTTGCCGTATGTACCGCGACGTTGGAAAAATCCCCACGTTTTTGCAGGAAATCGGTTCAATTGGCTATACGAACAGCAGCCAAAAAATTGAGGCTTTGTTCTTTCGCGCGCTTGCGTTATCTTCATGGGTATATGATTGCTTTGGTGTAATGTGGTGGTGCGCTTTTGATCAGGGGAATATGGAATACCCTCCTTATGACTGGAACACGATTGGAAGCGATTACGGATTTTTCACGCACGACAGAAAGCCCAAGCCTATTGCTGAGATTTGTAAGAAATTCACCGAGATATTGAGTCATTCTCAGCTTGAAGGATTACCTTCGCTGCAAAGTGATGCCGTTTGCATTCTTTCGCGTAATGTGCCAAGTCCGTTTGCAACCGCAAATACCGCGTTTTGCCTGGCCTTGCAGGCTAACATGAATCTCACTTTCGCTCATGCTGCCCAAGAACTTCCGGATGCGCCTGTATATATGCTCCCGTCCATAGATCAAAATCATTCCATATGCAAACGTCATTTGGATAAACTGTTGGCCAAAGTAAAAGACGGGGCTTCCTTGTACCTTTCGCTCGGAGAAGGTCTTTTCCGCTCTCTCCCCGAAATTACAGGCGTTACAATAGCTTACCGTGAAAAAATCAACCATGCGGAAAAAGTAACTTTAGGAGGCAAAACAATTACGCTCAAAGCAGATTATCGGTACGTCATAGAATCTTGTGACGCAGAGGTACTCGCTACAGGAGAAAACGGACGTCCCGTTTACACAAAACACCGATACGGAAACGGCTACGTTTATTTCAGCACAATTCCGATTGAAAAATATTTAAGCACTCAAGAGGCTTTCTGCTTGGGGAAAGCATCCGACTACTCCACATGGTACAGTCCGCTGTTTGAGTCTATCAAGGAAAATCATATTGTAAATACAGACTCCCATCTGATCCGCGTAACAGAGCACGAAGCAGACAACAACAACCGTTTGGTTGTTGCGATCAATTATTCTCCGTCTGATATCGAGGCAGGCTTGTGTATTGAGAAAGGCTGGAAAATCGCCGAAGTATATTACGGAAATTGTAATAACCAAACAATATCGGCATGTGCTTGTGATGGAGCAATTTTTAAAATAGCGAAAACGGACAATTAAATTGTCATCTGCAGTATTAACGCTAAAACATTCAATTCCCGCATCAAAAAAGAACGGCAGGCGTAAAATTTCCTCCGTTCTGCTTGATGCAATAGTCATAACCACCGGCTAAGCCGGTGGCTTGCTCAGCCCTATAAGGGCATGCTACTGGCGGGGCTGAAAGCCCACTGAAAGATCTGCCAACCGCAAGCGGCCTCAAGCTACCGCTAAAGCGGTTGGCTTATTTTTTGCTTGCGCGTACCGGCTCACCCGTAAACAGGTCAACGAGTTCCTTGATACTCATTTGTTCGTACGCCAAATCCTCTTGTAGTTGGTTCCTTATATATTCGGCAATTGCCTTTTTGTTCTTTCCTACTGTATCAACATAATATCCCCTACACCAAAATTCTCTGTTTCCATATCTGTATTTCATATTCGCGTGTTTATCGAATATCATCAAGCTACTTTTTCCTTTCAAATATCCCATAAAACTTGATACGCTGATTTTTGGCGGTATGGATACTAACATGTGTATATGATCGGCGCAAGCTTCTGCTTCGATTATCTCTACACCTTTCCATTCACATAACTTTCTTATTATCTGACCTATATCACCTTTTATTTTTCCGTAGATTACTTGTCTACGATATTTCGGTGCAAATACAATGTGATACTTGCAATTCCATGTGGTATGTGCTATACTATTTGTGTCAATTTTCATAATTGACCTCCTTCTATGTTTATTTTACTTGCGGTTGGCTAGACCCGCTTGTATTGTTGCATAGAAGGTGTTTTTGTTCAACGGCAAAAGCCTCTTTGGAACCACCCGCTTAGCGGGTGGTTTTCGTTGTACAAAAAGAGGAGAGCCTCGCTCTCCCCTTCCCGCTTTCGCCGCGCGCCGCGGCGCACAGCCTTCCAATTGATTTGTTACGCGCGCAGGCGCGCGAGCGCCCGCTTACGCCCGTCCGTCAGAACCGAACAGAAGCATCTTGCGCTTGGTCGCCTCACGGATGGCGGCAACCTTCCGCGCGCGAAGCTCAAGATAGGCGTCGGTATCGGCGTTCTGCACCGCGTTTGCCCCCGCCACGCAGAGGTCGGTGAAGATGTTGACCTTGGCGATACCCGTCGCGATGGTGTTGCGGAAGTCCTCGTCGGACAGTCCCGAGCCGCCGTGAAGCACCAGAGGCGTGTCCAGCGCCCCGCGGATCTCCGAAAGGCGCTTGATGTCAAGCTTCGGCTTGCTCTTGTACGCGCCGTGTGCCGTTCCGATGGCGACCGCGAGGGCGTCTACGCCCGTAGCCTTTACGAAGGCGACCGCCTCCTCGGGGGTGGTATACATCTCGTCGGTTTCGTTATCGCCCACGTCAGCATTTCCCACATGTCCGATCTCACCTTCTACGGTTGCGCCGAGTGCGTGCGCAATTTTGACCATCTCGGCGGTGTTCTTGAGGTTCTCGGATTCCTCACCGGCGGAGCCGTCGAACATGACCGACGTGAAGCCCAGAGAAAGGGCCTCCATGCAACGGTCAAAGGTCAGGCCGTGATCGTAATGCACCACCACGGGAACGGTGGCGCGCTTTGCCGCCGCAATGAGGGCGGGCGCGATCAGCTTCAGCTCGCCGTAGGGCAGAAGCACCTCGGCGGTGCCGATGATCACGGGAGAGCGAAGCTCCTCCGCCGCCGAAAGCACACCCTCCAGCATATCGGTGTCAATGGTGTTAAAAAGTCCTACCGCGTAATGATTTTTCTGCGCGTCAAGCAGCACGTCGTTCAAATTTACTAACATATTTTTTCTTCTCCTATATGTGATTTCAAATTTTGATTTATCGGTGAGTTCGCAGATACGAAGTGGCGAGAAGCAAACCTTGTAGGGGTCGACGTCCTCGGCGACCCGAAACGAAAGGATTTGCGATTATAAAATTGGTGAAAGCCTTTTGTGATAAGGGTTTGAACGTAGCCATGAACAAAATCAAATTTGGTGGCTTTCGGGGCGCCGAGGACGTCGCCCCCTACGGTGTTAGAGGGTTTCGTTCGTTTTCGGCGTAGCCACAACTCACCGATAAACATCAATTTACCGTTCAAATTTTGATTGATCGGAGTGTTGAAGGAGGTTACAGGTGCTCTATAAAGCCTCCCTTGTGCAAAGGGAGGCGCCGAGCGAAAGCGAGGCGGAGGGATTGTAAAACAAGGGAGAACGACAATCCCTCAGACGCCTACGGCGCCAGCTCCCTTTACACAAGGGAGCCTCGCGAAGCAACTGCGAATACACCGATAAACATCAATTTACCGTTGAAATTTTGATTTGTCGGTGGGTTTGATTTGACGAAACGGCGAGATAAAGCCTTCCCCAGCGGGTAGCGAAGCGGCACGAGGGTCTTGAATAACACGCCTGTGGCGTGTTAGACCCCGAGTGTGACCGAGTCGCAACGAGACGGTGTCGCGTTAGCGACGGATGAGGAGATCATCCCTTGTACTGCATAAGCGATAGGGGCAGAAACGCCGCGAAGACGGGGGTTAAGAAGCATCATCAAATTTTATTTCGCGATAAAATGCTCTCCTCAATCCACAACGTTCCGCTTCGCGTCACTGACAAGTTTGCTTCGCAAACAGCACCGGCGGTCCAGCCGAAGGAACGAAGTTCCTTCACCCCGCATGGGGAAGGCTTGGAGAGGCGCCCCCATTTCGTTCAAATTAAAATTTGAAACACACCGACAAACATCAATTTATCGTTCTTCAGTCCTCGAGTCTCGGCTCGCGGACGAGGCGGGGATCGGTGAACTGGTCGGTTTCGTCGGTGCTTCTGGTGGAGAACTCGGAGATGACTGCGCCCTCGCTGTCCGCCTGGAACCAGTGCCAGGTCTCGGGCATAATGGTGTACTGGTCGCCCGGCTCCAGCACGATCTCGTGGAAGACGCTCACGTCGGTCTCGGGCATTCTCGCGCGGATATTTTTCGCGTCGCCCTCACCCTCAACGTACAAAAATACGCGTCCGTAGCGGCAACGGAAGGTCTCCTCCTTCGCCTGCTGTCCGTTGGTGGGGACGTGCTTATGCTCGGGGCAGGTCTGACCCGGCTCCAGCACCATTTCCTTGGCGCACACGCGCTCGGTATTGATATAGGTCAGAAGCTGAAGTCCCACCTTGTCCACGATACCGATCTCGAAGTCTACCACCTCGATGCGCTTTTTCTCCTCCTCGGAGAGAACGATTCCTGCCTTTTCATAATAAGAAAGGGCGCTTTTTACCTGTCTTTCGTATACTTCTCTTTTCATCTTTTTCCTCCTTTTCGGCTCAATATTGCCGCTCGTAAGTATTCATCATAGCAAGAATTTCATCCCTCGGGCGCATTCCGTCCACCGAGTTTGCGGCAAACAGATTGCACGCCGCCGCCGCGGAGGCGAACTCCAGCAGCTTGCGGTCGGGGTAGTGGTGATACAGACCGTACAGACAGCCCGCGCAGAAGGCGTCGCCCGCCCCCACGCTTCCGCGGATCTCCTCGGCGGGGATCTTCAGGGACGCCACCTCCGTGAAGGCGTCGCTCCGCACGTCAAGAAGGAAGCATGCCTCCTTGCAATGCACGATCACCTTGCTCCGCACCCCTGCCGCCGCCGTCTTTTCCATAGCGAGGCGGATGGCGGCGCGGTCAAGCGTTCCGTCGGGCTTTCTCGGATCCAGCCCCCAGACGCTGCAGCACTCAATCTCGTTGACGATCACGTAGTCGCAATAGCGCAGGGCGGGAATCACCTTTTTGCCAAAGTCGGCAGAGGTATCGGTGACCACGTCAACCGAGGTCTTGATGCCCTTCTCCTGCACGTCGTGAAGGAAGCGCGCCATGACCGTGCCGTATTCCTCGTCCTCGGCATCGAACTGATCGAGAAGAAGAATGTAGCCGATATGTAAGATGTCGCAATTCAGATTTTTTATGTTGATGTGTTTCGGAGAGAACTCGGCATTTGCTCCTTTTTTATGGAAGAAGGTGCGCTCTCCGTTGGGCAAGCTCATGACGTCGCTGAAGCTGGTCGATGTGCCGGGCAAAGATACCACCCGATCCACGTTGACGCCGTTCATTCGCAGCTCGGACAGAATGAAGCGTCCGTTCTCATCCGCTCCCACCGTGCCGCACACGCCAACAGAGAGGCGCGAGTCGATCTTGGCAAGGTCGATGGCGGTGTTGGGAGCGCATCCGCCGACCGCCTGGGAGAGCTCCCCCACGTGCGCCAGCGTACCCACCTCCGGATAGATGGAAATGTTTTTCACGATGTCGACAAGCATGTTGCCCGCCACCACGATGCCCTTGGTGCGAAGCATCAGGTAGTCGATGGAAACGCCGAAGAGCGACGCCAGCAGGGGAAACAGGGTGATGTCGGGATAGCCCTGCCCGTTCTCCCATTTGCTGATCGCCTTGTCGCTGACGTTCAACTGCTCCGCCAGTGCCGATTGGGTCATGCCGCGATTTTTTCGCAGCGCGGCTATGGTTTCGCCTATGCTTTTTGCGTCCATGTTTGCCTCCTTCCCTCACGGGGACGGTATTTATCACCTTTATTGTAGCACAAAACCCGACGCCTTGCAATCCACAAGTGGTAGATTCTCGTAGTGGCGCCTCAAAAGAAAGGCGCGAAACTCCACTTTTCGTAGAATTTCGCGTCGGAATTATTGGGTGATATTGTGGGGTAGGCGGAATACGACGTCGGCGTTTTCCCCGATACCGTACGCCGAAAAATACGCCTCCTCCATGGGGATCCACTCGCGGCGGAAGCGCTCCGCCATCGCCGCGCCGTTGCGGCGGAGGATCCGCGCCATCTGCTCGTCAGCGTCTACGGTGCAGAACACCTTGACGTGGGCGTAGTTTCCAAGGGCGGGATGGTGAGAGTAGGAGCCCTCCACGATGCGGATGGGGGTATTTGCCACGGCGCGTTCGCCGTCAAGCGCCATTTTGCCGCAGTCAAAGACGCGGTAGGAAAAGTCCTCGGGGACGGCGAGGTAAGGTAACACCTCCTCGCGGAAGCGCTCGTAGTGGACGTTGCCCCCTGCCTCGGCAAGTCGCGCCTCGGTTCGGAGGGCGGGCGGCAGAAAGAAGTCGTCCATATGAACGGTGGCGGCGCCAAGCAGATCAGCAAGCGCCATCGCAAGGGTGGATTTGCCCGCGGCGGCACGTCCGTCGATGGCGAGAATGAAGGGCGCGGGGGCGCCGCCCTTCGCCGCGATCGCCTCCAGAACGGGGATCAGACCCGCGAGTCGCCGCGTCACCACCCGATAGGCGGGGGTATAGGCGGCGCGGTAGTCCTCGCTGTGATGCACGGCGGGCGTTCCCGCGGCGCGGTATTCGGCGAGGGCGCGCTCCCATTCGTCAAGGGAAAAGGCGGTATCCGACCCGTGGATCAAGGCGTCCGCATCGGAGAGGAAATCCGCCAGCCTATCCCCCTCGGCAGGCGTCGAGGCGGTTTTCACAAACAGGCGGAAGAGCCACTCCGAGGGAAGCCCCCGCGCCTTCCACGCGGCGAGATTGACGCGGCAGTAGGCGTCGGAGATGGGCTCGGCGAGGGGCAGACCGTCACGGGGGGCGGTCTTATTCCATTCGTCGGCAAAGTAGCCCTCCGCCACCGTCGTGTCCCGAAGAAGATGCTCCGCGCCGCGCGCCGCCTGATAGCAGAGCTTGAAGACGTCACGGGGCGCCATCTCGGGGTGGGTATTCAGTTGCTCGGACAGATATTGGGAAAAGGACATAGCTCCTCCGTTAAATTTGATAAGGTGATAAATTGATGTTTATCGGTTTGATGTCTTTATCGTAGGGGCGAACAGTGTTCGCCCGCCTTTATCGTAGGGGCGAACAGTGTTCGCCCGCCATATACGGAAAAGGCCCAACGAACGGGCGATCAATGATCGCCCCTACGGGTTTGTGCGTCGCCGTTTTGTCACATCAAACCCACCGACAAATCAAAATTGATATTCCCGTCCATACACCGTTTCGTATAATTCACGGGCGGTGGCGCGGGGGTCGGAAAGGGGCGCGGGGAAGCTCAAAAGGATCAGAGGCACCTCCTCCTCGTCCGCCCGATAGGGGGGCTGGACGTAGGGCAGGTCATTCTGGTAAAAGCCACAGCGTCCGTAGAAGCCCAGCCGCCGTGTCGCCATTTCGGTTTCGGGCGGCTCTGCCTCCAGCACCAGCTTTCCGTATCGCTCGGCAAGAAGAGCAAGGGCTCGTTTGCCGACGCCGCGGTTACGGTACGCCTCGTAGGTAACGAAATGCTCCACGAAAACGCGGTCGCGAAGCTGCCACAGGGTAACGAAGCCCACGCGCTCGCCCTCGTCCACCACGTGATAAAAGGTATAACGAGGATCCGCAAGAAGGGCGCGCGCCGCTTCTCTGTCCCGTCGCTCCTCCTTGATAAAATTCTTCTCCATCTCGTCGTAAACGCCGTCAAAATCAGCGGCAGCAAGCTTCTCCAGCTCCATTTTCAACACCCTCTCCGTCTTGTTTGCTCCATTGTACCAAAGTCGCGCCGCAAAGTCAAGTGACTGTCCCATAAAATGCGATTTTTTTCCGCCGATTCCCTGTCGACACGTATTGACAAGACCCGTGCTTTTTTGTTATAATATGATGAATATTTATGTGCGCGCGCGAGGGGTCGCTCCACACGGACAACCTTTAATCGCGCCGCTCCGTGCATACAGTTTATTACTCCAAGGAGATCTTATGGAAAGGTTTATTATTTTAGCCGACGTGCTCTGCGATCTGTCACAGGAGCTTCGCGACTATTTCGGCATCAAGGACTACATACACAGCCACGTGCATTTCAGTGACGGCAGGGATTTCAAGACCTCCCTCGACTGGAGCACCGTATCCCGCGAGGACTTCTACCGCGATCTCTCGGACCGCCGCACGACGATCAGCACCGCCCCCGCAAGCCCCGAGGAATACTACGAAATATTCCGCCGCTACGCCGAGGAGGGCTACGATGTGCTGAGCATCTCGATCTCCGACAAGGTCAGCACCACCTACGCCTCGGCAAAGAAGGCTATTGACCGCATTGCCGCCGAGTATCCCCATCGCCGCGCTTACGCCCTTGACTCCCGCAGAATGTCGGGAGGCTTCGGACTGCTGGTCGCCTACGCCTACGAGCTGCAGAGCGAAGGCAAGACCATGCAGGAGGTCATCGAGCGCATCGAGGCGCTTCGGGACCGCGTTCACCAGATGGGCCCCATTGACGATCTGCTGTTCGTCGCCCGTCGCGGACGCATCTCCACGGGCAAGGCGATCATGGGAAGCTTCGCGGGCGTCAAGCCCATGGGCGACTGCAATTCCGACGGCTACGTTACCGTACTGACCAAGGCGAAGGGCATGAAAAAGGCACTTCCCCTCACCGCCGCCTACGTGGCACGCGCCGCCGTGGACATTGAGGATCAGTACGTGCTGATCTCTCACAGCAACCGCGAGGCGTACGCCGAGCAGCTTCGCGCCCTCATCGAGGAGCGCCTCCATCCCAAAAAGGTCTTCGTCAGCGACGTCTTCGTCGCGGGCGGCGCCAATATCGGTCCCGGTATGGTCTGCGCCTACTTCCTCGGCGAGCCCATCTCCGAGGACGGCGAGCAAGAAAAAGCGTATATGGCTCTCGCGGCGGAGGATTGCCGATAAGGCGCCCCGCGAGGCAGATAGGAAATTATGTTAAAAACCATCACAGGCTCACAGCTACGGGAGATGCTTCGCCACGGCGTCAGCCATCTGGCAACACACGCCTCCCGTGTCAACGATCTCAACGTCTTCCCCGTCCCCGACGGCGACACGGGAACCAATATGGTAATGACCATGCGGCAGGGGCTTGACGCCATCCGCGAGGGGTCAGCCACCGTGGCGCACGCCGCTCACGATTTCGCCTCCGCCACCGTCTTCGGCGCCAGAGGAAACTCGGGGGTCATCGTGTCCCAGTTCTTCCGCGGTATGTCGGAGGGGCTTTCCGACCTTCGCGACGCCGACTGTCGCGCCTTTATCGAGGCCCTTGACCGCGGCTGCGACTACGCCTACGCCGCCGTGGCAAAGCCCGTGGAGGGCACCATTCTCACCGTCCTGCGCGACGCCACCGACGCCCTTCTGGCGAAGGCAGATGCCCTGCATTCCATCGACGCCGTTATCGACGCCTTCCTGGCTACGGCAAGGATCTCCCTTGACAACACCCCGAAGCTCCTTCCCCTTCTGGAAAAGGCGGGGGTGGTGGACAGCGGCGGCGCGGGTATGGTCTATTTCTTCGAGGGCGTGCAGCGGTATCTTCGCGGCGAAGCCCCCACCGTGGCGGACGCGGCGACGGCGACCGATGCGACGGGTGCCGCAGATCTCTCCCGCTTCCACAAAAACAGCGACTTCTCCCTGGGCTACTGCACCGAGGTGCTTCTCCAGCTCACGGGGGACGGCTTCTCATACGAAGACTTCCGACAGGGGATTGCGCCCCTCGGGGATTCTCTCGTCAGCTCCCTTGAGGGGGACAAGGTGAAGGTACATATCCACACCCCCACCCCCGAGAGGATCCTTGCGTATTGCCACGTCTTCGGCGAATTTCTGTCGCTGAAGATCGAAAATATGTCGGTCCAGCACTCGGGCACGGCAAAAAAGCTTCTCCGCGCCGAACGGGAGGAGGTAGGTGCCTTTGCTGTGGTCGCGGTAGCGCCCAACGCCCGTCTGCAGAGGCTGCTCGCCGAAATGGGCGCCGACGTGGTGATCGCAAGCGAGGACGCCCCCTCGTCCCGGGAGTTTCTTGAGGCGTACGCCCTTGCGGACGCAGAAAAGATCCTGGTCTTCCCCAACAGCGCCAACTCGATCTTAAGCGCCGCGCAGGCGGCTTCTCTCTATCAGAACGGGCACGTGACGGTGCTGAACTGCCGCTCGATTCCCGAATGCTACGCCTCCCTCGCCCTTCTCGATTTCGATAACGGGGACACCGACGCGGTGGCAGAGGAGGTCCACGAAACCGTGGAGGCCCTTCTTGAGGTGTCGGTGGTACGCGCCGACCGCGACGTGCGCTTCGGCGATCGACAGGTGGCAAAGGACGATTATTTTGCCCTCTTTGAGGACGAGATCCTGCTATCCGACCCCACCCTTGCGGGAGCGGTGCTTGCCACGGCGGACACCCTGCTCCACCGACGCGAATGCGGCGTCGTCACCCTCTTTTTCGGCAAGAACGTGACCGAGGAGGACGCCGAGTCCCTCGCCCGCGCCATAGAGGACGCACACGGCGACGTGGAGGTCTGCCTTCTCGCCACCGAGGACCCCGTCTACGACGCCGTCCTGTCCTTTGAATGAATGAAAAATTGAAAATGAAGGGTGAAAACGCAAGGCGTTTTCAAATAGAAATTGATGTTTGTCGGGGAGTTGAAGTATCCATTGTAGGGGCGACCATTGGTCGCCCGCCATAAACGACAATTACCCAACGAACGGGCGATCAATGATCGCCCCTACGGGTTTGTGCGTTACCTTTTCGTATATGCAAACTCACCGATCAATCAAAATTTGAAATCCAACTATAAAAAACAAAAGCGTAGCCGCGGCTACGCTTTTTTTATAGATATTTCTCAATATCCTCTCTCGTCGGGATGGAGGTGGCGGCGTATTGGCGGGTCACGCCGATGCCCGAGGCGATGGAGGCACGTTCTGCCGCCGCACGGAGGGTCGCGCCCTCGGCAAGCATGACGGCAAGGACACCGTTGAAGGTATCCCCCGCGCCCGTGGTGTCAACCGTGTCGCCGATATGAACGGCGGGAACGATCTCGCCCGTTTCGCGCAGAAGACACCCCTTCGCGCCCAAGGTCACGATGAGATTGGTCTTATTCTCCAGTCCCTCGGTTTCGTGTTCGTTGGGAGTAAAAAGGGAAACGCTGTCAAGAATATAATCACAGGTCTTGCGCGCAGGAGCAGGGTTGAGGATCACCCGCGTGCCGTTCGCCTTGGCGATCTCTACCGCCTTGACGTTGACCTCCTCGGGAACCTCGTTGTTAATAAGAAGCACGTCTGCCTCGGCGATCTGGCGCGCAAACAGGGAAACGTCATTTTCGTCCAATCGCGCACCGGGATATACCGTCACTTGGTTCGCGCCCTCGGCGTTGGTGATGATGGTGGCAAAGGCGGTGGCGTCCTCCTTCTTTATGAGAAGCGCGTCAATGCCCTCTGCCTCGGAGAAGGCGCGGATGCTCTCGTAGCCGTCCTCGCCGACGGCACCCAGAAAAGAGACCTTGGCCCCGTATCGCGCGGCGGCGACCGCCTGATTATAGCCCTTTCCACCCGGCTCAAAATGTACCGATCTTGCGTGAACCGTTTCGCCGCCCTCGTGGAACTTATCCACCGAGAGAAACGCCGAGTTACCAACAAGTCCGATCACTGCGATCTTACTCATAGATGCTTCACCCTTCCGAGATAGAGATTTTCAAGGACGATATTGTGATCTCTGCCGCCCTCCACGTTGCCGCTGAGGTAGACGGGAGGCGTGACGCCCTCGGCAAGAGCCAGCTTCGCTCCCTCGATCAGGCAGGAGTTGAGAATAAAGCAAGCCGCCGCCGTGGAAAGACCGCCCATGGTGGCGTCGCCCACCTTGATGCAGGCATCCCCGTAGGGGACCTTGCAGTCGATGGCGATATCGGCGTGCTCGTGGAGCCGTCCGCCCCGATCAAAATAGGAGGAGGACGAGACCGTGACCACCTTGACGCCGGCGGCACGCGCCGCCTCTGCCATCTCGACGGGTACCTGATTCTTGCCCGACGCCGACAGCACGAAGATCATATCGCGCTCGGTGAGGGTGTATCGGCGGAAGACCTCGGGAGCGATGCCCGACATCTTCTCCATGCGACTGGACTTTGCCGCGCCGTTGTG
The DNA here is from genome assembly GCA_045121195.1 of Eubacteriales bacterium. Lineage (GTDB taxonomy): Bacteria > Bacillota > Clostridia > Oscillospirales > CAG-272 > RGIG8775. The sequence goes on from JBGVFO010000172.1 coordinate 15,996, forward strand.
GAGCATCAGGTCGGTGTCAAGAATAGGGGATACGTTGGCAAGTCCGCCCGCGCGGTAAAAGGCGTCAAGCCCCGGCAGGTGGGAGTGTCCGCACCCGAAGGTGAAAATAAGTCCGTCGCGCTTAATCACGTCGGCAACAAGACGGGACGCCTCGGCGAGGGGCTTTTCCTCCTCTCGCTCAATGCGCTCAAGGACTTCTACGATTTTGGAAAGATATTCAGACATAACAGACCTCTTTCTTGGAAAGAATACGGCTTTATTATAGCAAACGGCGGCGCGGCTGTCAAGAAAAGGGTAGAAACTTTGGAAAAACTTGCCGATTCGTCTTGATAATCGTCGGCGGATATGGTATAATTTACGTGAATTCAGTTGATGGAGGAGCCTATGGAAAAAAGAAACGCAAAGGGCTGGCTGTATCTGTTGCCCGCCATCCTTTTTATCGGCGCTTTTATGATATATCCCCTGATCGACGTGTTTGTTTACTCCTTTGAGGAGGGATACAATTCGGCGTCGCAGACCTTTTTCGGTGTGGGTGGGTATAACTATTCCTACGTTCTGCACGATCCCTACTTTTTGCAGGCGGTCAAGAACACCTTTATTTTGGTTATCATTACCGTACCGCTTTCCACGGGCATCGCCCTTCTCATTTCGGTGGGACTCAGCTCCGTCAAGGCACTGCGAAACCTGTTCCAGACGGTCTATTTCCTGCCTTACGTGACCAACACCCTGGCGGTCGGTCTGGTCTTTATGATCCTCTTTAAGAAAACGGCGTATACCGACGGAATGGTCAACGTGCTGATCCAGCTATTCGGCGGCACGTCGGTGGATTTCATTGACGGTCCGTACTGGGCAAAGATGCTGGTGCTTTGTATCTACACCATCTGGATCGTTATGCCCTTCAAGATCCTGATCCTTACCAGCGCCCTGGCGTCGGTCCGCGAGGACTACTACAATGCCGCCCGCGTGGACGGAACCTCAAAATTCCGTATGTTCACCCGCATTACGCTTCCCATGATCTCCCCCATGCTGTTCTACCTTATCATTACGGGCTTCATCGGCGCCTTCAAGGCGTATAGCGACGCGGTGGCTCTCTTTGGCACCGACCTCAACGCCGCGGGCATGAATACCATCGTGGGTTACGTTTACGATATGCTGTACGGCACGGGCGGCGGTTATCCGTCCTACGCCTCGGCGGCGGCGATCATTCTGTTTGCCATCGTGCTGACCATTACCTGCATCAATCTGCTGGTCAGCCGCAAGCACGTCCATTATTAAGGAGGGCATATGAACACGCAATTGGATTACGACAAGGTGGAAGCAAGCGTTCGCGTGCGGAAAACGGTCGTGAAGGTCATCGTATACGGTCTGCTTATTTTCTGGGCGCTCGTCGTTCTGTTCCCGTTTTACTGGATGCTTCTGACCTCCATCAAGAGCTATGCTTCCTATAATACCGAGTATATTCCTCGGTTCTTCACACTCTCACCCACCCTTGAGAATTACGTACAGGCGTTTACCGCCGTTCCTCTCGGAAGGTACTTTCTCAACACCGTGATCTTCACCCTTTCCACCACGGCGATCATGCTGGTGGTGGCGATCCCCGCGGCGTTTGCCTTTGCCAGAATGGATTTTCGGGGCAAGGATCTCGTTTTTACCCTGTTTCTTGCCTTGATGATGATCCCCAACGAGCTGGTCATCATCACCAACTTTACCACCATTACCAACCTGAATATGCGAAATACCTTCGGCGGCTTGATCCTTCCGTCGGTTATGTCGGTATTCTACATCTACCTTCTGAAGGAGAATTTCGCGCAGGTGCCGGACGAGCTGTACTACGCGGCGAAGATCGACGGTACCACCGACATCAAATATCTGATGCGGGTCATGATCCCCATTTGCCGTCCCACGGTGGTAACGGTCATTATTCTTAAGGTCATCGAATGCTGGAACTCCTACGTTTGGCCCCGTCTGATCACCGACGATTCGGCGTATTATCTGGTTTCCAACGGTATCCAGGAGATCCGTGAAAACGGCTTCGGCCGCGAGAACGTCCCCGCTATGATGGCGGCGGTCGTGGTCATTTCGGTTCCCCTCATCGTCCTGTTCCTGATCTTCCGCGATAAGATCATGGCGGGGGTTGCGAGAGGAGGTACCAAGGGATGAAAAAGCTGCTTTTGCTTGTGCTGTCACTTGTGCTTTGCCTGTCGACCTTTGTCGGCTGTCACGGCACCGAGGGTATGGAGCCCTTCGCTCTGCCCGAGGAATTCGATACCTCCCGTGATTACGAGATCACCTTCTGGGCAAAAAACGATACCAATATGACCCAGGTACAGATCTATCACGACGCCATTGCGGGCTTTGAGGCACTGTACCCCAACGTCAAGGTCAATCTCCGTCTGTATACCGATTACGGACGGATCTACAACGACGTGATCACCAACATCGCCACGGGAACCACACCTAACGTGTGTATTACCTATCCTGACCATATCGCGACCTATATGACGGGTGTGAACACCGTGGTCAATCTGGATGAGCTGCTGGTAGATAGCAGATACGGACTCGGCGGTAGCGAGGTTCGGTTTGACGCCCCCACCAAGGAGGAGATCATTCCCAAATTCCTTGCGGAATGCACCATCGGCGGCTCCTACTACGCTTTGCCCTATATGCGCTCTACCGAGGCGTGCTACGTGAATAAGACCTACGTGGAGAAGCTTGGCTTCACGCTTCCCGAGACCCTTACCTGGGATTTCGTCTTTGAGGTCGCCCAGGCGGCAACCGCCAAGGACGGGGAGGGAAACTTCATCGTCAACGGACAGAAGACCATGATCCCGTTCCTCTACAAGTCCACCGACAATATGATGATCCAATATCTGGCACAGTCGGAAGCGGGCTATTCCACCGAGGATGGCGAGATCCTACTGTTTAACGACACCACCACCGAGCTGTTGAATACCGTCGTTCCCCATGCCGAAAGCGGTGCGTTCTCCACCTTCAAGATCTCAAGCTATCCCGCCAACTTCCTAAACGCAGGGCAGTGCATTTTTGCCGTGGATTCCACGGCGGGTGCTACCTGGATGGGAAGCAACGCGCCTCTCATCGACATCGCCGAGGAGGCGGTTGTGGACTTCGAGATCGAGGTGATGACGATACCGCAGGTAGATCCCGCGAATCCCAAGATGATCTCCCAAGGACCGTCGGTTTGTGTCTTTAACAAGACGGATCCCCAGGAGGTGCTGGCGTCCTGGCTGTTTACCCAGTATCTTCTGACCAATGACGTGCAGATCGCGTATTCCCAGACCGAGGGCTACGCTCCCGTGACCTCCAAGGCACAGAATTCCGCCGAGTATCAGGATTATCTTTCAAGAGCGGGCGAGGACAATCAGCTGTATTACGAGGTCAAGCTGCTCGCCACCGAGCTGCTTCTCGATAACACCGAAAACACCTTCGTCACCCCCGTTTTCAACGGATCGGCGTCCCTGCGTAACGCGGCGGGCCAGCTCATTGAGGACGTGACCAAGGCGGCAAGACGCGGCAAGAACGTGAATGAGGCATACGTGCAGTCGGCATACGAAAACGTGACCTCCCTGTATCGGCTGGATCAGCTGAGCGGATCCACGGGAACCGTTGCGGGACGCGCCGAGCTTGGCAGACTTCCCGACGCGGCGATCATTCTCTTGTCGTCCTTGGCGGGCGCGTGGCTCCTGATCGGCGTTTACGTGGTCCTTGAGATGGCAAAAAAACGAAAAAAATAATCGGTATATATTGACTTATCCGGAATTTCGTGTATAATGAAAGTACAATCAAAGGTCAAATGACCGACCAAAAAGGAGAATGAAAATGAAAAAGATTTTGACAGTGCTTTTGTTGCTGACTCTCGTTCTTTCTCTCGTTGCTTGCGGAGAGAAGTTTGATCCCAGCGCAAAGTCCGAGGGCGTAATGACCTACGCTGAGTACGCCGCAGCTGAGATGGACGCTGACGTTGTCATCGAGGCATACGTTCAGGCAACCCAGTCTTGGTGGGATAACAAGATCACCGTATATCTTCAGGATCCCGACGGTGCATACTTCGCATACGAGATGGCTTGCTCCGAAGAGGATGCCGCAAAGCTCACCAAGGGTACCAAGATCAAGGTTACCGGCTACAAGGGCGCTTGGGCAGGTGAGGTCGAGATCATGGACGGAACCTTCGAGATCATGGAGGGCACTTGGGTCGCTGAGGCTTTTGACGTAACCAATCTGCTTGGCACCGACGAGCTGATCAAGCATCAGAACGAGTTCGTATCCTTCACCGATCTTACCATTGAGAAGATCGAGTACAGAAACGGCGAGCCCGGTGACGATATTTACGTAACCGTTTCCAAGGACGGCAACTCCTACAGCTTCTGCGTAGAGCGTTACCTCACCGGTCCCGAGACCGACGTTTACAAGGCGTTTGCTGATCTTGTAGCAGGCGACGTTGTTGACATTGAGGGCTTCCTTTATTGGTACGAGGGCGTAAACACCCACATTACCGCAGTTTCCAAGTAAGAAACACATAAAAAGCCGATGCATTAGGGTCGTGCCCTAAAGGACAGTTTTGCAAGAATACGGTATATCTCAAAGAGGTATGCCGTATTCTTGTTTTTGTTTAAGCGCTTTTGGCACTTTGGATTTCTCGCATCATTTCAATAAGTTCCTTTTCACCGGGGATATCAATAAGCCCTACCGCGGTAAAGTAAACATCAAGACGTACTTGCTTT
>JBGVFO010000173.1:0-2003 GCA_045121195.1 Eubacteriales bacterium
CCTTTGAGATTGGTAATATCGATGTTGACAACGGCGGAATAAGTACAGACCACTTCGTTTATGAAGTGCTCGTAGAACTCCCTGCGCTCCCAATTTTCTATGTCGATCAGTTTGAATGCCATGATGATGCCTTTCTGCAAATTATTTATTCAGCAAATACACCCTCGTCTCATAGGGCTTCAAAGCCATGCCATCGTTCGCTTCATAATTGGTCAAAATCAACTCTGCGGTGCGGGTGTCAAATCCCATGGGCGCTTTGAATTTCACGTTCTTTTCGCTAAACGAGCAAACGACGAGTATCTTCTGCTTTTCATCCTCGCGGACGTATGTATAGACCTTGGATGAGGACTTTCCGTACTCCGTATAGTTGCCGTCCTTGACCGCACTGAGCTCACGGCGGAGCTTGATTGCCTTGCGGTAAAAGTTCAGCACCGAGTTTTCGTCTGTCTCTTGTGCCTTGACGTTGACAGACTTGTAATTCTCGTTGACGTAGAACCAAGGCTTTGCCGTACTGAATCCCGCGTTTTCACTGTCATCCCATTGCACGGGTGTTCTTGCCGAGTCGCGTGATCCGTGCCACAGGCGTTCAAGACGCTTCTTGGCGGATTGCTTCGTGCCGACATTTTCGTACTGCCAGCGCGTCTGCACGTCCTCGTACATGGCGGGATCATCGGGATACCAGTTGCTCATTCCGATCTCCTGCCCCTGATAAACAAAGGGCGTACCCTTCAAAAACATATACATGGCGCAGAGCGTTTTGGCGCTCTCGGTGGGGTACTTTTCGCTTCCGTATCTTGAGACCATGCGCGGATGATCGTGGTTTTCGATGTAGAGCATATTCCAGCCCTTGCCTTCAAGACCGTTCTGCCACATCGAGAAGGCGCGCTTCATCTTGCGCAGACTGAAAGGCATATGGCGGAAGTCGGTGAAAAAGCAGTCCGCCTCCTGCGTTTTGAACTGGATCATCATATCCAGCACCTGCGAGGAGTCCTCGGTGATATATTCAAGCGCTTTTTTGGGAGAAACCATGGGCGCCTCCGCAAGCGTCATACAGTCGTATTTTGAGAAAACATCGCGTTTGAATTCGTCGAGATATTCGTAAAGATGCGGGCCGTGGTTGAACATCAGAATTCCTTTTGACGCGGGCATAATATGGTCATCGGGTAACCCCTCGGGCTTGGAAATGAAGGTGATCACATCCTCGCGGAAGCCGTCAACGCCCATATCAAGCCAGAAATTCAATATATTCTTGACTTCCTCGCGCACAAGTGGGTTGTCCATATTGAGATCTGCCTGCTCCACGGCAAAGAGGTGCATATAGTATTCCCCTCTGACGTCATCATACTTCCACGCCTTGCCTTCAAACAGCGAATCCCAGTTATTGGGCAGCTTACCATTCTTTTTAGCGGGACGCCAAATATAGTAATCGGTGTAGGGCTCGATCCTCTCGCGGCTTTTCTTGAACCACTCGTGCTCGATGCTCGTGTGGTTGACGACAAGGTCCATAATGACCTTCATGCCGCGCTCGTGCGCGCCGTCAAGCACCTTTTTGAAGGCGTCCATACCGCCGAATTCGGGGGCAATATCGTAATAATCCGAAATGTCGTATCCGCAATCCACACCGGGCGAGGGATAGAGCGGCGAAAACCAGATGCCATCGCATCCGAGCGACTTGATGTAGTCGAGCTTTTCAAGCACACCGAAAAGATCACCCATGCCGTCGCCGTTACCGTCCTTGAACGACCGCGGCCAGATCTGGTAGAATACCTTATCCTTATACCATCTGTTCTTTTCCATCATAAACCCTCTCTGTGCTGTTGTTTGAAATTCGGATTTTTCATTAACCTTATTTTGGGCTATACATCGCAATCGCCCCTGCCGCAAACTCCGCAGTTCCCTCTCCATACTTGTCGATGTTCTTCTTGAACCGCTCATCCGCAACGTACATCTTACCAAGGCCTGCGAGAATTTCGTCAGTGCAGGTGTAGTAATTTTCCGTGATG
>JBGVFO010000174.1:0-34094 GCA_045121195.1 Eubacteriales bacterium
AGATGCTGACCAAGCACGCACGGCTGTATTACGTATACGATTCCCCCGAGATCTCCGACTATGAATACGACCGCCTTTACGCGGAGCTTCTCTCCCTTGAGGAAAAGCACCCCGAGGATTTCGATCCCACCTCGCCCACACAGCGTGTCGGCGGCGCGGCGCTGGACAAGTTCGAGAAGTTTACCCACTCGGTGCGTATGGATTCCCTTTCCGACGTCTTTTCCTTTGAGGAGGTAACCGATTTTGCCAACCGTATGGGCGAGGCTGTGGAAGACGCCCGCTATTCGGTGGAGCCCAAGATCGACGGTCTTTCGGTGGCGCTGATCTATGAGAACGGCGTCCTTGTGCGCGGTGCCACTCGCGGTGACGGCTCGGTGGGCGAGGACGTGACCCTCAACATCAAGACCGTCAAGTCGATCCCCCTCGTTCTTGCCGAGCCGCTGACCCTTACGGTACGCGGCGAGATCTATATGCCCCGTGCGGCGTTTGAGAAACTGAATACCGCCCGCGAGCTTCGGGGCGAGTCGCTGTTTGCCAATCCCCGTAACGCCGCCGCAGGCTCTCTGCGCCAGTTAGATTCGAGGATCACCGCCGAGCGCAGTCTGGATATTTTCGTTTTCAATCTTCAGGAGGGCAATCTGTATGCCGACCGTGAAAATCCCGATTCTCACACCGAGATCCTTGACCGCCTGCGAGAGCTCGGACTTCCCGTGCTGAAAAACCGCATTCGTGCTTCGAGCGCCGACGAGATCCTATCCCACATCGACACCATCGGCTCGCTCCGCGACGGACTTGCCTACGATATTGACGGCGTGGTCATCAAGCTGGATTCCCTTTCCGACCGCGTGACGGTGGGCGAGGGCACCAAGACTCCCAAATGGGCGGTCGCCTATAAATTCCCCCCCGAGCAGAAGCAGACCAAGCTTCTGGACATCACCGTTGCCGTGGGAAGAACGGGTGTTATCACCCCCAACGCGGTGCTGGAGCCTGTCCGACTGGCAGGAACCACCGTGTCCCGCGCGACCCTTCATAACGTGGGCTTTATTCGCGAAAAAGGCATTATGCTGGGTGACGTGGTCACCGTACAAAAGGCGGGCGACATCATCCCCGAGGTGGTATGCGCCCATCCCGAAAAGCGAACGGGCGGAGAAAAGGACTTCCATATGCCCTCTCACTGCCCCTCCTGCGGAGAGCCGCTTTTCTACGACGCGGACGAGGGCGCGGCGACCCGCTGCACCAACCCCTCCTGCCCCGCACAGCTTTCCCGAGCGCTGGAGCATTTTGCCTCCAAGGGCGCTATGAATATCGACGGTCTGGGTCCCCAGATCATCGATCTGCTTCTTGACAGCCATCTGATCAAGGATGCCGCCGATCTGTATTCTCTCAAGGCAGAGGATATTGCAGAGCTTGACCGCATGGGTAAAAAATCGGCAGACAACCTCATCGCCGCCATTGAAGCCTCCAAGGAGGCAGGACTTGAGCGCCTTCTCTGCGCCCTTGGCATCCGCAACATCGGCGAGGTAGCCGCGGCGGCGCTTGCCGCCCGCTTCGGCACCCTTGAGGCTTGCTTTGACGCCACCCTCGAGGAGCTTTGCGCCATCGAGGACTTTGGAGAGATCACCGCCGAGTCTGTGGTCAATTATTTTTCAAATGAAAACAACCGCGAGCTTTGCCGACGCCTCATTGAGGCGGGCGTTCGCACCGAGACTGTCGCCGCGCCCAAGACCGACGATCTTGCGGGACTTACCTTCGTGCTGACAGGCACCCTCCCCACCCTCTCCCGTGACGAGGCCTCCGCCATGATCAAGGCAAAGGGCGGAAAGGTGTCGGGCTCGGTATCCTCCAAGACCTCTTACGTGGTAGCGGGCGAGGCGGCGGGCAGTAAGCTGACCAAGGCAAACGCCCTGGGCGTTCCCGTCATCGACGAGGAGGGACTGCGCCGTATGCTCGGCGAATGATCAAAGATTCAGATACTCCAAGATTCCCTGATAAATTCCCGTAGCGAATAAGCCGGGATTCTCGTTCATCAGCGCCGCGTCGGAGGGATTGGTGATAAAGCCAAGCTCCACCAGCACCGCGGGCATTGCCGTTTTACGAAGCACGTAGAGCCCCGGGCGGGCGAAAACGCCGCGGTTGACAAGCCCCGTGACCTCGGTCATGCGACGCAGAATGTCCTCGGCAAAATCATACGCCACCGACGGCGCCGCGTAGACGAACGCCTCGCTTCCCGTAGCGGAGGCGGCGGTCGCCGCATTGGTGTGCAGGCTGATGAAATAATCGGCACCCCACGCGTTGGCGTCGCTCACCCGCATCCGAAGACTGGTGGAATTGGACGTGCCGATCTGGGTGTCCGCCGTTGGACGGGACAGACGCACCTCAAAATTGCCGTTGGCAACCAACAAGTCGCGCAAGGCGATCCCCACGCGGAAGACGATGTCCTGCTCCCGCAGACCGTTCCCCTCCGCACCTGCATTGGGGTTTCTCGGATTATGACCCTGATCTATGTAAATTTTCGTTGCCATAGATTCCTCCCTCTCTTATTTTTTCTGTTTTCATTGTATTCCAATTTCCGTATTTCGTTACCGAACCGAAAGGAGATACGTCTATGAATTCCATAACGGAAGCCGAATTCCGCAAGCGTCTGCAAGGACCGCTTTCGGGATGCTACCTCTTCTTCGGCGAGGAGGATTACTTAAAATCATACTGCTTGAAGGCGGCGCGGGAGAAGATCTGCCCCGACGAGGGACTTGCCTGCTTCAACGACATCTCGGTGGAGTTTCTCAACTTTTCGGTGGAAGCCCTCACCGACGCCATGGCGGCACCGCCTATGATGTGCGACTGCAAGATCGTCACCGTCAAGTCCTTCAACTTCGGCGAGGTCAAGGCGGCGGAGGTGGACGGTCTGATCGCCCTGATGGCGGCGTACCGCGACGACCCCTCCAACCTGCTGATCCTTTCGGTCATTCCCGACGGCATCGACGTGGGAACGCCAAAGAAGCCCTCTGCCCTTTTCAAGCGTCTTTGCGAGGTCTGCACCCCCGTACAGTTTGAGGCGTCATCCCCCGCAAAGCTGGCAGCGTGGGCGATCCGCCACTTCCGTCACGAGAACATTGACGTAAGCGATTCTATGGCGCGGTTTCTCGTGGAGTATTGCGGCAAAAGCATGTATACCCTTTCCTCGGAGATCAAAAAGCTTTGTGCGTATCTCCACGCCGCGGGAAAAAGTACCGTGACCGAGGAGGATATTCGCACGGTGTCAGTCCCCGAGGAGGAGTGCGACGCCTTCGCCCTTACGAACGCCCTGATGGCAGGCGACCGCGCACGGGCGCTGACCGTGCTTTCGGTAATGCAGTTCCGTCAGGTCAAGCCCGAATACGCCATTGCCGAGATCGCCAGAATGTACTGCGAGATGTATCAGACCAAGCTTTTGATGGAAAGCGGTGTGACGGCACAGTCGGAGATCGCCAAGCTGACCCGCGTGCATGAGTATCGAACGGGACTGTATATCCGCGCCGTGGCACGGCAAAGCACCGAGAGCCTCGCCCGCGCGGTGGCGCTCTGCGGCGACGCCGATCTCGCCATGAAATCCTACGGCAAGCGCAATTACGAGCAGATCGAAAAGCTGGTTTGCTTGCTGTAACCCCGAGTCTTTACCATCCCAAGCATCACAGGAGGAATCACTATGAAAAAGCTACTGACCGTTATCCTGATCGTTTCCATCCTTCTCGCCACCGTCGCTTGTGAGAGCGCGCCTGCAGAATCGGAGACCGAAAGCGAATCCATCGAGCTTCCATTGCCTACCGAAAGCGAATCGGAATCCGAAACCGAGCCGCCCGAAACCGAGCCCCCTATTCCCGACCATACCGAGGTGGACTGTCGTTCGGTGAAGGATTGGAAGGATTTCGGCTTCACTTGGGAGGGCAGCGAGCAGATCCTCGTGATCTCTCTCCCCGCCGACTGGACGATAGAGCCCTATGAGGCAGATACCTATCTTCTCTTCTGCAACGGATATGAGATCGGCAATATCAGCACCTCCGTCCCCAAGCCCGCTGTCAAAAAGGTCGTAACCGACTATTTTGAGAGCGGCATCTACCAGCTGGACTATGAGGTGCGCCTTGTGACCCAGGGTGGCGGCTACGTGTACCGCCACGTCTTTGCCTGCTTCCTCACCACCGAGGAGGAGGATCTCCGCATCTTCCTTGAGATCGATTACGATCAGTTGGATGCCGCCGCGGCAAAATACGTTGCACAAAGCATCGGGCAGGGCTCGCGGAACGATGTTCCCCTGCGCCTCTCTCCCATTGATAACAACGGCTCTAACAAGATCCTCGTCATTGGAAACAGCTTTATTTACACCTCCAAGATCGGTACCATCCTTGAGGAATGGCTGAAAAATGAAAAAACCTACACGCTGGAGGCCGTTTCCATCGGCATGGCGAGCGTAGAGGATTATACCGCCGCCCCGTGGATAACAAAAATTCACAACGGTACCTACGCCGCCGTCTTTATGTGCGGCTTCTACGGCGGAAACGACGTGGTTCAATTCCAATGGGCCATTGATTCTTGTGCAGTATCCAACACCGATCTTATTATGTTCCCCGCTCACAACGAATCGAAAACCCGCGTTCCCGAGGCGCGCGCCACCTATCCCGACGTCTATTTTCTCGACTGGCAGGGTAAGATCAACGCCCTCATCGACGGCGGCGTAGACTACTGGGATTTCTGTGTCAACGATACCCACAAGCACAGCACCCCCCTTGCGGGCTACGTGGGTGCCCATATGATCTACACGACCCTCTTCGGAGAGGCACCGCCCGACTACACGGGAACTGCCGTATCCATGTCGCAGGTCCGACAGCTTCTCCCCTCGTCCTTTATTGAAAAGGGACTTGCCAAGGGGGAGCGATCGTATGATATTTATTCTCTACGCGAGGGGAATTCCGTTCCCCCGTCCGATGAGGATGACGAGGTGATCTTTGACGATACCCTTCCAAACCGCGGCACCATCAAATGCCGCGCCGTTACCGAATGGCGCGAGGTGGGGCTGAATTGGAAGGACAGCACCGAGGTCATTTCTCTGAGTCTTCCCGCCGATTGGGTACTTTGCGAGTATCAGCCCAAAACCTATCGGATCACCTGTGACGGCAAGGAAATCGGCACCGTCAGTACCCTCGTCCCCACCCCCGAAAAGCGGGACGCTAAAAAGACCCGCACATCAGACGGCATTTCTATGGAATATGAAACCCATCTGGTGAAAACCAAAGCCTCCTACGTGTACCGCCACGTCTTTTCCTTCTCGATCAAAACGGTCAAGGAGGAGCTTCAAGTTTTCGTTTCGGTGGATTATGATCAGCTGAACGCCGACGGCATTTCCAAGATAATGTCCTCTATGCGCAAGGCGGGCTTCTGCCAGGGCAATTTTAAGATCCCCCTGTCCCAATCGGGCGGCGCTGACAAGATCTTTATTATTGGAAACAGCTTCGTCCGCACCTCCGCGGTAGGCGATTTTCTTGAAAATTTCATTGAAAACGGCAACAAGAACACGGAAGTGGTCTGGGAATCGGTCAGCGGCGCGGTGGCGCGCGTCTACAACGAAAAAAAGTATCTGGATCCCATTCGTGCGGGAGAATATTCGGTAGTCTTCTTGTGCGGTCTGTATTACGATGAGGATATCCCCATCATCGGCAAGTACCTTGAGGCATGTCAGCAATCGGACACCCTTCTTGTTGTATATCCTGCGCACAACGAGCGTCAGCCCCAGATCGACAAAGCCAAGGAGACCTACCCGTCTGTATTCTTTATGGACTGGAAGGAAGAGATCAACGAGATCATCGCCACGGGCGTGAGCTTCTGGGAATTCTGCGTTGACGATGCCTGGCACCACAGCAAGCCCCCCGCAGGCTATATCGGCGCGCATATGATCTATACCGCCCTTTTTGACGAGATCCCACCCGAATATACGGGGGAAAAGATCACCATGAAAAAGCTTCGCACCTTGATTCCCGAATCCTATATCAACAGCGGCTTTACGCCTGCCGAACGGCCGATCACCGTCTATCAGCTTTGCAAATAAACGGCGACGCCCGCCGAAAGCCCCTGATAATTTCTTGTGAAAGGATCTCATATGAACACCGAAACCGAAAAAAACCGTGTAGAAAAAGGTACGCTGTATCTGGTGGCAACCCCCATCGGCAATCTTGGCGATCTCTCCGAGCGTGCCGTTAAGGTGCTGTCCGAGGTGGACTTTGTCGCCGCCGAGGATACCCGAAATTCTATGCGCCTTCTGACCCATCTCGGCATTTCCAAGCCTATGGTGTCTTATTTCGAGCATAACAAGCGGGAGCGCGGCGGCGAGATCGTCGCGCGGCTCAAGAGCGGCGAGTCCTGCGCCCTCGTCACCGACGCGGGTACCCCCGCTATCTCCGACCCCGGCGAGGATATCGTTGCCCTTTGCGCGAAGGAAGGCGTGCCCGTTTCCTCGATTCCCGGCCCATGCGCCGGCATCGTGGCGCTTACCCTGTCGGGACTCCCCACGGGACGCTTTTGCTTCGAGGGCTTCCTTCCTACGGAAAAGCAGGAGCGGCGACGCCGCTTGGAGCGCCTTGCCGCCGAGGACCGAACCATGATCCTCCACGAAGCGCCTCACAAGCTCAAAAATACTCTTGACGATCTGGCAAAGGTCTTTGGCGAGAACCGCCGCATTTCTCTTTGCCGCGAGCTGACCAAGCTCAACGAGGAGGCAATGCGTACCACACTTGGCGAGGCAGTTGCATATTATGATACTACCCCGCCCCGCGGCGAATACGTTCTCGTCATCGAGGGACGTACAGAGAACGCCGATACAGAAGATTGGTCGAGCATCGACATTCCCACCCACGTGGCGAATTACGTCTCCTCGGGCATGAGTAAAATGGACGCCATCAAGGCGGTTGCCCGCGATCGCGGCGTGCCTAAAAGCGTGATCTATAAGGAAGTACAATAAGAACCTCATAAAAATTCACCAATATTCACCAAGTGCAGAACAGAATAGCATACAAAACCGCCAAAATCGGGAAAAGCGGCAACGAAAATGATAAAAAACCTTGATTTTCTTGCATCTTTATGCTATGATGAATTATTCTTTTTTGAATTTTCAACCGAAAGGATATGTATAATATGGAAAAGATGAAGGTCGGCGTCGTTGGCGCCACGGGTATGGTGGGACAGCGTTTTCTGATGCTGCTTGAAAACCATCCTTATTTTGAAGTCGTCGTTCTTGCGGCATCTGCCCGTTCGGCAGGCAAGACCTACCGCGAAGCGGTTGGCAATCGCTGGAAGATGACCTCTCCCATGCCCGAGAAGTATGCGGATATGGTAGTTTGCGACGCGCAGGAGATCGAGGAGATCGGCAAGAAGGTCAGCTTCGTGTTCTGTGCCGTTGATATGAAGAAGGACGAGATCCGCGCCCTGGAGGAGGCATACGCCAAGGCGGAGATCCCCGTTGTTTCCAACAACTCGGCACACCGTTGGACCCCCGACGTTCCTATGGTGATCCCCGAGATCAATCCCGAGCATCTTGAGGTCATCGCGGCACAGAGAAAGCGTCTTGGCACCAAGCGCGGCTTCATTGCCGTCAAGCCCAACTGCTCCATCCAGGCGTACGTTCCCGAGCTGACGCCCCTTCGTAAGTACGGCATCAAGGAAGTCGTTGCCACCACCTATCAGGCAATCTCCGGTGCGGGCAAGACCTTCAACGAGTGGCCCGAGATGATCGACAATATCATTCCCTACATCGGCGGCGAGGAGGAAAAGAGCGAGCAAGAGCCCCTTCGCGTTTGGGGTAAGGTTGAAAACGGCGAGATCGTAAAGGCAAACGATACCGTTATCACCACCCAGTGCATCCGCGTACCCGTTACCGACGGACACACGGCGGCTGTGTTTGTAAAGTTTGAGAATAAGCCCACCAAGGAGCAGATCCTTGAGGATTGGAAGAGCTTCCGCGGACTTCCCCAGGAGCTTGGACTTCCCAGCGCTCCCGAGCAGTTCATTACCTACTTTGAGGAGGATAACCGTCCCCAGGCAAAGCTTGACCGCGATATTTACGGCGGCATGGGCGTAACCGCAGGCAGACTTCGCGAGGATACCCTTTACGACTATAAGTTCGTAGGTCTTTCCCACAATACCCTGCGCGGTGCCGCAGGCGGAGCGGTATTGATCGCAGAGCTGCTTTATAAGCTTGGATACTTCGATTAAATCATAAGGGCAGAGATATTCTCTGCCCCGTACGCGGGCGTGGCGGAATTGGCAGCTTCGCACACGAGCGCACCCGGTGGGTGAGTAAGCGAGTGGGCGAAGGCGCAGAAACAAGGAGCACGGCGACAAGTGGAGCCGAGCGACTATGTTTCAAGCCGTTCCGCGGCGCGGCTGCAAATAAAAACAGAATATGCGGGCGTGGCGGAATTGGCAGACGCGCCAGACTTAGGATCTGGTGGTTTTCACCGTGGGGGTTCAAGTCCCTTCGCCCGCACCAAACAGTAGAAATCCGAACCCAAAGCCGATAGGCGAAGGGTTCGGATTTCTTTTTGTGTTCGGTGATATGTGATGCTGACTTGCTGTTGTTGGCATCACGCCCGAGCACCGCCCAAGTAAATATCCTTGATAGTTGATGCCAAACAAACACATTTTGAAGAAAGGATATTTACGATGAAAAACGAAATTACTTATACCGAACATAACGGACTTTACTACCCAGATCTTGCACTCCCCGAGCAGACGAGTTTCACTCTTGGTAAGTATGCAAACCTGCGCCTTGACTTTATAAAAAAGCATTGTCGCGGAACTTACACCACCCTGCTCACCGAAGGACGATTAAACGAACACCTACACGCCATTGATATTCATGCTCACAAATTGCTCGATGACATAATTCCTCGCCTCGCCAAAGAACGTGGCGTAGACGAAGTTCTGAAGGCTCACAACGCGCTTCGGTGGACTGTCGAGATGAACAACATCAAAGCAAGTGCAGAAGAAATCGTTCTCAAGGAGGTCGTCTACAAATGAGAGCTATTCTTGAAGAATTATTTTACGGCAACATCTGCCCCAACACCGATTGCAGAAGTCACGATAAAGAAACGAAGCAGTTAATGGGATACATAGCCGATCATCACGATAACCTACTCTCCACGCTAAATGATCGGCAAAAGGAAATTCTTGAAAAGTTCGATGATTGCTATAACGAGCTGACCGATATCAACGAGCGCGAGATCTTTGTGTATGCGTTCAAGTTTGGGATGAGAATAGCAATAGAGGTATTAACCGAGTAACTACATTGTTAGGCATACAGATTGCAATTTGCGTCTGTATGCCTTTTTATATTAGCGCACACAAAATCCTACAAAAACCTACAAATATACTTGAAAAACAACCCCAAATATGTTATAATATTAACTGTAAGATTATATTTTCGGGAGATAAAGAAATGTCTAACAATATTGATTTGTCTGATCGCTGGTATTCCACCAAAGAAATTTGCGCTTATCTTGGAATTAGCCGCGACACTTTGCTTGTGTGGATTGCAAGCAAAAATATGCCCGCACACAAAGTAGGGCGAAATTGGAAGTTCAAGGTTAGCGAAGTGGATGAATGGATTAAAAGCGGCAAGGCAGCTGAGTAAAACGCTGAAAAAGGAAAAGACAGAATGAACATAACATTTTTAATTGGCAATGGTTTCGATCTTAATTTAGGTCTTCGCACAAGGTATACAGATTTTTATAAGTATTATATGAAGAATAACCCAAACGATTTAATTTCAAAATCAATCTCAAAAGACTATGAATTGTGGGCTGATTTGGAAATTGGTTTAGGCGCTTTCTTGGAGAAAATCGATGAAACTCAAATAGAGGAATTTCTTGATAGTAAGCGGAATTTGGAAAAAATGCTTTCTGAATATTTAACTTTGCAAAATCAAAGAATTTCTCTTCCAAACGAGTCGGCAATTGCTGAGGAATTCAAAAAGAAAACAACAGGCTTCTTTGATGATTTTAATGCTTCTGACAAAGATGATTATAAAAAAGCAGTTGCAAATATTCGCGAAACTATAAATTATTCATTTATAACTTTCAACTATACCGACGTTCTTGATAAGATAATTCTTGCAGCACAACAAAAATGCAAACCTTTCGGTAACCATACGTCTGGTGGTACAGGTCACAATGATGCCGTGAAATCTGCGCACCATGTTCACGGTAAATTGACCGAAGATTTAATTTTGGGATTAGATAATAAAGATCAAATAATGAACGAGAAGTTGAAAAATAATCCTCGCTTAACAAATTACATAATTAAGTCTACAGTTAATAAGGCGTTAGGGGAAAGAAAAACAGAAATTGCCAAAGATATTATTGACAAGAGTAGATATATTTGCCTTTTTGGACTTTCAATTGGGGATACTGATGCTTTATGGTGGACATATATTATTCAATGGTTAAACAAGAGCGCCGAAAACAGATTGGTTTTGTTCGTTAATGAAAATACAATGGTACAACTTTCGGGACAGGAAAAGATTCGATTTAGAGATGCCAAAAGATCGAATATGTTGGATCGAAGCAAATGTACCGATACTAAGATTATGGAAACTGTTCAAGATAGGATAATTGTGGTTCCTAATTCCAAAATCTTTACTTTTGAGGACATTGTAGTAGAGAATGAAGTTGAGTGAATCTAAAAAGATCATTGTGTTAATTTTTGAGCCAAAATCAATATGCTACTTGCGTAATTATAAGGATTTACTATGACAGAAAAGAAATATATAACTGAAAACGCCGAGTTGATGAGGGAATGGGATTGGGGACAAAATAATGCGATTGGGCTTGATCCTCAAAAACTTTCTATCGGATCTCAAAAAGTTGCTTTTTGGATTTGTTCAACTCATGGAACAAAATTCAAACAAGCAATACGTGCAAGAGAACGGGGGCAAAGAGGATGCCCAGAATGTTTGAATGAATGGAAAAATTCTATAAGTCGAAAAAGGTATATTGATGGAAAAAAGGTTTTAGCCGAAACTCATCCAAATTTAGTTACAGAATGGGTTAGTTGTGATAACCCCAAATTCACTCCATATACTTGCGTAGCTGGTTCAAATATAAAAGTGAAATGGAAATGTCAAAAGTGTGGCGGTGAATATGATGCATATATTGTTAATCGCACAAAGCAAGGTTCATCTTGTCCTTATTGTGCAAATCAAAAGGTGCTTATAGGATACAATGATTTGCAATCACAAATTCCCGCTTTGGCTGCCGAATGGAGCAATAAAAATACTATAAAACCGACCGAGGTCACAGCACACTCAAAAAAAGAATTTTATTGGATTTGTCCGCTGGGACATGATGATTATCCCATGTCTGTCAAGCGACGTAGCAATAGACAAGGTTGCCCTGTTTGCGCTCAGCAAAGCCAAACCTCTTTTCCCGAGCAAGCTATTTACTATTATCTTAAACAAGTGTTTCCTGACACATTAAATAGGTACATATCGGATAAACGTGAAATCGATATATTTATTCCATCGAAAAACATCGGATTTGAATATAATGGATATTTTTCGCACAAGAAGAAAGCGGAAAAGGATGCCGCCAAAAAGACTTTCTTTCATTCGGTCGGCGTAACTTTATTTATCATCAAAGAATACAAAACAGAAGAAGAAAGAGACAATGCGGATTATTATATTCACGAAAGAACGACTTTCAAGAATTTAAATAATTTGATTAGAAAAATTCTTTTGGATTTAAATGTTGAAACGTCGGTTGATGTTGATTGCGAAAGAGATGCTATTGCAATTAAAAATCAATATGTTATCTTGCGTAAAGAAAATAGTATCGCTGCTGTCCGTCCAGATTTAGTTGTGTTTTGGGATTACGAGAAAAACGGCTCAATAACGCCTGAAATGGTCACGCTTGGAACAGGTCAACGCTTCTATTGGAAATGTCGGATTTGTAACAGTTCTTATTTAAATTGGCCGAGCAGAATAGCACAAGGAAGCGTATGCTCAAAGCATCGCAATCTCGTAAAGAAAGGTATAAATGATTTAGCAACACTACACCCAGAATTACTAAAATATTGGGACTATGATAAAAACGATGTTGATCCGTCAGAAATATATGGTGGCGGAGAACGAGTAGTATATTGGAAATGCGAGAAAGGACATAGCTATCCGAAATCTATTTTAAAGCATGTGCGTGGTGAGGGATGTCCTATCTGTGCCGGTAAAAAGGTATTGGCAGGGTTTAATGATCTTCTGTCTCAAAACCCAGAACTCGCTAAAGAATGGGATTACGAACTTAATGACTGCCAGCCGGATCAAATTCACTATAATAGTCAGTCAAAAAAAGTTCATTGGATTTGCTCTGTGTGTGGTCATAGGTGGCAATACAAAGTAAGTAACAGAAATAATTGTCCTGAATGCGAAAAAAAGAAAAAACAAATCAATGTGTATGATGCTGTTGATTTAACTTTTATAGGAACATTCGATGATATCAAGGCATTATGCGAATATTTGGGGCTGAATTACAAAAAGCAACACGGAAATATTTCTTCAGCTTGCGGTCGAAAGCAGAAAACATTAATGGGAAAGTACATCTTACGTCACGCCAATGATGATGAATATGAAAATAAAACACAGCGTTAATTGTAAATGGAGGTAGGAAAAAATGTTCTTCTTCGAACAACAAAAGTGGAAAAAAGTTGAGTATTCTCGAAGCAAAATTATTAAGTCGGGAAAAATAATCAAAGATACTTCCGCAACAGAAGATCAAATCAAAGAGGCTACTGCCGTGATTGATAATTGGCGAGCCGCACATGCATACCCCCTTCACGTGATTTACACTCATTTACGAAGAATGGCAAGTAA
Source organism: Eubacteriales bacterium (assembly GCA_045121195.1). Lineage (GTDB taxonomy): Bacteria > Bacillota > Clostridia > Oscillospirales > CAG-272 > RGIG8775. Next base: position 12,881 of record JBGVFO010000174.1, read on the forward strand.
TAGACCAAACATAATCGTTGCTGAACGATTGAAACGATTAGATTCAATTATTAACAAGTTAAAGCGCGAGCCCTCTATGAGCTTGTGGACTATGCAAGATTTGGGCGGGTGTAGATATATCGTTCCTAAAATTAAAGATGTGTATGGAAGTGCAAATCAATACGAATCCTCACGAAAAAGGCATTTGAAAGTGGATGAATACGATTATATTGAGCATCCTAAAACATCCGGATATAGAAGTTATCATGTTGTTTATGAATATAAAAGTGATGTCAATGATACATACAACAAAAACATGATGGTTGAGATCCAATTTAGAACTCACTTGCAGCACGTTTGGGCAACGGCGGTTGAAACAATGGGCTTATTCACAAAGCAAGCAATAAAATCGGGGCAAGGCTCCGATGATGTCAAGAGATTCTTTGCTTTAGTATCATCTTTGTTTGCGATTAAAGAGAACTGTCCTTTGGTTCCGGGAACTCCTACTGACATTGACGAAATTGTATCAGAGATTGAGGAAATCAACAGTCGGTGCAATTATATAGATATGTTAAGTGCCATTCGTGTTGCGGTAGATGACCAAGATAACAAACACTTTCAACAACAAGGATATTATATTTTGATATTGAATTATAATACCCGTATGCTAAAAGTAAAACACTTTAAGCCGAGTCAACTTGAAGCAGCTACTGAAATATATCAAAGCATAGAGAGAACACGTGCAGAATCTAAAATTGATGCAGTTTTGGTACGTGTTGATTCCTTCAAGACATTGAAGTCGGCTTATCCAAACTACTTTTCTGATATTGGAGAATTTATCAGCTTGGTGAAATCATATCTTTCGTAATAATTTGGCGACATATTTGGCAATAAAGCCGTTATCAAAGCGTGATTGACACGCCGCGATAGCGGCCTTTCCTTTCTAAAAATTTCGTAAAGCCTATTGACAAAATTTCATTCGTATGCTATAATTACTACGCGGTACAAATGTACCTCGAATAAAACGGAGGCATTTATGAATAAGTGGAGTCCCGAGAGGGCGGAGGCGATCCGCCAATTTATAGACGACTATTTCATGGAGAACCGCAAGTCTCCGACGGTGCGCGACATTGCGGCAGGTACGGGTATCTCCAAGACCTCGGTGCAGAGATACCTCACCGATATGAAAGAGCACGGAGAGATCGAATACAACGGTCGACGCAGCATCGGAACAAATCTTTCTCGAAATATGTTTGAAACTACGCCCGCGATTCGATACGATTCCACCGTGTCATGCGGGTTGCCGAGTGAACCGAACGTGGAAGAAGCAGACATCATTCCACTCCCTACCGCGCTTGTTGGTGACGGAAAGTTTTTCATACTTACTGCTAAAGGTGACTCAATGACGGGCATTGGAGTTGACGATGGCGATCTCGTTATCGTGCGCGAGCAGAACACTTGCAAGGACGGAGACTATGCTGTTGTCCTTGTAAACGGAACTGAAACGCTGCTCAAAACGATAACCTATCTTCCCGATAAGAAAGCATATTTGCTTCACGCTGAAAATCCCGATTACGATGATCGTATTGAGCGCAACGTGCAGATTCAAGGAATTGCTACACAAGTTATAAAGAAACTTTGACAACTCTCTGCTTGTCTATCAGTCTTAGCAAGCACTGCTTTTGGATATCCAAAAGCCATTCTTGCTAATATGTCCGTTGGTCTTAGCAAGCATCGCGTTTGTCATGACAAACGGTCCAACGGTCTCAGCAAGCATCGCCGTTGTGTCCCAAATCCCAACGGAAACAAAAAAATGTATTCAATGTGTCTGCTTGTCTTAGCAAGCATCGCGGTTGGACGCCCAAAGCCAACCGAAAGAAAATACATCAGTCGCAGCAAGCACTGCCTTTGTGTACCAAAGCTGTCTGTCAGTCTTAGCAAGCACTGGATTTGGGCGTCCAAATCCGTCTATTAGTCGCAGCAAGCACTGCTTTTGTCATGACAGACAAAACCTTAGGAGGTAAATGTAATTTGAAGGTCAAAGAAATGTTAAATAGAATGATCGACATTCTCAAAGATAAGCACACCACGTGGGTTTATTTAGAGCTTCCACAAATTAACGTTGAAGCACTGCGCAAAAGAATCATTGCGATTCTAAAGGACAAGCACGGTGGTGCGAATATGGGATTGGATATCCCCGATGATGAAATCGAAGCTCTCGCTGATGTGCTCCTTCCCGGTGTTATAAAATTCTTCTCCTCTGATGAATGGCGCGCGGAGCTTGACGCGTGGAGGAAAGAGCAAGAATTATTAGCGCAGAATAAGATTCAAGCTGCCGAAAATAAAGTATCTTAATCCTCACGTTATCGTGACAGAAAGGAGAGTCAATGACAGGAGTAATATACGCTCGATATTCCTCGGACAATCAGCGAGAGGAATCGATTGAAGGTCAGCTCCGTGAATGTCAAGCCTTCGCCAAGAAGAATGACATCACCCTGCTTGAACCTTATATAGACCGCGCCCTATCGGCAAAGACAGACAACCGCCCGAACTTTCAAAAGATGATCAAAGATAGCGCGGCGAAAAAGTTTGACATTGTTATAGTTTGGAAGTTGGATAGATTTGCCCGCAATCGTTTCGATTCGGCACACTACAAAAGTGTTCTCCGCAAGAATGGCGTGAAGGTCGTATCCGCAACCGAAGCGATCTCCGAAGGCGCAGAAGGTATCCTTCTTGAATCAATGCTCGAAGGTATGGCTGAATACTACTCTGCTGAGCTCTCTGAGAAAGTGGTACGAGGTCTGACCGAAAACGCGCTCAAATGCAAATACAATGGCGGTACACTTCCCATCGGATATACAGTTGATGAAAATCAATTCTTCCAAGTTGATCCCGTCACCGCACCTGCTGTTCTTGATGCGTTCAAGAAATACGCCAAGGGCGCAACGATGCAAGAGATCACCGACGAGCTAAATATCAAAGGTATTCGCACAGTCAGAGGAACGAAGATTAGCCTTAACACCGTGACAAGAATGCTACACAACCGCCGATACATAGGTGAGTATCAATATCGTGATGTGGTTGTTCCCAACGGAATCCCCGCTATCGTTCCTGCTAAGTTGTTCGAACAAGTCCAAGAGAGAGCCGCCGCAAACAAGAAGGCTCCCGCCAAGCACAAAGCCGAGGACGAGTATCTGCTGACAACAAAACTGTTCTGCGGTTATTGTAAGTGTCTGATTACGGGAGAAAGCGGAACGAGTCATACGATGGAAGTCCATCGCTATTACAAATGCCGAGGAACTCGTAAGGGTGGAACGTGTAAGAAGAAAACCATCAAGAAGAAATGGATCGAAGAAGTAGTGATTCTGCTCATTCAGAAGTTCATCTTTGACGATGAATTGCTCGACAGACTTGCAGATATGCTGATCGCCAAGCTCAATGCCGAGAGCAGCACGCTCCCGATTCTTCGCAAGCAGCTTGATGAAATCGAAAAAGGCATTGACAATCTTGTCAACGCCATTCAAGCGGGAATTCTCACCGCATCAACCAAGCAACGTCTTGAGCAACTCGAAGCCGAAAAGAGCGAGATCTCGGTGCAGATTCTCAAAGAAGAAATTGCTAAACCCACGGTTACAAAAGACGATATACTCGCGTATCTTATCAAGTACCGCAAGCTTAATATGAAACAGCTTGACCACCGCCGCCGTCTGATCGATAGCTTCGTCAATGCGATCTATCTGTTCGACGACTACTTGGTCATTGCATTCAACTATAAGGAAGGCACAAAAACAATCACCTTTGCCGAAATTGAGGAGGCATTTGGTTCGGATTTATCATCACTCACTGCACCAAATAAGGAACAGTAGATTGATACAATCGTATCGACCTACTGTTTTTTATTTCACCGTCAGGTGAAATGTTTTATCGTTAAAAATTAGCCGAAAGTCCTTGATTTACAAGCGCTTTTTTGTTTTCGTGGTGCATTTCGGTATATGTGGTGCCTATATCTTGTGTCTCGGACGTCCTAAAATGCAGAAAAGCACTACTCCCCGTCAAGGTGTAGTGCCTTCCTATCGTTAAAAGACCGCTATTCGTTAAATTACTGATTTTAATGGAAAGATTTATAAAAATTCTTTTGTTTCTTATTGACATCGCATAAAAAGTGTGATGTGCTGTTAGCAAAGGAGCGAACAAGCGAACAGCTATCGCTTTTTAAGGAGGTACGACTATGAATTTCGGAGAATTTATTAAGCAAAAACGCACGGAAAAAGGGTTGAATCTTCGTAAGCTTGCAGAACTGATGGATATCGCTCCCGCCTATTTAAGCGATATTGAAAAAGGCAAACGCAACTCTCCTTCACCGGAGAAAATGTCAAAGCTTGCAGAACTGCTGGAACTGACCGAAGAAGAGGTTCTTTTGATGAATGACCTTGCAGCAGAGGCTCGCACTAATACCGTTGCTCCAGACATTTCTGAATACGTAATGAGCAATGGCTCCGTACGCATTGCGCTCCGCAAAGCCAGAGAACTCAATCTCGGTGACAAAGAGTGGATGCAAATTATTGAATCTATGACAAAGGATGAAACAGAAGGTACTTAAATGATCTACACCAAGGAAAAACTTGAAGAATTAGCCGATTCCATAAACAAAGAATATTTTCCCGCAAGGCTTACTTCTGCAAGCCCTTTGGATTGTTACGACCTTTTGGACGCATTAGGATGTGAGGTTGAATGGAAGTACATTTCCCCCGACGATAGCATTCTTGGTGCCACATTTTTCGATGACGGTTATTGGTATATATGGCCCGATGGAACTTTTCATAAAGGTGATATGTTTACTACTGAATATTTTCCCAAAGGCACTATTCTTATCAATCAACGTGTTCTGGATTCAAAGGCAAAAACTGCTCGTGGAAGCGAGAATTTTATAGTCGGTCACGAATGTGCGCATTGGATTAAAGACCAAGAATATTTTAGCAAACACGCTGCAAAAGATGTTTTCCACGTTTGCAAGAAAAATGACTTTGGTTCTACATGGTGGAATAATTCTATGAGCAAACTTGAAATAATTGAGCGTCAAACGAATTATCTCGACGCTGCCATCTTAATGCCACGTGATGTGATTCGATCTGAATTTTTTAGAATTTCTCGTTATAAAAACATTCCAAACCAACCGCTCGAATTCAAAAATTATATGAAGAAATGGATTGCCGTGCTTTCGCAGAAGTTCGGAGTAAACTTCAACCCGGTAAAATACCGTCTTCAAGATTTAGGAATCATATCGAGGTGAGCAATTTTATCAAAAGGGGTGATGCTTATAATTTTGTATGCGGCATAAGAAACTGCTACCAACGGTGACTTATGCATTTCGGAAAACTGAATATTCAGGGGATATAAGAGTTCTTCAGTAAGCCGTTGTATTCTTATCCCCTACCTTTACTACTATTTTAAATTTTTCAGAAAGGTAGGTGAATAACCTATGATTAAAGGTCTCACAGAGTTTGAGAAGTATAAGGTTATTCGTCCTGTCATCGGGGATTGCGAATATGACAAATACGGTTTCCCCTTGATTCGGCGTTTAACTCGCAATTTGGATTACGAAAAATTAGAGGTTCGTAATTTCAAGTGTATGAAATCGTTGGCTGACAATGACAACAAGCTGTTGATGATGTTCTGCTACGACAAAGATTTACTGCGTTTTTGGAATGACCCATTGAAGCGAATTCCTACTATGCAAACATATGCCGCCGTGGCTACTCCCGATTTCAGCATTTATCCCACAATGAATATCAATGAAATTCGTCATAATATTTATATAGGCAGATGGTTGGGGCGCACGTGGTAAAATTACGGCTTGTCCGTAATACCTACAATCGGTTGGGCGTCGCCCGATACTTACGATATGTGCTTTAGTGCCATAGAAAATGGAACTCCCGTAATCATATCTACCTTGGGGTGTACTGATTACCAAGAAGATTTTTTGCGAGGCTTTAACCAAATGAAGGCGCGTATCAATCCGCCTATCATAATAGTGTTCGGCAATATGATACAAAGGATGACAGGAACATTCCTGAATTTCAAGTATACCGAGTCCTTTGCTGTAAAAAACAAGCAGTTGAAAATTGAGGGGATTCCTTCAATGTTCACGATAAAGGAGGCGGTATAATGGGTTCTCGTGGCGCATTTGTTGATGTCAACACCGGAAATTTTAGTTTTGTGCAAGGTGGGCAACATTATATGTCATTGGGGTCTTTAAGTAGCAATCCCAACGTCAAAGTTATCATTCAAGATTCCAATGCGGTGAAAGCTCCCGAATACTCTCATACCCCAGGAAGAATCTATGCCGTTGTTAAAAATGGCGAGCTGAAGCATCTCGCATATTATGACGAAGCTCATAAACAAGCGGTAAGCATTGACCTTGCGCACGACCATAAAGGAGTGCAACCGCATCGTCATGTTTATCTCAGTCACAATAAAAACGACCCTGGCATTCCCCCAACGCCAGAAGAATCTGCTTTAATAAAAAAGATAAAGAAGGAGTTTCATTTACGATGAGAAAAAACGAATTTAATTCCCTTGAAGAGTTTACATCACAATATATCGGTGTTTGGGGGCCTTCGGACGGTCATTGGTTTGGCTTGGATTTTTCTTATAACGGCACAGAATATAGATTTAACACAGGGTCTATATATGAAAAGCAGGATACCATTTTACCTAACGGCAAAGAGGCTCTCTTCGGTATCTATCGTAAAGACAGCAATCCTAAAACAAAAAAGAAGTATATTTTGCTTGAGGAATTTGCTGATATGGAGGATGCCTTAAATAGCACGTGTATTGAGGGTGTTGCTTTTAGAGAAGTAATAATGGATGACAATACCGAGATCTTAGGACAAGATTAAAAAAAGCCCGGCAAGTGCTACCAACACTTATCGGGCGACTTTCAAAGGATATAAGAATCCTTCAGTAAGCACTATCATTATATCATATTTTGCAAAAAAATCAATAGCTTTCGTGTAAAAAAGACGAAAGAATTACTGATTTTTCTGCATTTATGCTCTTGAGATGATATTTCAAGGTAAAAAGAAAGAGTCGGCTATATTAGTCGGCTCTTTCGTTATTTATATCATCACCGTCTCTTGGCTGCCGTTGCGGAAGGTGAACACAAGCCGTCCGTCACCCAAGACGATGATTCGGTCAACAGTGACGCGGAATCGGTCATCTGTCTTCTATGCACAATTTCCACTTTCAAGGCTTCATTGTATTAATGAGTGAGTCCCTACACAAGAACATCCCATCACCCTCCGGTGGTGGGGTGTCTTTTTGAATCGGATGAAGAACCTTGGAATTTCCTTTTTCTTCCATAGATATTGATTTTCACCCTCTCATATGGTATAATAAATCAAACGATATGCTTTCAACCCGCTCCGCACTTGCGTGGAATACCCCCCCAAAGGAGGACTTATGAAGAAATTTTTTGCATTTTTGATTGCTTGTGTTTTACTGATCTCTACTATGGTCGGTTGCGCCCGTCAGCCCATCGTCGGCACCGAGGCGGCAAAGCTTCTCCTTGCCGAGGAGCGTCTGAACGCTTCCCTGCTCCAAAAGAAGGGAGATATTTTTGAAAACGGCACTGCCGTTATGAACACCCTTGCCGAAAAGGCACTTGCCAACCTCGGCGTGCAGTATGTGGGAACCGATGCCGCTATGACCAACCTTTCGGCAATGATCAACACCTCCACCGTCCTGAAGGGTAACTACATCGGTCGGGTCGAGGTGGACGGTGACACCTTCACCTGGCGCGACTTTGAGGAAAACAACAATTCCTACGATTATTTCAAAAGCATAACCGACAGCATCGTTTCCTCCGCAAAGATCGCAGGCGATCTTATCGACAGCATCAAGAAGAACGTGCGCGTTGTGGACAAGTGGGTGAGAATGGGAGACACCGAGTACCATCTGCAGGTGGATGAAAATTCCGAGACCCTTTGCGAGCGTGGGGATTCCTTCGTCACCGTTTGCCGCCGTTACAAAAACCTCGGAGGCGAGGACGTTTACGAGCTTTATCGCAAGCAGGACGACGTTGAGGAGCGCATGACCTATATCCCCGGAGAGCGCTACGAGCACACCTTGATCATGAACGGCGATGGACTGTATTTCGTCGCCGACAGCACGAAGGGCTACTGGGAAACCTACATCGTAGGCGAAGCCCCCCAGCATTTCAACGTTTCCTACTTCATCATGAAGGACGACATCTGCTACGATGCCATCTACGATCCCAAAAGCGGACTGATCAACGTACTGAAATTTATGAGCGCTGACCGTGCCACCGATATTCTGAACTTTTACGATCACGGGGACAGCATCGCCGTCGATCTGAAATTCAGCGGCTTCGACGGCGTCGAAAGCGTTGTAGCACCCGCCGGTGCGGTGGAATATACGCCCGGTGAATACGCCAATCTGACGAACGGTGACGGTGCGGAGGTTCGTCTGACGAACGGAAAGGTCTTTCGGTACGGCGACGTCTTTTACGACGGCAAGCTGACCGTTAACGCCGTTCACGTAATCTTCGGTGCCGCTGGCTATACGGGCGAGGCGATGCTCGCCATCAACGGAGAGACCTACGAGGAGCGCATTGCCCTTCTTGGCGCCTTTCTTTCCGATATGGGGCTTCGTTGTCGAAGAGATTTTCCCTCGGTGCTTCGCGGCATTGACCGCGCCTACATTGAGCTGGAAAGCCTGATCCGCTATTACAAGTGGAACGGCATTTCCGTTACCGATGAGAGTGGAATTATCGCCGCCGCAAGCGTGGAGGACGAAAGACTTGCCGCTATGGAGGCGCTTTATACCGATGTCAAGGATGACGAGGTGCTGGATTACGCCGACACCAAAAAGCTTCATCTCAACATCAATTTTGCACCCATCACGCTGGCTTCCACCGACAACGCCCACGCAAACGGCACGGCGATGGCGCTGGGAAGCATCTCTCTCACCGTGGAGGACACCACCCTGTTCGTAACAAACGAGCCTTATAAGATCGCTCTGGCTATGATCGATACCGCGGAAGCGAACGGACTGGTTCATCTTGACTCCGCTACCGAATCCACCGTCGTGTATACGGGCGAGGACACCTTTACCGTAAACGCCGACGGGCTTACCGCCACCCTCCCCGTCCTTTCCGCGGGAAGCTACACCGTAGTCGCTTACATTTCCACCGCGGACGGCATCCGCGCGTCGGACTATATTGAGGTGGATTTCCACTCTGTCGAAGGCACCTCCCTGCCGATGAGCGGCGTTGCGATGTCCACCGTCCTTTCGGAAAGCGGTGCTCTTACAGTATCCTACGAGCCGGTCACCGACTTCTTCGTGACCCTTACCACCGATACGGCGGTTGATTACGCGTCCTTCTACGGGCTCCTTGCCGCCGAGGCATTTAACCACGGCACCCCCTCCGAGGGCACGGTCGAGCGCAAGACCGAGGACGGCTACGAGCCCCTTGTCGGCGACGAAACCGTTATTGCCGACGGCACCTACCGTATGGCATACGTAATGCAAAACGGCGAGACCACGGTGGAAGGCTTCCTTTACGCGGACTACACGCGTACCGCCGAAGAAGATCCCGCAACAGAAGAATCGGAAACGGCCGAGCCGAGCTGACCGACACCCATACCAAGCAAAAAAGACGAGGTGAAATCACCTCGTCTTTTTTGCCGTTATTTGACGCCGCCGATTTTAGAAAATTACCAAAACCGCTTGACACACGTTCTGATATATGCTACACTTATATATCCCCCCACGGGGGATATGAAGGAGGCGCAAAATGGAAAAACACGAGCATACAAAAGCGGTACTGAACCGAATGTCACGGGCAATCGGACATATGAGTGCCGTCAAGAAAATGATCGAGGAGGGGCGGGACTGCAGTGACGTCCTGATCCAGTTATCTGCGATCCGTTCGGAGATCACCAACGTCAGCAAGGTGATCCTGAAGGATCATATTGACCATTGCGTGGTGGACGCGGTAAAGCAAAACGACGATGCGTCTATCGAAAGCCTGAAGGGAGCGATTGAAAGATTACTATGAACCGATCTGCGAAAAACGGTATTTTTCTCGCCGTCCTTGCGGCGGCGCTATACGCTCTTAACTCTCCGCTGTCCAAGCTCCTTTTGGATTTTATGTCTCCCACCCTTATGGCAGGCTTTCTTTACGTAGGCGCGGGACTGGGAATGGGCGTGATCGCCCTCCTTCGCCGTACCGCCAAACGGCAAACAAAGGAAGCAAGGCTCTCCAAAAAAGAGTTGCCCTATACCCTCGCTATGATCCTGTTGGATATTGCCGCCCCCATTTTCCTGCTGATCGGTCTTAGTCGCACCACGGCGGCAAACGCCTCGCTGCTGAACAATTTTGAGATCGTGGCGACGGCGACCATAGCGCTTGCAGTCTTCAAGGAGCGCATCAGTCCCCGCCTCTTCGGCGGTATTCTGTTCGTGACCCTTTCCTGTGCCCTCCTCTCCTTTGAGAGCGTTGCCCAGCTGCAATTTTCCGTCGGCTCTCTTTTCGTTCTGCTCGCCGCGATATGCTGGGGCTTTGAAAACAACTGCACGAGAAAGATCTCCTCAAAGGATCCTATGCAGATCGTTCTACTTAAGGGTATCTTTTCGGGGCTTGGCTCCATCATCATCGGACTTGCTATGGGAGAGCGGATCTCCTTCCCCTGGAGCATTCCCGCCGTTCTCGGCGTTGGCTTTGTGGCGTACGGACTCAGTATCTTTTCCTACGTATACGCGCAACGGCTCTTGGGCGCGGCGCGCACCAGCGCGTATTACGCCGTCGCCCCCTTTATCGGCGCCCTTCTCTCCCTTGTGATCTTCCGTGAAATGCCGCCTTACACCTATTTTATCGCCCTCGGTCTTATGATCGTCGGCGCGTGGCTATGCGCCAACGACGAGCCGCTTTTCAAGAAAAGAAACAAAGAATAAGGCAAAAAAGACGCAAGCATACTTGCGTCTTTTCATTTTCAAATTTTGATTTATCGGTGGGTTTGATGTGACGAAACGGCGACGCACAAACCCGTAGGGGCGATCATTGATCGCCCGTTCGTTGGGTAATTGTCGTTCATGGCGGGCGAACACTGTTCGCCCCTACGATAAAGACATCAAACCGATAAACTACAATTTACTGACTACTCCAATCCGCCTTGAATCTTCCGGGGGAGATACCCACCTGCTGCTTGAACTGCTTACAGAAGGCGTAGGTGTCGCAATAGCCGAGCTCCGAGGCGATCTCCTTGAGAGGCATATTCCGATCCAGCATCATGGATTTTGCCTCATTGATGCGAAGCTGGATCCGATACTGCTCAAGAGAGCATCCAAACACGCGGCGAAACTGTTTGCGGAGGGTTTCATAGCCGATTCCGCACTCCGCGGCGATCTCCTCAAGGGGAATTCCCACCCGAAAATTACGCGCCAAAATCGTTCCGATCTCCTGTGCCCAGCGATCGGCTTCGGTGCTGACGCCGCAGAAGTTCAAATAGCACAAAAGCTTTTGAAATTCTATCAAAAGGTCGGAAGAATGAGCGTTGTCCGTCCTCTCAAACAGGGCGTGATACTCTACCAACCGCCGAAAAACGTCCGTACTCTCTCCCACATAGAAGACCGGCGCGTCGGTCACGAGTCGCATTCCCACAAGGGTTTCAAAAACACGGGCGCCCGCGCAAAAATAAAACTCCAGCCAATCCTCGCCCTTTTCTATATAAGAATGGTGACAAACGCCCGGCATCCGCTGTACTACACAGCCCGGATAAACGGGATAGGTCTTTCCCGTTGCTACGTCCACGTAAGTACCCCTGCCACTGATCACGTACAGCCCACCGTAATAGTGAAACAAAATATTTTCCTGCACAATTCCCTCGTCCTTCCTATACAAAAAACCGCAGGAAACGATGCTGTTGGCAGGATCGTCCGCGTTGCCAAGAAGGGTTCGGTGAACCGTTCTCGTCTGATAATAAAAATCGTCTACCCTCATGTGACACCTCCCAAATTTTACATTTAATATACCACAAAATACATTTCAAATCAAGTGTTTTTCTGTTACAATGAAAAAAACGACCTAAGGAGGATTTCTTATGACCGGCATTGAAAACTATAAATCCATTGCACGCCGACAAGGCTTCAAGCAGATCCCCGTTGAATTCGAGATGTGCCCCTCCCTGCGAGATAAGTTTGCCGCTTATCGGGCGGAAACCGGCTTCTCGTACAAAAGCGCGGTGGTCAAAATTTACGATAAGCCCACGTGGTGCGCCGACAGCGAGACCTTTCTCAAATATTACAATCGCGACTTTAAGGAGGGTACCCGGATCGACCAATACGGAGTCGCTCACGAGCCGGGAAGCGCCGCCGCCTTTCATATGAAGAAGATGCACTATCCTATGGCGGATTTTGATAGCGTGAAGCAGGTGCTCGCCTATCCCCTTCCCACGTACAGTGCGGATGCGCTTGACGCCACCGTCGCCGCCGTCAAACGGGCGCACGACAACGATCAGATCGCCGTTGGCGGTCTTGGCTGCACCGTTTGGGAGCGCTCCTGGTACCTGCGCGGCATGGAAAATCTTATGACCGATATGATGATGGAGGATCCCCTCGCCGAGACGCTTCTTGACCGCATCACCGATATTTCGGTTCGCCGTGCGGAATCCTACGCAAAAAGCGGTGTTGACGTTCTGCTGCTCGGTGACGATATCGGTATGCAGCATTCCATTATGATGAGCGAAGCCCTCTACTGCGAGTGGCTGAAGCCTCGCCTTGCCCGCGTCATCCGCGCCGCGAAGGCGATCAATCCCGACATTATTATTACCTACCACTCCTGCGGCTTCGTCACGCCTATGATCCCCCACCTCATCGAGGCGGGCATCGACGTTCTCGACCCCGTTCAGCCCGAGTGTATGGACTTCCAAGAGATCCACGATCAATTCGGCGACGTTTTATCCTTCCACGGCACCATCGGCACCCAGACCACCATGCCCTTCGGCACGCCCGAGGACGTGCGACGCGAGGTCTTCAAGAACCTTGAGATCGCGGGTGATCGCGGCGGTCTTTTCGTCTGCCCCACCCACCTGCTCGAGCCTGAGGTTCCCGTAGAAAACGTGGTCGCCTACATCAAAGCTTGCGAAGATTTTATGTAATTCTTTGGTTTTCTTGCAAACAAATTGCAAAAAAACACGTTTTCCCTATTTATTTTTGTCGGGCGGTTTGTTATAATGAGTACAATGAACACAGTAGGAGATTCGTTATGAACAACCGCAATCGTGCATGGATTCTAAAAGTAACATGATAAACGATACGAAAAAGCAGAGCAACGGCACGTCCTTGCTCCTGGAGACCCGCGTTTACGGTACGGTCTACAATCCGGAAACCATCTATTCTCAGCTATCGCTTTCCTCCCGCGTTGAGATCGGATTCGTTCTGTCGGGAAGCGGCGTCCACCGCATCGTCAATCAGGAGATCCCCTGCCGAGAGGGCGATATCTTCATCGTAAACGCCAATATTCCTCACGGGTATTTCACGAATGAAAAAGGCACCTCGCTGGAAGTGCGTCTTGTTCGCTTCGAACCCCGAGAATGGCTGGAGGGCGAGATTGCCTCCATAGATACGCCGCGCTTTTGCTACGGCGTGTTCCACGAAACGACCACCACGGCGTACGCTATGCTAAACACCAAGACCCAGCAGGAGGTTCATTTCCTATTTGAGGCGTTGGAAGCCGAGCTTGCCGAGCAAACGGACGAGTGGGAAAACGCTGTCAAAGCGCACCTTTCCCTTCTTCTTATTACGGTTGGGCGGTATATCAACAGCGCCATTAAAAGCACGCCCGCGGCGCGCCCCAAGGACTGGGCGCTGATCGCTTCGGCGATCAGAACCATCTCCAAGCGCTATGGGGAAAACACCCTCACGCTGGACTCGATCGCGGGGGATCTGTTCGTCAGCCCGTCCCATCTCAGTCGCGTGTTCCAACAAATGATGGAGATCTCCTTTTCCAAATACCTTCGCTCGGTCCGCATAGACAATGCCTGCCGTCTGCTGAAGGATACCGAGATGACGGTCGAGGAGATCGTTGCCGCCATCGGTCTTCGGGATATTCCCACCTTCTATCACTCCTTTGGTGTGCAGGTCGGAATGACCCCCAATCAATACAGAACCGAACAAAAAAATAAAGCTATAGAAGAATTGAAAGGAAAAAGAGCTATGATTATTCTCTCCGAAATTTCCGCACAACTGCAGGCAGGCAAGGCAAAGCTGGTAAAAGAGATGGTTCAGCAGGCCATTGACGAGGGCATTCCCGCCGAGACCATCCTCAAGGAAGGTCTTGTGGCAGGCATGAACGTCATCGGTGAAAAGTTCAAGAACAACGAGGTCTTCGTTCCCGAGGTTCTGGTTGCCGCACGCGCTATGAACCAGGGTGCCGCACTTCTTAAGCCCCTTCTCGTACAGGAGGGTGTTAAGTCGGCAGGTAAGGTTTGCATCGGCACGGTGCTTGGCGACCTTCACGATATCGGTAAGAACATCGTTAAGATGATGCTGGAGGGCAAGGGCTTTGAGGTGATCGACCTCGGCACCGACGTTCCCCCCGAATCCTTCGTTAACACTGCCAAGGAGCAGGGCTGTCAGATCATTTGCTGCTCCGCCCTTCTTACCACCACTATGGGTGTTATGGCAGACGTTGTAAAAGCGGCAGAGGCCGCAGGCATCCGCGATCAGGTTAAGATCATGGTCGGCGGTGCTCCCATCACCGAGGACTTCGCCCGTGAGATCGGTGCGGACGCTTATACTGCCGACGCAGCAAGCTGCGCCGAGCTGGCTCTCACTCTCGTAAAATAAGAGGTAACTATGAACATTCGTGAATTTCTTTGGAACGAGGCTCGCTCCGAAGCACACCGCGGTCTTCCCATCCTTTCCTTCCCTGCCGCCTCCAAGCTTGGTGTTACGGTAGATCAGCTGGTAAAGGACGCCGAGACCCAGGCGCGCGCCATCTCCTACGTTGCCGCCGAGACCCCCTCGCTCGCCGCCATCAGCCTGATGGATCTTTCGGTAGAGGCGGAGGCGTTCGGCGCCGACGTCCGCTTCTCCGAGAACGAGGTCCCCGTCGTTGTGGGGCAGTTGGTTTCCGACGAGGACGAAGCCAATGCCTTGGCGGTTCCCTCTCTTGACGCAGGACGCGCTCGCGTTTGCATCGAGGGCATCCGTCTTGCCAAGGAGCGCATCACCGACAAGCCTCTGCTTGCGGGTATGATCGGTCCCTACTCTCTCGCGGGACGTCTGATGGACGTCACCGAGATCATGTATCTCTGCTTCGACGAGCCCGAAACGGTACATACCGTGCTTGACAAGGCGACCGAGTACCTGATCACCTACGGTGCCGCTATGAAAGAGGCAGGCGCCGACGGCATTATGATGGCAGAGCCTCTTGCGGGCATTCTCTCTCCCGCTATGGCGGAGGAATTTTCGGTTCCCTACGTCAAGCGCATCATCGATGCCCTTCAGGATGACGACTTCGCCGTGATCTATCACAACTGCGGCAATGCCGTTCCCGATATGCTGGAGGAAATCTACTCCCAGGGCGCCGCGGCTTACCATTTCGGTAACGCCGTTGATCTCGCCGCCATTCTCGAAAAGACACCTGCCGACATTCTTTGCATGGGTAACATCGACCCCGTTTCGCAGTTTGCCGAAGGAACTCCCGACTCTATGCGCGCGGCGGTCAAGTCCTTACTTGACACCTGCGGCGGCTATCGGAATTTCATTCCCTCGTCGGGCTGTGATATTCCCGCTCACGCAAATTGGGATAACATTCACGCCTTCTTTACGGCATTGGAGAACTGAAATGACACATCAAGACATGATCGACACCGCTCTTGACCTCGGCTTGAGCGGTGCCGTCGTATTCCCCGCATCCGAGATCGTCACCGACCGCGCCTTTCGCGAGGCGTGTGCCTCCAATCAATGCGGCAAGTACGGAAAATGCTGGACCTGTCCCCCCGACGTGGGGGATATTGACGCGCTCATCGCCTCCCTCGGCGAGTACAAAACCTGCTTGCTGTACCAGTCCATCTCAACGCTGGAGGACAGCTACGATTTTGAAGGAATGCAGGCGGCAGGAACGCGGCACGCGCAGTTGAGCCGCGCTCTCGGCAAAAAGCTATCGCCCTATCTCGGAGAAAAGGCCCTCCATCTGGGCGCGGGCGGCTGCCGCTTCTGTCCGCGGTGCGCCAAGCTTGACGATCTTCCCTGCCGCGCCCCCGAGGAAGCCCTTTCCTCCCTTGAAGCATATGGCATCAACGTATATCAGACCGTGAAAAAAACGGCGCTGAAGTATATCAACGGACAAAACACCGTGACCTATTTTGGCGCGATCCTCTTTTAGGAGATAACTATGTATCAGCTGACCGTTCTTCGGGACAAAACCGTCACTACGATCCCTTTTGAGGGGGAACAGCCCCTCGACGCCGTTCTTATCGGGGCGGGTCTTTCCGTCGCGCATCCCTGCGGCGGAAGAGGAACCTGTGGCAAGTGCGCCGTGGAGATCACGGGCGCCATCTCGCCTCCCGACGAAGCCGAGCAAAGAGCGGGAACGCGTCTGTCCTGCCGCGTGATCCTTCGCGGTAACGCCACCGTTACCCTGCTGAATACCGACGCGGGCATGCGGATCGAATCCGAATCGCGCGCCGACACCGTGGCAAACCGCCCTATGGCAGGTCGCTACGGCGCGGCGGTGGACATCGGCACCACCACGGTTGCCCTTCGCGTCTACGATCTTGAGAACGGAGCCCTTCTGGGGCAAGCTGCCGCTCTCAATCCCCAGCGAAGCATCGCCGCAGACGTGATGGGGCGCATCGACGCCGCCACCCACGGCGGGCTTTCCCTTTTACAAAAGCAGATCACCGATTGTATTGCGACACTTCTTGCGGAAGCAACCGCAGACAAGGATATTGCCGTGGACGCCTTGGTTCTCAGCGGCAACACTACCATGCTCTATCTTCTTGTGGGACGGGAGCCCTCGTCCCTTGCCACCGCTCCCTTTGCGGCAGACACCCTGTTTGATACCGAAACCGAGATCTTGGGCATCCCCGCCTACCTGCCCCCCTGTATGGGCGCCTTTGTGGGCGCGGACATTACCTCAGCGCTCCTCGCAAGCGGCGTGTGCGATAAAAAAGGAACCTTTCTGCTCTGCGACATCGGCACCAACGGTGAGATCGCCCTTGTTCGCGACGGAACGCTTCTCGTCACCTCTACGGCGGCGGGCCCTGCCTTTGAGGGCGTAGGCATCTCGTCGGGCTGTATGGGTGTTTCGGGTGCCATTGACCGCGTGTGGGCGGAAAACGGCGCGCTTCGCTTTACCACCATCGACGGGAAGCCCCCCATTGGCATTTGCGGATCGGGTCTGATCGACGCCGTCGCCGCAGCCCTCTCTCTGGAGCTTGTTGACGAAACGGGCGCCATGGAGGAGGACGAGATCGATCTTGGTGGCATCAAGCTCCTGCCGAAAGACGTTCGCGCCCTACAGTTAGCAAAGGCAGCCATCGCGGCGGGAATCGCAACCCTCCTCGAGGAAGCCGAAATTACGGAAGCCGAGATCGACGAATGTGTGATCGCAGGCGGCTTTGGAAGTCATCTGTCCCCTGTGAGTGCCGCCGTCATCGGACTTCTTCCCACGGCGCTGGTTC
The DNA here is from genome assembly GCA_045121195.1 of Eubacteriales bacterium. Classification (GTDB taxonomy): domain Bacteria; phylum Bacillota; class Clostridia; order Oscillospirales; family CAG-272; genus RGIG8775. Next base: position 30,571 of record JBGVFO010000174.1, read on the forward strand.
CCCGTATCCGAACCATCGGGAACGGGTCTCTGGACGGTGCGACCCAGGTGCTTCTTGACACCGAAAAACGCGACACCCTCCGTCGGATCGCCGCCTCTGCCACGTCAGTCAGCCTCGGCGGCAACCCCACCTTCAACGACTACTATATTGAAAAAATGATGTTTGAATAACGAAAAAGCCCCCGACAGACTTTGATCTGTCGGGGGCTTTCCCCATATCAGGTAAAATCAATCTCGAAGCGGACTCCGTTTGAAAACAGGATTCCGCTTGTCAGCTTAATACAAAGAATGCAAGTATTTACGTCGCTAAAATCATTGTGCCCGTTGTCGATCCACACGGAAAACACCTGTCGCATTTTATCGGCAATACGGGAATTTTCCGCCTTACCGAAGTAGCCAAGATTCGCCCCTCGTCCCTGCGCGGTAAACCACTCTCCCGCCACAGACACCGTCGGATTTTGCTCGATCTGCTTCATTTTGCCCGACAGAGCGTGGGTCAGCACGTAAAAGGCGCCGTCCTCATAGAACGCGTCCACCGTGCGAACGTAAGGAATACCGTTGACGGCAGTCGCGAGGGCGATCAGACTGTCCTTCCCAAATCGCTCCGTAAGAATTTTCTCTATTTCCTTCGACAGTTTCTCCACAGTGCTTCCTCCTATGCCCGTGTTACCGCTCTACGTCGGCGTAGATCGTCACAAGCTCCATAAGGATCTCGGTCGCCTTCTCCATTCCCTCAACGGTAATGTGCTCATAGGGACCGTGGAAGGCATAGCCGCCCGTTCCAAGATTGGGACAGGGCAGTCCCATATAGGACAGCCGCGCGCCGTCGGTACCGCCGCGAATAGGCTCTACGCGCGCCTCCACGCCGCAACGCTCACAGGCGAGCTTCGCGTTTTCCACAAGGTGAATGCAAGGCTCCACCATTTCCTTCATATTGCGGTATTGCTCACGGATAGTAAGCGTCGCCGTTCCTTCGCCGTATTTTTCGTTTACCGTCTTTTCAATGTGGCGAAGGATGGTCTTGCGCGCCTCGAACATTCCGAAGTCGTGGTCGCGCACGATATAGTCCAGACGCGCCGCGGAGCAATCTCCCCGCATATCGGTCAGGTGATAAAAGCCCTCGTAGCCCTCGGTCTTGGCGGGAATATCCGCAGCGGGAAGCATGGCGTTGATCTCCATGGCTACCAGCGCCGCATTGATCATAACGTTCTTGGCGGAGCCGGGATGAACGTTCATTCCCTTGATGTCAAAGCGGGCGCCGCAGGCGTTGAAATTCTCATATTCAAGTCCGCCCTCGGCACCGCCGTCCACCGTATAAGCGTAATCGGCGCCGAAACGTACCACGTCAAAATGATCTGCACCGCTTCCGATCTCCTCGTCGGGGGTGAAGCCGATGCAGACGGTTCCGTGAGGGATCCCAGCGGTAAGAATGCGCTCCGCCACCGTCATGATCTCGGCAACGCCCGCCTTATCGTCAGCGCCGAGAAGGGTGGTACCGTCGGTGGTGATCAGGGTGCGTCCCGCAAGGGTCGGCAGATGGGGGAACACGTCAAGGGACAGGGTGCGTCCGCTCTCTCCAAGCTTCACCTCACCACCGTCGTAATTCTCAATGATCTGGGGGGTAACGCCCTCGCCCGAGAAGTCGGGGGAGGTGTCCATATGGGCGATCAAGCCCAGCCGTACACGGTTCTCATAGCCTTCGGTGGCAGGGATCTCGGCATAAACGTAGCATTTGTCGTCCACCGTCACGTTGGCGCAACCAAGTGCCTTCAGCTCCTCGCCCAAAAGCCGTGCAAGATCAAACTGACAGGAGGTACTGGGCACCGTTCCCGTTTCGTCGTCGCTCTTGGTATTGATCGCAATATATTTCAAAAATCGTTCGTAAGCCTTCATAACCGTCTCCTTGTTTGTTTTCTTCATTGTACCACATCACAAGCGCAAAAGCAAGAAAAACTTGCATTCACGAAAAAAACGTGATACAATGAAGAAAAGGCGGTGAGAATATGGCAGTAGGCAAGCAAAAATCGGCACGGAACAAAACGATCGATCTGTCCCTGGAGGAAGGAAGGGCGTATCTTGACGCCGTTCTTGACGGGAAAGGAGCGCTTTCCGAGTCCCCTATTGACCGCGTGATCCTTGGCGACACCCTCACCGTGCTTCCAAGGCTCAAGCGAGGCTCGGTCGACCTTCTCATCGTCGATCCGCCCTATAATCTCAAAAAGAACTTCGGTGCCGTCAAATTCAAGGTCACCGACAGCGAATCCTACCGCGCGTACACCCGTGCTTGGCTGGAGGCGGCATTACCCCTTCTCTCCCCCACCGCCAGCGTTTACGTCTGCTGCGACTGGCAATCGGGGCTGATCATCGGCGAGGTGCTGGGGGAATATCTCCACGTACGCAACCGCATTACCTGGCAACGGGAAAAGGGGCGAGGCGCGGCAAAAAATTGGAAGAACGGCATGGAGGACATCTGGTTTGCTACCGTGTCGGAGGAGTATACCTTTGACCTTAACGCAGTCAAGCTTCGCCGTCGGGTGCTGGCGCCGTATACCAAAGACGGACAACCCCGCGATTGGCAGGAGGATCCCGAGAGCGGCGCCAAGTTCCGCGACACCTGCCCCTCCAATTTTTGGGACGATATTTCTATTCCCTATTGGTCTATGGCGGAAAATACCGCACATCCCACGCAAAAGCCGGAAAAGCTGATAGCAAAACTGATTTTGGCAAGCTCCAAGGAGGGAGATCTTGTTCTTGATCCCTTTCTCGGTTCAGGCACCACCGCCGTAGTCGCCAAAAAGCTGGGGCGGCATTTTATCGGAATCGAACAGGATCCCACCTACTGCATATGGGCACAGAAGCGTTTGGAAGATGCGGAGCGCGACCCCTCCATCCAGGGCTACGTGGACGGCGTATTTTGGGAAAGAAACACCCAGGCGGAGCAAAAAAAGGCGAAAAACAGTAAAGGAAATTGATGTTTATCGGTGTGTTATGGCTACGCCGAAAACGAACGAAACCCTCTAACACCGTAGGGGGCGACGTCCTCGGCGCCCCGAAAGCCACCAAATTTGATTTTGTTCATGGCTACGCTCAAATCCTCACCACAGACGGCTTTCACCAATTTTATAATCGCAAATCCTTTCGTTTCGGGGCGCCGAGGACGTCGCCCCCTACAAGGTTTGTATGTCGCCATTTCGTCACATCGAACCCACCGATAAATCAAAATGTGAAACGCTTGAAAAACGGGAATTGACCGCACGCCTTGCGGCTCGGTCAGGCTCGGGTCTGACACCACACTGTGGTGTCATTCAAGACCTCGCCTTGTACGTTTTCTGTTTTTTCGACAGAAAAACGGCGGTGTTCAGCCGCCGAGAAAAACGTATCGGAGAACCAAAGGTTCTCCAAATTCCCTCCATATTCAAGACCAAAACAAAAGAGGAGCACGATGTGCATGGAGACGGGAATTGACTCTCGCCTGCGGGCTCGGTCAGGCTCGGGTCTGACACCACACTGTGGTGTCATTCAAGA
>JBGVFO010000175.1:0-2165 GCA_045121195.1 Eubacteriales bacterium
GGAAATTGATGTTTATCGGTGTGTCACGGCTACGTACAAAACGAACGAAAATATCTAACACCGTAGGGGGCGACGTCCTCGGCGCCCCGAAAGCAACCAAATTTGATTTTGTTCATGGCTACGTTTAAACCTTTATCACAAAAGGCTTTCACCAATTTTATAATTGCAAATCCGTTCGTCGCGGGTCGCCGAGGTCGTAGACCCCTACAAGGTTTTCACCTCGCCATTTCGTAATTGCAAACTCACCGACAAATCAAAATTTGAATGACAATTGAAAGAAAAGGGGGTACCCCGATCACGGGGGTGGATCGCTGCTTCGTTTTCTGAAAAAAACCCCCTCGCGGGGGAAAAAACTATTGACAAAAGGAGGGAAAAAGTGTACAATAAATATGTATATCATAAAATGCGTTGGCTATGCCCGTTACATGATAGAAACAAATCCAAATCCATAGAAAGAAAGAAAAAGGAGGTGTAGTATGCCCGATATGATCACCATCATCGTCGGTGGTGCGGCACTCGCGGTAGGATTGCTGTTGGGAATCCTGATGGGTATCTCGATCCGTAAGCGCGTTGCGGAAGCCAAGATCGGCTCTGCCGAGGTGGAAGCCAAGCGTCTTCTGGACGAGTCCTCAAAGCAAGCCGAAACCCGCAAGAAGGAAGCCCTTCTCGAGGCAAAGGAAGAGATCCTGCGCCAGAGAAACGAGGCGGAGCGCGAGCTCAAGGAACGCCGTGCCGAGCTGACGAGAACCGAGCGTCGTTTGACGCAAAAGGAAGAAAACATCGACAAAAAGTCTGACGCCCTCGAGCGTAAGAATGAGATCCTGGATAAGAAGATCAAGGACGCCGATGCCGTAAAGGAGCAGGTCGATCAGGTGCTTTCCGTTCAGATCAAGCGTCTGGAGGAGATCGCGGGAATTTCCGCGGAGGAGGCAAAGGAGGAGCTTGTGGCTCAGATCGAGTCCGAGGTCCAGCACGAGCTTGCCCAGCGCCTTGACGAGCTGGAATCCGAGTTCAAGGAAAACGCCGACGAAAAGGCGAGAAACATCATTTCTCTTGCCATTCAGCGTTGCGCCGCAGACCACGTGGCGGAAACCACCATTTCCGTGGTTACCATTCCCAATGACGACATGAAGGGCCGTATTATCGGCCGTGAGGGTAGAAACATTCAGAAGCTTGAGACCCTAACGGGTGTAGAGCTGATCATTGACGATACCCCCGAAGCCATCACCCTTTCGGGCTTTGATCCCGTAAGACGTGAGATCGCAAGACTTTCCCTTGAGAAGCTGATCGCGGACGGACGCATCCATCCCGCGCGCATCGAGGAGATGGTCGAGAAGGCCACCCGTGAGGTGGAGGCCGCCGTCAAGCAGGCGGGTGAGCGCGCAACCTTCGAGGTTGGCATTCACGGCATCCATCCCGAGCTTGTTAAGCTCCTCGGTCGCCTTCGTTACCGTACCAGCTACGGTCAGAACGTACTCAAGCACTCCATTGAAGTTGCCTTTATTGCAGGCATGATCGCCGATGAGTTGGGTGTTGACAGCACCACGGCAAAGCGGGCAGGTCTGCTTCACGATATCGGTAAGGCGTTCCCCCACGACGTGGAGGGATCTCACGTCCAGATCGGCGTGAACGCCGCCAAGAAGTACAAGGAGAGCCGCGAGGTGGTTCACGCCATCGAGGCACACCACAACGACGTAGAGCCCAAGACGGTTATCGCCATTATCGTGCAGGCGGCGGACGCCATTTCGGCGGCACGTCCCGGCGCGCGGCGTGAGGATCTGGAGAATTACATCAAGCGTCTGGAGAAGCTGGAGGAGATCGCCAAGAGCTTTTCGGGCGTGGACAAGGCGTTTGCGATTCAGGCAGGTCGCGAGATCCGCGTGATGGTACGTCCCGAGGACGTAGCCGACGACGGAATGAAGCTGATCGCCCGCGATATGGCGAAGAAGATTCAGGACGAGGTCAAGTACCCCGGACAGATCAAGATCAACGTCATCCGCGAGAGCCGCGCCGTCGATTACGCCAAGTAATCGTGAAAAATACAATCAACGGGGAGAGCAATCTCCCCGTTTTTTGCGTCTGTTGATAGGATAAATTGATGTTTGTCGGTGTGTTCGCAGTGACGTTGCAAGGCCTCTCCAAGAATGGGAGAGGCTCCCGCGAAG
>JBGVFO010000176.1:0-4149 GCA_045121195.1 Eubacteriales bacterium
TGTTGCAAAATGGCACGGTGCCGTACATTGGTACAAATTCCGCAACCTCATCCGTCGCCTTCGGCGCCACCTTCTCCCATTCTTGGAGAAGGCTCTCAATGCTCGCCATTTCGTAGTTGCTAACCCACCGACAAATCAAAACTTGAAAATGAAACAAATAGAGGGGGACTGCCGTCCCCCTTTGCTTATTTTTTCTTGATCTCGCGCCAGTACTGCTCTGCCGCCTGCTCGGTGCGGTTTGGTCCCGGGACGTAATATTTCCGTCCCTTGAGCTCGTCGGGCAGATACTGCTGGGCTACGTAGTGGTTGGGATATTCGTGGGGATACTTATATCCCTTATAAAGCGGCGCCTGCAGATGCACGGGCGGCTTTGTGCCAAGACCGTTCTGCACGTCGGTCGCCGCCGCCGCGATAGCGTCGTGCGCCGAATTGGACTTGGGAGAGGTCGCAAGCAGGATCGCCGCGTTGGCAAGAGGGATCCTTGCCTCGGGCATACCCAGCTCCATCGCCGATTCCACGCAGGAGCGCGTGACCACCGCCGCCAGGGGATAGGCAAGTCCCACGTCCTCCGATGCGATGACCTGAAGCCTACGACACGCCGAGATCAGCTCGCCCGCCTCGAGAAGACGCGCCAGATAAAAGACCGCCGCGTCGGGATCCGACCCGCGGATCGACTTCTGAAGCGCCGAAAGCAGGTCGAAATGGGTATCGTCGTTGAAATTGCCCACGCCCGAATTGAACTGCTCCACCACCTCGTGGGTGATCTCGCCGTCGGCGGCGTAATAGGCATTCTCCAGCATCACGATGGCGCGGCGCACGTCCCCCGCGGTCATCCCCGCGATCCACAGAAGCAGCTCGTCGTCGGCGGTGCGGGGCTTGTCCTTCCCCACCTCGGCGTTGAGATGCTCCAGCGCGCGGCGAAGCGCCTTGACGCAATCCTTCGGCGCCACGGGCTTGAACTCGAACAGCGACGAACGGGACACGATGGCGTTATAGATATAAAAATGAGGATTTTCGGTGGTGGACGCAATGAGGGTCACCCGTCCGTCCTCGATATATTCCAGAAGAGCCTGCTGCTGCTTGCGGTTGAAATACTGGATCTCATCAATATAAAGAAGGATCCCCCCCGCGCCGAACACGTTGTCGGTGCCGGCAAGGATCTCGCGGACGTCCGACAGGGACGCGGTGGTGGCATTCAGCTTGTAAAAGCTCATGCCCGATTCCGCCGCGATCACGTGGGACGCCGTAGTCTTGCCCGTTCCGGGAGGGCCAAAAAAGATCATATTGGTAATCCTGCCGTTTCCTACCATACGGCGCACGACGCCCTTCTCGCCAAACAGGTGGTCCTGTCCGACGATATCGTCAAAGGTGCGCGGCCGCAGAAGATCGGCAAGCTGTCGGTTTCTCATAGAAGTCCGGTTTAGTGGTGAACCTCGCCCCAGCCTTCCTCGGTATCCTCAACGACACCAAGTGCGCTGTCGGTTTCTTTCTCGGTCTCCTTCTCGGTATCGCCTGCGCTACCCGACTCGCTACCCGACTCGCTGTCGCTACCGGTATCATCCTCGTGAGATTCTACAGGCTGACGGGACTCGCTGTCGTCGTACTCTCCGTCACCGTCGCAAGCAACCAGCATAGCGGACAGGGAAAGTGCCAATACCAAAAGAACAGAAATAAGAAGCTTTTTCATAGTAATTCCTTTCTTGCGTAAAATTGCCCACCTTGGTGGGATCATAAATAACCAAGTATAAGTTTACCATACTTTTTTCCGTTTGTCCATAGTTTTTTGATTTTTTCCTTTCGGTCACAGGAATTTTTTGTACAGAAGATGCAAAAATTCCCCCAATTTCCTCCTCTGACGCGCGATTTGACGAAAATCCTTCCAGTCCCTTCCTGCCCTTCCGTCCCCTCCCTTTTCTGCCTTATATTGTGCCTTGATACCCTCCCCTATCCGTGGTAGAATGGACGCAGGAAATCCTTATTCCAAAGAGAAACAAATGACAGAAAGGGAAAGATTATGAAAGACATGAAGAAAGTAACGGCGTGCACGCTGTCCGCGTTGATGCTGTCCTCCGCCCTTGCGGCAGGACTCCCCGCCGCCGCGAGAACCGATACATACGACACCGACACTACGGCAGTTGCCACCGCATCGGTCACGCCCCGTCACGGCGCGCCCGTCAGCGTGACCCTGAACGGCTCGGTGATCCTTGACGGCGAGGCGCAGATCATCGGCTCCACCACCTACGTTCCCCTGCGGAAATTCTGCGACGCCATGGGCTGGTGCAACATCAAATGGAACGGCGCCACCCAGACCGCCACGGTCAGCACGGGTACCCTCACCGTCAGCGCCAAGCAGAATACCCTTTACATATCGGCGAACGGGCGCTATTTCTATACGGTAGACAAGATCCTCAATCTGGACGGCTCTCTGTGGGTGCCCATCCGCCCCTTGGCAAAGGCGTACAGTCTGGATCTGGAGTGGGACGGCGCCACGCGGACCGTCCGACTGACCAAAACGGGGCAGTCCCTCGTAAGCGGCAGCAGCTTCTACAAGAGTGACGAGGTGCTGTGGCTGGCGCGCATCATTCAGGCGGAGGCGGGCGGCGAGCCCTTCCTCGGCAAGATCGCCGTGGGCAACGTGGTGCTCAACCGCGTGGCAAGCCCCCAATATCCCAACACTATCTGGGGGGTCATCTTTGACCGCAAGCACGGCACCCAGTTCTCTCCCGTTTCCTTCGGCACCATCTACAACAACCCCTCCGAGCAAAGCGTCATTGCCGCCAAGCTCTGCCTTGAGGGCTATTCCATCACCACACGGGCGCTGTTCTTTATGAATCCCCGCCTTTCCACCTCCTCGTGGATCTCGGACAGCCGTCCCTACCTGTTCACCATCGGAAAGCACGACTTTTACGCATAAGACAAGCCGCCGCAGGACTCTGCGGCGGCTCTTTTGGTCAGGCGGTCACGCACTGACCGTATTTCTGTCGGGTCTCGTTGATCTTCTCTTCCTTCGCCTTCTCCACGGTGTAGTAGCCGCGGCTGCTCATCTCGGTGAAGATCTCCTCCTGAATGCTGTGCTCGTCCTCGAGAATGCCGCAAAGGCATCGTCTGACCTCGGGGGTGGCGCTCTCCAGAATGTCGCTGTTATAGAGGGCGGTCACAAATTTCTGGGAGCTCAGGGCGTCGCCCAGCATCTGCTTCTCGTCAAAGCTCACGTTACAGTTTGCCATGCCTTCTCCTTATCGGACGTGGGAATACAGCTCGTCAAAATGATGCTGATGTCTGTCCGCGATCTGCTCGTATTTGTTTTTCAGGGTGGCGTCGTCGGTCACCGACGCGTAATAACGGTATTTGGAGATGAGGGTCTCCTCCACCGCCAGCGCGTCGCCGATAGCGCCCAGCTCCTTGGTGGTGATCTGTGCCATAACGGTTCTCCTTACAAATATGCCTTCATTTTTTCAATGCAGTCCTCTTCAAAGCGGATGGTGCGCTCCGCAAGGCTTATCGCCTCGTGAGCGGCGCCCTTCTCGCCCGTCTCACTGCGATACTCGTTCAGCTTGCGGTAGAGGTCGGTGGTACCCATGGTGGAGCCTTCGATCACCATCTGGGCAATGTGGGAGGAGGTGGCGTCTAACATGGTGTTCATCATCACGCCCGCCTTCGCCGACATCCGCGTCATCAGTCCTTCCTCCTTGGGCGTCACGCCCATATCGGAAAGCGCCGACTTCGCCTCCCTCGCAAGATTCTCGTACTGCGCCAGCTCTACGCCAAGCTCGGTCTTGAGATCCCCCGTTTCCACACGGGCGATCAGATCGGTCAGCGACTCGGCTCCCATCGTCGTGTTTTTATAGATCTCTTGGTATAATTCCGCCTCACGGCGGCTTTGATATTGGTTTGCCATCGTTTCGTACCTCCTTTTTGAGAGTACGACGTTAGTATCGCCCGACACCCCGTATTATATGTGACAAAATCCATCCCCGCTTCTTGACAGATCTCGGAAGAAATGGTATCATTTTTATAATGTTAGCTGAAAAAGGGAAATTGATGTTTATCGGTGTGTCACGGCTACGCAGAAAACGAGCGAAAATATCTAACACCGTAGGGGTCGACGTCCTCGGCGACCCGAAAATGATGAGATTTGATTTTGTTCAT
>JBGVFO010000177.1:0-3042 GCA_045121195.1 Eubacteriales bacterium
GAATCTCAAAAAATTCGCTAAAAGAAAGTGGAAGGATAACCATCCCTCCAACTTTTCTCCACTTCTTTCGTTTTTTGCTCATCTTTATACCAAAACGCCCATCTTCGCTTCTGCGTGATAGGCGTTTTTCGACAGACTGAAAGGACACACGGATATCCGTGTGTCCTTTTTCTTATTTTTTCTTTGCGCCTTGGGGCTTTTTCTTCTTTTTCACCGAAAAGCCAAAGGTACCGATCCGTTTACCCAGCTCAAAATATTCGCCGTGAGCAAAGGCGGCAAGATGGGCGCGGTCAAGATGCAGCTTCCCTTCTTTATCGAGAAGCGCTTCGTCCACGTCCACCGCCACGATATCCGCAATAAACATATCGTGACTACCGAGCGGGATAATATCCGTAACCTTGCACTCAAGGGACAGAGGACTCTCCCCAATGACGGGAGCGCTCACCTCAAACGCCTCGGTTTTCGTCAGCGCATACTTGGCAAACTTATCCACCTTGCGTCCCGTATACACGCCGCAGGAATCGGCGGCACGCACCAGCTCTGCCGTCGTCAGATTGATAACGAATTCCCCCTTTTCCTTGATGATCTCATAGGAATAACGGGACGGGCGCAGAGAAATATAGGTCTTGGGCGGAATGGTATTGAGAATGCCCGTCCAAGCCACCGTAACGATGTTGGACTTCTCCATATCGCCGCAGCTGACCATCACGGGGGGAACGGGCCCGAGAAGAGCGCCGCCGCGCCATTTGATCTTTGCCATCAGTCCTCGAGCATCTCCATGCTCTCGATGACCACGTCGTCAACGGGCCAGTCCTGATAGTAGAACATCTTGGTGGTGGTAGGCACGTTGGCGATGCTATCGATCACCTCGTCACCCTCGATCACCTTACCGAAGCCGGCGTACTGACCGTCAAGATGAGGGGAGGTTTCGTGCATCACGAAGATCTGGGAGCTGGCGGAGTTGGGATCCATGGTACGCGCCATAGAAAGCACGCCGCGGGTGTGCTTCAGGGTGTTCGCCGCGAAGCCGTTGGCACGGAACTCACCGCGAATGGCGTCTGCGTGCTTCTGCTCGTGACTCTCGGTAAAGCCGCCGCCCTGGATCATAAAGCCGGGGATCACGCGGTGGAAGATCATACCCGAATAGAAGCCCTCCTTCACGAGCTTGATAAAGTTTTCAACCGTCTTAGGAGCCATCTCGGGATACAGCTCCGCGATCATAGTGCCATGATCTCTTACCGTAATTTTTACCTTGGGATTGTTCATCGTTTTATACCTCTCTTTTTATTGTTCGTGGGGATATGCCGCAAGGAACAGCTCGGTCATACGGGCGCGATCCCCCTTCAGGTGAAGGTATCCGAACAACGCCTCAAGACCGCTCGCCGCAAGATATTCGCTCTTGGTCGCACTCTTGGGAATATTGGCGTGATCGAGATTTCTGCCTCGGTGGAACACGGTGGTCTCCTCCTCGGTCAGCAGAGGCAAAACGCGTTCTGCCGCCGCTGCTTGCTTGGTTGCCGTCACGTAATCCAGTGCCATGCGGTTGAGCTTGCGGGACTGATAGATCCCCTGCTCCACCAGTCGCTCACGTACCAAAAGCTCCAGCACGCTGTCGCCCAGATACGCCAGCGCCGCCGCGCCGACAAGTCTTGCATCCTGCTCCATTTCGTCACCTCCCCGAAAATCCCTATTATTGTACCACACGGATCGTAATTTGTCAATGTCCTTCCGTCGGAGAATCGCGACTCTCTCCAAAAAACAGGTGAGCCGCAAAAAAGGAAGGCATAGCCTTCCTTTTTCCTTTTACTTTTCCGTCGTGCTGTCCAAGGCAACGCTTCCCGAATAATGGACGATAGCGCTTTCGATCGGCTCATTGCCCGCCCCGATGTTGATCTTTCGGTACGCCGATACGCCGCCGTCGTAGTAGACCGCCTTAATGGTGTCGCAATGATAAAACGCCATGGTCTTGATCTCGGTCACAAGAGAGCCCAAGGAAATGCTGCTGATATCCTTTCCCATAGGGCAGGTAATGACGGTTCGCATCTCCTTATCGTACAGAACGCCGTCAATATCGCAATACATTTCATTCTGCGCGTCCACGGTGATATTCTCCAGATCCCGACAGCTACAGAAGGCGAAATCTCCGATTGCCTCCAGCTCCGCGGGAAGATTCACGTTGACAAGTCCGCTTCCGTAGAAGGCGTACTCGCCGATGTAACGAATGGCGGAATTGATCTCGATCGACTTCAGATAGGTGCATCCGCGGAAGGCATAGGCACCGATTCCTACCACCACGTCCCCCGCGGGGCTGCTATGCGGCAAGATCACGAAGCTGTCAAGACAGCTTCCCATCCCCGACACGTAGCAGGTCCCGTTGCCGTTGCTCACAAAGGCAAGTCCCTGACTCGCTACCACGGGAGGCTCGGTCTCCGCCTCTTCGGTTTCCTCGGGCTCGGTATCCTCCGTATCCGTTTCCTCTCCCTCGGTGATTTCCTCAGTTTCGGTTCCGCTTTCCGTTTCTTCTCCGTCCGCCATTACGGGAAGATCGTCCTTCGTGCGGTTGGCAATGGTCATAGCCGCAAGACCGATACACATCATCAGCACCAGCAGAATGGTGACAATGCGATATGCCAGCTTTACTTTTCCCTGTTTCATTTTCGTCATTCCTTTCTTTTTCCCCTGCCTCCAAGGATAGGCAGGCTATGCTCGGAGCTTGTCCGTATCCCCCATTATACCGATTTTCTTCCCCGTGTCAAAGCAATTCGCTCGACCCTTTTTCCCCCTTTGCGGCAAATAAAAAGCAAATGTCCGACGCCCCGTCAAGTCCCCTCAAAATACGCGCTCGTATCCCCCCGAAAGTACGGCGAAATTTGCGATGGATTTTTTCAAAAATCAAATTGCAAATTTTGATTTGTCGGTCTGTTTGCAGATATGAAATGGCAACGCACAAACATTGTAGGGGGCGACGTCCCCGGCGCCCCGCGACGAACAGATTTGCAATTATAAAATTGGTGAAATCCCTTTGTGATAAGGGTTTGTGCG
>JBGVFO010000178.1:0-2486 GCA_045121195.1 Eubacteriales bacterium
CAGGCATTGATCCCTCAGAATATCTACTTCGATACAAGGGGCAGATGAAAGTTTTGCACCTCAAGGATTTCGAGTGCGAAAACCTTGCAAGTGGGCCCGTTTATGAGCTTATAAACAGCGACGAGAGCAATGCCGACAAAAACGCGGCGGGATTTAAGTTCAAGCCGCTCGGTGACGGCAGACAGGACTTTAAGAAGATACTCGCGGCGGCGGAAGAGGTCGGCATTGAGTACGTGATCGTCGAGCAGGACGACTCCTACGAGCAGGATTCTATCGAGGCGGCGGCACAGAGCCGCAAGTATCTTAAAGCTACCTTCGGTATCTGACAAAAATGCGATCGGCGGATCTCTGCTAAATCGCAGAGCTTCAAAGCGCGCTCTCCGGCGAGATCGTAAGCACTCGCCCGATGCGCCTCGTGCTTGACCGCAGACCCTTCATATAACGTAAAAGGATGGTGATTAACCGTGAAAAGGATTGCGTTGATCTACGGATCCAAAGAAAATAAAATTCAGTACAAGGCCCTTGAAATTCTGGGCGAGCTTTTGCTGGAATATACCGAAGAATATCCGATGTGCTTTGGTGTGGAGCGGCCATTCGATGCCGAAAAATTCACCTGCATCTACGTAGGCACGAAGGAAAACAACCGTTACATCAAGGAGCATTCCATCGCCAATCTGTCTAAGGCGGAATCTTATAGCATCTCGGTTCGCGACGGTGCCGTAATGATCGAGGGCGCGGACGATAACGGCGTGCTATACGGCTGTGTGGATTTCTACAACAAATATCTTGTCAAGAAGGAATTTAACCAGTCACCCTATTATGCCGTGAACAACCCCTTTGCCGACACGCTTGCTGATTTTGAGCTGACGTCAGCTCCGGTGGTCAGCAGCCGCGGTATATGGACCTGGGGACACGTGATCTACGATTTCAAACGCTATATTGACAATATGGTCAAGCTGAAGATGAACACGCTGATCATGTGGAACGATTTCGTTCCTCTCAACGCAAGGGAGATCGTCGAGTACGCACACAACTGTGGCATTAAGGTATACTTTGGCTTTGCATGGTGCTGGGACACCGATTGCAGCCGCTTCTCCATGGACACCATTCTTGATAACGCCGAGGACGTCGTGCGCGTGTACGATACCCAGTATGCAGACGTTGGCGCGGACGGCATTTACTTTCAGTCGTTCACCGAATTGAATCAGGATGCTATCGACGGAGTGCTGATTGCAGAGGCGGTGACTCGCTTCGTCAACTACACCTCCACTAAGCTTTTTGAAAGATATCCCAAGCTCGAGCTTCAATTCGGTCTGCACGCAAACTCCGTTAAGGACAAGCTCGAATACATTGCAGCCACCGATCCGCGTATCAGGATCGTTTGGGAAAATTGCGGCACGTTCCCCTTTGCCGATTACGAATGCACCCCTGATGCCTACAAGCAAACGCAGGATTTCGTTCGCAAAATATCTGCTCTGCGCGGCAAAAACGAAAAATTCGGCGCTGTGACCAAGGGCTTCACGGGTCTTGACTGGAGCTCATTCGTTCACGCCGACAGCACTATGATCATCGGCCGCGGATCGAAGAGCTTTATCGCAAACCGCGTGAATAGAAAGAGCAAGATCTGGCGTATGGTTCAGGCCTATTGGCTTTCCCACGCCGCACAGGCGCAGGGAATGGTACGGACCCTGGCAGAGGCAAACAGCGGCGACCTCGTCCTTTGCACACTTGTCGAGGACGGCGTATTTGAGGAAAATATCATGTATCCCGTGGCGCTGTATTCCGAGATGATGTGGAGCCCGGATGCGGATCTTGTACAAACTATAAATGACGTGGCGCTAAGAAGCTACATCGATTTCGCGTAGGATAATAGGAAAGAGCCCGGTTGATTGATATAATCCCCTTAGAGTAGACACTTGAAAAAACAAAAAGTTTTCAAGACTACTTTAAGGGGGTTATGTATTATATAAGATCTTTTTAGTATTTAGTGCTTGATAGGTTCTCGACGAGGGAACAGAGCCTGCCCTCTGAGAAGTGGTGGAGTATTCTTTCCGGCGTTTCGGTGAAACGGTAAAGAGCTTCTTTTGCGTATTTATCCGGCGTTCCGTGCTGTACGACGTATCGAAGTCCGAATGCGAATTCGCAGTTTTATAGAGCTTTTAGAACTTCCGATTGTACTTAAATTAAGTGAAGCATCCGACGGATTTCGCCTATGGCGAATATACCTGCACTCGCCTTAAGTGAGCAAGCTCCCTACGGCTTTATTTGGTATGTGCACCCGTATCCGCGCGCGAGCTTAAGATTTACATAGTTCGGTTGCTTACTTTTGTATGAGGCAGGGCGTGGTGCATAGCGCGGGCGGGTTCAACCGCGGCTCACCAAAAGAAAAAGATAAGAGGACACTCGCTTGAGTGTCCTCTTATCTTTTTGGTGGAGCCGACGGGAATTGAACCCGTGTCCAAAGACCAATCCACACAACTTTCTCC
>JBGVFO010000179.1:0-2943 GCA_045121195.1 Eubacteriales bacterium
GTTTGTAAAACGAAATTGATGGTTTGTAGGGGCGACCATTGGTCGCCCGCCATGAACGACAATTACCCAACGAACGGGCGATCTATGATCGCCCCTACGGGTTCGTGCGTTTTCTTTTCGTCACATCGAACCCACCGATCAATCAAAATTTGAACGGTAAATTAATGTTTGTCGGGGAGTTTGTAAAACGAAATTGATGGTTTGTAGGGGCGACCATTGGTCGCCCGCCATGAACGACAATTACCCAACGAACGGGCGATCTATGATCGCCCCTACGGGTTTGTGCGTTACCTTTTCGTCACATCGAACCCACCGATCAATCAAAATTTGAACGGTAAATTGATGTTTGTCGGGGAGTTTGTAAAACGAAATTGAGGGTTTGTAGGGGCGAACAGTGTTCGCCCGCCATATACGGCAAATACCCAACGAACGGGCGATCAATGATCGCCCCTACGGGTTTGTGCGTCGCCGTTTTGTCACATCAAACCCACCGACAAATCAAAATTTGAAGAAAAAAAGGACAGGGAATTTGGCGTTCTCTGTCCTATCATTTTGCAAGAAGGGTGTGGCACAGCGCCACGAGGCGGGGGTCGTTTGCGGTGTTGACGATCTCAACCTCGCCCACACGGTCGTCGGGTGCCGTCAGATCCTGCTCTCGAAGACGGCGCAGGGTCTCGCGCGCCGTTCCCTCGCCACCGTCAAGGATCACCACGTGGGGCGGCAGATGCCGCGCGATGGCGTCCCGAACGTGAGGGTAATGGGTGCATCCCAGCACCACGGCGTCGATATGCTCCTCCAAAAAGGGGGCAAACAGGGAGGAAAGATATTCGTCGATGGGGGCGTCGTCCAGATGTCCCGCCTCGATCAGCTCCACAAGCCCCGGACAGGGCAGGGAGATCACCTGGGCGCGATGGGTGAAGCGCGCAACCAGCTCGCGGAATTTCTCCTCGCGGAGGGTCAGAGGCGTCGCCATGACCAGCACGCGGGGGGCGTCCCCGAGGAAGGCGGCGGGCTTGACGGCGGGCTCGATGCCGATGATGGGAAGATCGGGATTTTCCGCGCGAAGGGTCTTTGCGGCGGCGCTTGTGGCGGTGTTGCAGGCAATGACCAGCGCCTTGATACCGCGCGCGCGGAGGGTGTCGAGATTGCGGCGCGTGATGTCCAGCACCTCGGCGCGGCTACGGCTACCGTAGGGGGCGTTTTTGGAGTCGCCGAAATAGAGGAAGCGCTCGTTTGGCATCAGCCTTACCAGCTCGCGCAGGACGCTGATACCGCCCACGCCCGAGTCAATGACGGCGATGGGCAATTCTTGTATGGTATGGGGCACGGCGTCCTCCTTTCGGGTGTTGCAAATTTTGATTGATCGGGGAGAACGGTTACGGGAGAGGTCGCTTTTTTTGGAAAAAAAGCTCCGCAAAAAAACTTTTCTGGCGGGGGTTATAAAAAGAAAGATAAAATTGATTTGTAGCCGTAACAATAGCTCCCGCCAGTTTTCAGGGACCACTAACCCTGAAAACTCAACGGAACGGAAAAATCCGATGAAATCGAGGCTTTCGGGGGATCGCTTGCGAAAGGTGAGATATGGGAGCATTGTCTTTCCCTCGATAGTCGGCGGGCGAGGGGCGCTCGCGCCCCTCGGCTGTCGACTGGGGGTGTGGGGGTGCTCGCATCCCCACCTCTCCCGTAATCGTTCTCACCGATAAACATCAATTTCCCGTTCAAATTTTGATTTTATTTCCTCAACTTCTGCAAACGGATATCGGTGCCGAGGAAGGGAAGGATTCGGAATTCGCCGAGAAGGCGGCTGGTGATGCGCTCGCTGTACTTCTGCATCAGCTCGTTCTGCATCAGATTGGTGCTGATGACGGTGGGTAGGCGGCGGTTGATCCGCATATTGAGGACGTTATACAGGCAGGAAACCGTGAACTGGTTGGTAAGCTCGGTGCCAAGATCGTCCAGGATCAAGAGGTCGCACTCGAAATATTTGTCGGTGAATTCGCCCTTGACGCCGCGGTGACTGCCGAACTGCTCGGCTTCAAAGTCGGACACCATATTGATGGCGGTGACGTAAAAGACGTCAAAGCCCTCCTCAATGACGCGACGGGCGATGGCGGAGGACAGATGGGTCTTGCCAAGTCCCGTGCCGCCCATAAGAAGCAGATTGCCCGATCTCGCGGGGTCAAAGCTCTCGGCGTACTCCTTGGCGAAGCCGAAAATGCCCGACATGGTGCGGTGGATCTCGGGCTTGTCGCGGTAATAGTCCAGCGAGAAGCTCTCAAAGGTCTGATCTTCCAGCAGATTGGCGATGCCGGAGGACTCAAAGCCCGCAAGGGTCAGCGCCTTTTTCATACAGTCGCACATCTTGATGCCCACGTAGCCCGAGTCGGAGCAGAGGGGACACTCGTATTTGACGTCGGTGTAGTCGGCGGGGTAGCCTGCGGCGACGAGAAGGCGATCGCGCTCGGTGTTGAGGCGCAGATTCTCCGCCTTGA
Source organism: Eubacteriales bacterium (assembly GCA_045121195.1). Classification (GTDB taxonomy): domain Bacteria; phylum Bacillota; class Clostridia; order Oscillospirales; family CAG-272; genus RGIG8775. Next base: position 2,493 of record JBGVFO010000179.1, read on the forward strand.
GGGCGGCGAATTGCTTTTCGCGCTCGTTCTTGTCGGTGAGCGCCGCGCCCATAAGAGCAAGCCCCGTGCCCGCAAGACGGGCGTCAAGCTTGGCTACCTCGGGAAGGGCGGCGTGGATCTCGGCGCGACGAAGCTCCGCCGCCTGCTCGGCGACCAGATGCTTGGTGGCGTATTCCTCCTTGATCCGTTTGAAGTTGTTCTTGTTATATGCCATGATAACCTCGTTTCATTCCCGTAACGGGAAAATGTGAGAATTGAACGGAAAATTGATGTTTGTCAGGGAGTTTGTAAAACGAAATTGATGGTTTGTAGGGGCGACCATTGGTCGCCCGCCATGAACGACAATTCCCCAACGAACGGGCGATCAATGATCGCCCCTACGGGTTCGTGCGTTGCCGTTTCGTTCGGCGTAACAAATCGGGGTTGCGTTAGCAATTCGCGGTGTTTAGCC